>JAOBWF010000229.1 GCA_025463215.1 Acidobacteriota bacterium | reverse complement strand
GACGAGATCCCGGACGTCGAGCCGACCTTGATGCAGGCGTTCGGCTTCTCGCGCTCCGAGAATCCGGCGGAGCGCCTCGAGCGGCGACACAACCTGCCGACGCTGAACATCAACGCGCTGGACGCGGGCGGCGGCGTTGGCGGACAAGGGCGCACGATCATCCCGGCGTCGGCGAGCGCCAAGCTGGATCTGCGTCTGGTGAAGGCGATCGATCCCAGCAGGCAGTTCGACCGCCTCGTCGCGCACGTCCGCAAGCAGGGCTTCTTCATCGTCGACCAGGAGCCGGACGCGGCGCTGCGCGTGGCGCATCCGTGGATGGCGCAGGTGACGCGGAGCGGCGGCTATCCCGCGGGACGGACGTCGATGGAGCTGCCGCTCGCCAACGCGATCGCGGCGGCGCTGTCCGACGCGGCCGGCGGCCCGATCGTCAGACTGCCGACGATCGGCGGCAGCGCGCCGTTCTACGTGTTTACCGACGTGCTCAAGGTGCCGACGTTCGGGTTGTCGATCGTCAACTTCGACAACAATCAGCACGGCGCCAACGAGAACCTGCGGATCAAGAATCTCTGGGAAGGGATCGACTCGATGGCCGCGCTGCTGACGATGAAGTAAGAGCGGATCACGCCGCCGAACGGCTACCGCTCGTTCCACTTCAACTTCTGCCGCAGCACGTCGAAGTAGCTGCGCGGCGAGAAGCGGAGCAGGCGGACCCGGCGTTCGGCGCAGCGGATCTGCACTTCGTCCCCCGCTTCGAGCTGATAGCCGGCCTGGCCGTCGAACGTCACGTAAATCTCGTCGCGCTCGGTCATCAGCGGCCGCACCCGGACCAGCGACGAGGCGGGAATGACGATCGGGCGGTTGGTCAGCATGTGCGGCGCAATCGGGGTCAGCACAATCGCGTCGACAACCGGCTGGACGATCGGTCCGCCGGCGGCGAGATTGTAGGCGGTCGATCCGGTTGGCGTCGCGACGATCAGGCCGTCGGCCTTGACGTGGGTGACGAACTCGTCGCCGACGAACACGGACAGATCGGTCATCCGCGCCCGCGCCGCCTTGGTGATGACGACGTCGTTGAGCGCGAGGTGATCCGGCAGCGCCTTGCCGCCGCGCAGCGTCGCCGCGCGCAGCATCATGCGCTGCTCGACGCGCACGGATCCGGCGAGCGCCGCGTCGAGCGACGGATAGAGCTCGGGTAAGGTCGCTTCGGTCAGGAACCCGAGGCCGCCGAAGTTGACGCCGAGGATCGGCACGTCGACATCCGCGGTGGCGGCACAGTCGGCCACCGACAACAGCGTCCCGTCGCCCCCGAGCACCAGCAGCAGATCGACGCGCGCCACCAGCGCCGGCTTGTCGGCGATCTGGCGCCCTGGCGCCTGCGGCATCAGCGCCGCGGTGGCGGTCTCGAACACGGTCTCATGGCCGCGTGCGGCGAGCCACGATTCGATGGCGATGAGATGCGGGATCGCCTCGCGCAGGTGCGACTTGGCGACGATGCCGACGCGGGTCATGGCGCCATCGTACAACGATCCATGGCTCTGATGATGGCCGTCAGGGCGGCGTTGACCGGGCAGGCGATGCCGGCGCGGCGGCCGAGATCCGCGACCGCGCCGTTCATGTGATCGATCTCGGTCGGCCGGCCGCGCATCAGGTCCTGGCGCATCGACGCGATCGTCCGCGACGCCGCGAAGATGTCGGTGATGGCGGCGAGGAAATCGATCTCGAATGCGATCCCTTCGCTGCGCGCGACCGCGAGGCACTCGTCGATCACCAGCTGCTTGACCGGATCGAGCCGCGGATCGGCGATGCCGCGGACCTCGGTGCCGGTGATCGCGGTGAGCGGGTTGATCACGCAGTTGAAGATCAGCTTGCGCCAGATCTCGGTGCGGATGTCCGGCGAGACGCGCCCCTCGAGTCCGGCCGCCGCCAGCACTGCGGCGACCGACGCACTGTGCGGTCCGTCCTCCAGGAGGGTGTGACCGGCCGCGGTGTAGTTGACGATTCCCGGGGACTCGAAGATCGCGCCGAACTGGGTGATCGCGCGCAGCACGACGCCGCGTCCGCCGACCGCGCGCCGCGCAATCCCTTCGCTGTCCAGCCCGTTCTGCACGCACACGATGATCGTGTCCTGCCGCACGAGGTGCGCGATCGGGGTGAGTGCCGCCGCGGTGGCGTTCACCTTCGTCGTCAGCAAAATGATCGTGCCAGGCGCGATCGTCTCGATCTGCGTGACCGCATCGACCCGCGCGGTGACGGTTTCGCGCCCGACCAGGCGCAGGCCGCCCGCGCGGATCGCATCGACGTGATCGGGACGGGCGACGACGGTCACGCGATGGCGCGCCGCGAGCTTGACGGCGTAGACGCTGCCGATCGCGCCGGCGCCGAGCACGACGATCGGTTCAGGCTGCGGCACGGAGGTGGAGAAAGAATTCCTGGTTGCCGGTCGCGCCGGTGATCGCAGAGGGCACCATCGCCAGCCGGGTCAAACCGCACGCCGCGGCCGCCTCGGTCACGCGCGCAATCACCGCCTCGTGCACGAGTGGGTCGGAGACGAGCCCGTGCTTGCCGACTTCGTCGCGGCCGGCCTCGAACTGCGGTTTCACCAGCGCGACGATGTCGGCCGCCGGATCGAGAAACGGCGGCAGCGCCGGCAGAATGTGCCGCAGCGAAATGAAGGCGACGTCGATCGTCACCAGGCTGACCGGATGCGGCACATCGTCCGGCGTCAGCGCGCGGGCGTTGACGCCATCGCGCACGAGCACGCGCGAGTCGGAGCGCAGCTTCCAGTCCAACTGGCCGCGGCCGACGTCGACCGCGATCACGCTGACCGCGCCGCGCTGCAGCAGGACGTCGGTGAAGCCGCCGGTCGAGGCGCCGACATCGAGCGCGCGCCGGCCGCGCGGGTCCACGGCGAACGCGTCGAGCGCGCCGGCGAGCTTGACGCCGCCGCGTCCGACGTAGGGATGATCGGGGACCGCGAGCTCGACGCGGGCACCGGCCTTGACGGGGGCGCCCGCCTTCGACACGACCTGCCCCTCGATCGTCACCTGTCCGGCGAGGATCAGGGCGCGCGCCCGCTCACGCGAGGGCGCGAGCCCGAGGTCGACCAGCGCTACATCGAGCCGGGTTTTCGGAGCGGGCACTGAATCAACACAGAGGACACGAAGGACACCAAGGGAAAACCCTTTGGTTGTGATCCTTCGTGTCCCTTGTGTCCTTGGTATTGAAGCGGCGCATCGAATCAGCTCTTACGTGCCACGACCCAATCGGCGATCCCGCCGAGCAGGCTCTTGGTGATGCCCGCGGTTTCGAGCGCGGCGTGCGCGCGCCGCAGGCAGTCGGCGGCAAGGGTGCGCGAGCGGTCGAGGCCGAACAGCGCCGGGTACGTGGGCTTCGCCGACGCCGCGTCCTTGCCGGCGGTCTTGCCGAGCGACGCCGGATCGCCCTCGACGTCCAGGATGTCGTCGACGATCTGAAACGCCAGGCCGACGTCGCCGGCGTAGGCGTCGATCGCGGCGATCGTCGTCTCGTCGGCGCCGGCCATGATCGCGCCGCTGACCGCCGACGCGCGGATCAGCGCCCCGGTCTTGAGCGCGTGCATGTGACGGACGGCGTCGGCGTCGAGGGTCACCGCGTGTCCGGGGGCCTGTCCGGCAGCCTGGAGATCGATCGCCTGGCCGCCCACCATGCCGGCGGCGCCGGCGGCATCGCCGACGGTGCGAATCACCCGCAGCTTGCGCCGGTTGACGCCGGCATCGTCGGACACCGGCTCGCGCGCCAGCAGCGTGAACGCTTCCGCATGCAAGCCGTCGCCCGCGAGGATGGCGATGCCGTCGCCGTAGACGACGTGCAGCGTCGGCCGTCCGCGCCGCAGCGTGTCGTCGTCCATCGCCGGCAGGTCGTCGTGAATCAGGGAGTAGGTGTGGATCAATTCGATGGCGCACGCGACGGGGAGCGCGCGATCGCGGTGTGATTCGTCGACAGCGGCCGCCGCGGCCAGCGTGAGCATCGGCCGCAGGCGTTTGCCGCCGGCGAACACGCTGTAGCGCATCGCTTCGGCTATGATGGCGGGGCAGGCCGGCGGCGAGGGCAGATACCGTTCGAGCTGCTCGTCGACCTGCGCGCGCGCCCGCTCGAGAAACGCGGCGAGTGTATCGGCGGTCACGACATCAACCGCGTTCAGCATCCTCGGCGGCAAACGACGCCGGCGCCGGCTTCAGCTCACCGCGCTCGTTCAGGATCTCGATGCGGCGTTCGGCCTGCTCGAGCTGCGCGTGGCAGAAGCGCGAGAGCTGGACGCCGCGCTCGTAGAGGGCGAGCGACTGCTCGAGCGCCAGGTCCCCTTCCTCGAGCTTCTTGACGATCGTCTCGAGCTCGCCAATCGCGCCCTCGAAGTCTTTGATGGAGGTGTCGGTCATTCGGCTTTCGTCACCTTAGCGTCAATTGCGCCGCGGCTCAAGGTCACATGAATGGTGTCGCCCGGCGTCAGCGTCGCCGCGTCCCGCAGGATGGCGGTGCGGTCGGCGTTCCACGCGACCGCATAGCCGCGTCCGAGCACCGCGAGCGGGCTGAGCGTGTCGAGCCGGCCGGCGACGTTGCCGAGCTGCGCCGCGGCGCGATGCTGGCGCCGGCGCACCGCGTTTTCGAGCCGGCCGCCGGCCGCGACCAGACGCGTGCGGATGCTGGCGAGGCGGCGGCCGGCGTCGAAGGTGGCGAGCTGACGTTCGAGTTGCAGGCGCCGGCGTTCGCGGGTCGCGAGCCCGGCGCGCAGAATGCGGGCGAGCGCGTGCGACAGTTCGGCCGCGTGCCGGCCGCGCATCGTCACCCGGCCGCGGAAGCCGGCGAATGCCGGCCGGCCGTCGACCATGTGGACGCGGCGGCTCAATCCCTGCACCCGGGCGCGCGCCGCCGCGCGCAGGCGATCGTGCAGACGATCGATCCGGCCGCAGAACTGATCCTTCGCGGCGACGACCAGCTCCGCCGCCGCCGACGGCGTCGGGGCGCGCACGTCCGCCACAAAGTCGGCAATCGTGACGTCCGTCTCGTGGCCGACGGCGGAGATCACCGGCACCGGCACGCGCGCGATCGCCCGCGCCACGACCTCCTCGTTGAACGCCCACAGATCCTCGATCGATCCGCCGCCGCGGCCGACGATCACGACGTCGACCCCCGGCACGCGCGCAATCTGGCGCAGCGCGCGGGCAATCTCCGGCGCGGCGTCTTCCCCCTGGACGCGGGCGGGGCAGATCACCAGGTGGGCGTTGGCGTAGCGCCGGCGCAGCACCTTGATGATGTCGCGGATCGCGGCGCCGTCGAGCGACGTCACGATCCCGATCTTGCGCGGCAGCGAAGGCAGCGGCCGCTTGCGCGCGCTGTCGAACAGCCCTTCCTCCTGCAGCCGCTTCTTCAATTGATCGAAGGCGAGCTGCAGCGCGCCGAGGCCGTGCGGCTCGAGGTGCTCGCAGACGAGCTGATATTCCCCCTTCGGCTCGTAGACGGAGACGCGGCCGCGCGCGACGACGCGCAGGCCGTCGGCCGGCTTGAACTTCAGGTAGCGCAGCGCCGATCGGAAGATCACGCCTTTGATCTGCGACGCGCCGTCCTTCAGCGTGAAATACAGATGTCCGGTGTTCCAGACGCGGCAGTTCGAGAGCTCGCCCTCCACCCAGATCTCGGCGAATTCACCCTCGAGCAGATCGCGGATGCCGACGGTCAGCTCCGTCACGCTGAACACGCGGCGGGTTCGGGGGCTGGGCGCGGGGGGCTTGAGGCCAGCCGCCGCGGCCTCGCGGCTCGGCGAGACCACAGGGACCTGGTCGTTAACCGCTGGTCGTGGGTCGTGAGCGGCTGGTCCCGGTTCGGGACCGACGACCAATGACTCACGACGAACGACTACCGGATCGTCGTCCTCAAACGGAAGATCGAACAGGTCGGTCATCGGCAAGCTCCGCGAGCTGCTGGATGTCGTCCGCGCTCAGGCTCAGTCGTTCGATGTCGGTGGCGCGGCCGGTCTGCTCGTCGGCTTCGACGATGACCGCGTTCAGCCGCGGGTTCTCGGTCGCGGTCTCGAAGCGCGCCGGCAGCCCGGTCAGGAAGCGCCCGAGCGCCGCGTGGGTGTCGACGCCGATGATCGAATCGTGCGGCCCGGTCATGCCGACGTCGGTGAGGTAGGCGGTGCCTTTCGGCAGGATGCGCTCGTCGGCGGTCTGCACGTGCGTGTGCGTACCGACCACCGCCGTCACCTTGCCGTCGAGATGCCAGCCCATCGCGATCTTTTCCGACGTCGCCTCCGCGTGAAAATCGACGAACACGATCCGCGTGCGCTCCTTCAGCGCCTCGATCTCGCGCAGCACGACGGCGAACGGATCGTCGATCGGAATCATGAACACGCGCCCCATCACGTTGACCACGCCCACGGAGCGGCCGTCGCGCGTGCGCGCGAGATAGCTGCCGTTGCCGGGCGCGCCCGCCGGATAGTTGGCCGGCCGCAGCAGCCGCGATTCGGCGCCGATGTAGTCGAGCGCTTCCTTCTTGTCCCAGATGTGATTGCCCGACGTCATCACGTCGACGCCCCAGTCGAGCAGCTGATCGCCGATCTCGCGCGTGATGCCGAATCCGGCCGCGGAGTTCTCGGCGTTGGCGATCACCAGGTCGATGCGGTGAAAGTCGACGATGCCGGCGAGTCCGCGACGTACCAGCTCGCGGCCCGGCTTGCCGACGATGTCTCCGATGAACAAGAGACGGATCATGGCTGATGGCTGATGGCTAATGGCATAGGGACGATCGGCAATGGACGCGGGCGATGGACGATGGTCGCACAGACCATCAACCATATGCCATCAGCCATTGACGGTGATCGAGATCGCACGTCCCCGTCGCTCCGCAATTTTCGGAATGGAGATCCGCAGCTCGCCGTCGGCGAGCGCGGCGCGGGCCTTCGACGTGTCGCAGGCGCGTCCGAGACGGACGACGCGCGCAAAGCGGCCGTAGCCGCGCTCGACCAGGTGGAAGCTCGATTCGCGGCGGGCGCGGCGCGCCGACTTCTCGCCGGCAATCAGCACCGCGTCCCCCTTGCCGATGACGCGAACCGCGGCCCGGTCGACGCCGGGCAGATCGACGGTGATCTCCAGGGTGTCGTCGGTCTCGTAGACGTCGAGGGCGGGCGCGCACTCGCCAGCGAGCGATTCCGAGCCGAACGTGCGGCCGAGCTCGAGAAAGACCTGCCGGGCCTCAGCGGCGAAATCACCGATTTCCGACGGAAAGGCGATGGCGTGCACACGGGGACGCATGCCGCATGATCGCATAACTAATGGGCTTGAACCAATCAGCTGTATATGAGTATTGAACACTAAGATATGATGCTTGACATGCACTCATATCCGTCGTAGACTCCTCTCAGCTCAGAATGCTAAACGAAACGAGGACAGAACCTATGCCCGGAAAAGTGATTGGAATCGACCTCGGCACGACCAACTCGGTCGTCGCGGTCATGGAAGGCGGGCAGCCCACCGTCATCGTCAACCAGGAGGGCGCCCGGACGACCCCGTCAGTCGTCGCGTTCACCAAGGACGGCGAGCGGCTGGTCGGCCAGGTCGCGAAGCGGCAGGCCGTGACCAACCCCGAGAATACGGTCTTCTCGATCAAGCGCTTCATGGGGCGCAAGTTCGACGAGGTCACCAGCGAAGCGTCGCGGGTGCCCTACAAGATCGTGCGCGCCGATAACGGCGATGCCTGGGTAAATGCGCGCGACAAGAAGCAGTCGCCGCCGGAAGTCTCCGCGATGATTCTGCAGAAGCTGAAGCAGGCGGCGGAGGACTACCTCGGCGAAAAAGTGACCGACGCGGTCATCACCGTGCCGGCGTACTTCAACGACGCGCAGCGCCAGGCCACCAAGGATGCCGGCCGCATCGCCGGCCTGAACGTCTCGCGCATCATCAACGAGCCGACCGCGGCGGCGCTCGCCTACGGCCTCGACAAGAAGAAGGACGAGACGATCGCCGTCTACGATTTCGGCGGCGGCACCTTCGACATCTCGGTGCTTGAAGTGGGTGAAGGCGTGGTCGAAGTGAAGGCGACCAACGGCGACACGCATCTCGGCGGCGACGACCTCGACGATCGGATCATCGAGTGGCTCGTGGCCGAGTTCAAGAAGGCGGAAGGGGTCGACCTGTCGAAGGATCGCATGGCGCTCCAACGCCTGAAGGAAGGCGCCGAGAAGGCCAAGATCGAGCTCTCGACCGCGATGGAGACGGAGATCAACCTCCCGTTCGTCACCGCCGATGCGACCGGGCCGAAGCACATGCAGGTCAAGCTGACGCGGGCCAAGCTCGAACAGCTGGTCGACGACCTGTTGCAGCGGACGATGGCGCCGGTCAAGCAGGCGCTGGCGGACGCGGGCGTCGAACCGTCGGCGATCGACGAGATCGTGCTGGTCGGCGGCTCGACCCGGATGCCGAAAGTGCAGCAGCTCGTGCGCGACTTCTTCGGCAAGGAACCGCACAAGGGCGTGAATCCGGATGAAGTGGTCGCGGTCGGTGCCGCGGCGCAGGGCGGGGTGCTCTCGGGCGAGGTCAAGGATCTCCTGCTGCTCGACGTGACGCCGCTGTCACTCGGCATCGAGACCCTCGGCGGCGTGATGACGACGCTGATCGGGCGCAACACCACGATCCCGACGCGCAAGAGCGAGATCTTCTCGACCGCGACCGACAACCAGACCAACGTCGAGGTCCACGTGCTGCAGGGCGAGCGCCCGCTGGCGCGGGACAACCGCACCCTGGGCCGCTTCCAGCTCGTGGGTCTGCCGTCGGCGCCGCGCGGCGTGCCGCAGGTCGAGGTCGCGTTCGACATCGACGCCAACGGCATCGTCAACGTCGCCGCGAAGGACATGGCGACGGGCAAGGAGCAGAAGATCACCATCAGCGGATCGAGCGGCCTGTCGAAAGACGATGTTGACCGGATGGTGAAGGAAGCGCAGAGCCACGCGTCGGAGGACCAGGCGCGCCGCGATCTGATTGACGCGCGCAACCAGGCCGACTCGCTGGGATACCAGGTGGAGAAGACGGTCAACGAGAACCGCGAGAAGGTCGCGGTCGGCGAGCTCTCGAAGATCGAAGCGGCGATTGCGGACCTCCGCAAGGTGTCGCAGACCGAGGATCTCGGTGCGATCAGGAAAGCGACCGAGGATCTGCAGCGCCTGTCGCACGCGATGGCGGAGGAGCTTTATAAGGCGCAGGGTGCTCAGGGTTCTGGGGGTGCTCAGGGTTCTCAGGGTGCTCAGGGTTCTCAAGGTTCTCAGGGTGCTCAGGGTTCTCAAGGTTCTCAGGGTGCCGGCCAATCCAACGTCAAGGATGCAGAGGTGGTCGACGCGGAATACGCCGAGACCAAGTAACGATCAACAAAGGACCATTCACAATCAACAAGAGGAGAACGTCATGGCCATTGTTCGTTGGGATCCGTTTCGCGACTTCGGGTTCACCGCGCCGAGCACGACCTGGATGCCGCCGGTCGACATCTATCAGACCGGCGATCACGAGCTCGTGCTCAAGGCGGAACTGCCCGACATGACGCGCGAAGACATCGACATCCACATCGAGAACTTCGTGCTGACGATCACGGGCGAGAAGAAGGTGGCGACCGACGTCAAGGAGGAGCAGTTCCACCACGTCGAACGGCGTTACGGCACCTTCACGCGCAGCTTCTCGCTGCCCCAGACCGTCGACCCGAACCGGGTGTCGGCCGACTACAAGGACGGCGTCCTCACGGTGAGGCTGCCGCTGCGCGACGAAGCGAAGCCGCGCTCCATCAAAGTCGACGTCGCGGCGTAAGACATCGGGGGCGGGACGGGCGGCAGCCCTTCCCGCCCCTCCCGTCCACGTGCTAACCTGAATCCGACCATGGACGAACCCTCACCGCTTCAACAGCCTGCTGATACGCCCAAGATTCCGGCAGACCCGCTGCCGCCGATCCAGAGCCGTTTCCTGTTCGTGGACGTCGCCGCCCTGCGCGCCAAGCAGCTGCGGCGCGGCGCCCAGCCGCGGCTCGGCGAGGAAGTGCCGGTCCCGCACAAGGCCGAGCGCGTCGCGATGGAAGAAGTGAAACGCGGCCTGGTCTACTACGACGTGCCGCCCGCGAAGCCTCTGGACGAGGCGGACCTGTGAACGCCGACGCGATTCAGATTGCGGTCGGCACCCTGCAGGGCATCCTGTCGAGCACCGGGTTCGTGCTCTTTCTCTTCATCGGCTTCTGCGTCCTGTTCGGTTTTACCAAGACGAAGAAGACGGCGGGCGGAAAAGCCACGGTGGTCAAGAGCCTCGACGAACGGATCAGCCACCAGCCGATGGCTTATTTCGCGCCCGGGATCGGCCGCCAGAAGGTCGACCAACTGCACACGCCGGAACTCCTCGAGGCCGCCGCACGTAAATGATCCTGACGGGGCGGCCCCGCGCCGACCCTGGAGGGATCAACCGATGTTCTTCCTGCTCACGCTGCCGTTCCGGATCGCGTTCGGTCTCCTGTTCGGCCTGCTGCTGCTCCCGTTCGCGCTGCTGATCGTTCCCTTCCTGCTGCTGCGCGTCGTGCTCAAGTCGCTGGTGCTGCTGGTGGCGCTGCCGTTCGTGCTGCTGGCGGTCGGCGGCGCCCTGCTGGTCGCATTCGCCGCGGTATTGTGCGCGGTGATGATCCCGCTGCTGCCGTTCGCGTTCGTCGCGTTGTGCGTCTGGGCGATCGTGCGCTCGTCACGTCCGACGCTCGTCACGCATCCATGATCGGCTAGCGCCTGGCGCCCAGCCCAGAATCCTACGCAAAGCTCTCCGGCTGCCAGCGCATGCCGAGGTTGGTGATGCGCTGGATGACCCCTTCGTAACTCATGCCGGCCTTGGCCGCCGACGCGGCGAAGTCCTCGCCGCGCGCAATCTGCGGGTTCGGGTTCGCTTCGATCACCCACGCATTGCCGGCCCCGTCGAGCCGGAGATCGACGCGGGCGTAGCCGCTCAACTCCAGCGCGCGATAGGCGCGCTTGCAGAGATGCTGGATCTGCTCGGCCTTGCCGTCGGGCAGATCGTGCGCGGGGCCGCTGTCGATCCCGTATTTCTTCTGGTACTTGACGCTCCACTTCACGCGATCGGTCGCGATCCGCTTGGCGCCGTCCGGCATGTTGGTGAAGAACAGCTCCCACACCGGCATCGCCTGCAGCGTCTGGTTGCCGAGGATGCCGACGTAGATCTCGCGCCCCTCGATGTACTGCTCGACGATCGCGGCGGTGCCGATGCTGTCGTGGATGAAGGCGACGCGCTCCCGCAGCTTCTCGTCGGTGTCGACCACCGACGCCTGCGAGATGCCGATCGAGGCCTCCTGCGTCAGCGACTTGACCATCAACGGGAACGACAGCCGCTTCGGCCGCCGGATCGGACGGCCGATCCGCACGACCTCGAACTCGGGCACCGAAATGCGGTGATAGGCGAGCAGCTTCTTCGACAGCGACTTGTCGCGCGCCAGCAGCAGGCCGCGCGGATTGCAGCCGGTGTACGGCAGCTTGAGCAGCTCGAGGTGCGAGACCACGTTCTGGTCGAAGATGGTGATGTCGTCGAACCCCTCGAGCAGGTTGAAGGCGATGTGCGGCTTCCATTCGGTCGCGAGGCGTCGAATCTCGCCGAGATCGTCGTGGACCCCGAGCGCCTTGACCTCGTGCCCCAGCCCGGTCAGCGTCGAGATGACGTCGTACTCCGTGCGCCACGGCGCCGACACGGTGTCGGTCCCCTCCTCGATCTTGTCGGGCGGAATCAGGTGGCGGTGGACGAGCGCGAGGACGCGCAGCTTCGCGCTCACAGCGCGACCCGGTGCCTGCCGCTGTGCAGGTAATTCATCGTCTGGACTGTCAGGAAGACCATGAAGTCGATTTTGGTCGCGTCCTCGGTGTCGGTGAGGCGCAGGTTGAGCTCGCGGCACCGCTCGATGATTTTCTCGAGCAGCTGATCGATCGTGTACTGGTAGCTGTCGGTGAAGCTGGCGACCGTGCCGCGCACCTCCTTGCGGATGCGGCGGACGAAGCGCGCCGCCGAGAGATGCTTGGCGTACTGCGGTGCATCCGAGAACATGTTGCGCAGGTCGCTCTCGTAGAAGTCGGGATGGTCGAGGCCGTAGTGCTCGCGCTTCTTGCGATAGTGCTCGCCGAGCGTCTTCTTCAGCCGCGGCAGCGGATCGACCTGGCGCTTCGACTTGACGCGCGGCCGTACGGTCGCGAGCTCGCGCATCAGCCGGTCCATGTACTCCAGCTTGCGCTGCGCCGGCCAGCCGGCGTAGCGCGTCGGCCACAACGACTGCGGATCCATCCACACCGCGAAGGTCTCGGCGAAATCCTCGTCGGGATGGCTTTGCGCGTACCAGTGATCGAGATGCTGCACGAAGCTCTTGCTGTACGGCTTCGGCGTGTAGTACTCGGGATACTCGGTGTTCGGATCGCCGAACAGCCGGCGCCGCGTCGGCCGCCGCTGCAGCTGGTAGGCGTTGTCGATCGCGTGCCCGGCCTCGTGCCGCAGGATGCGCAGGCACGATTCCGGATCGCCGCCTTCGACCTCGAGCATCTCGGCCCGTTCGAGCTTCGCCAGCCGCGGGTGCGCCAGGTAGAACGGGATCGCGATCCCCGGCACGCCGTCCGGCGTGAACCACTCGTCCGACAGCCAGTAGTGCGGCCGGAACAGCAGGCCGCGCGCCTCGAGCTCGGCGTTGAGCTGCGCGATGCGCCCCTCCAACTCGGTCCCGGCGATCGTCAACCCGAGATCGCACATGCGCACCTCGAGCAGCTTCTCGTCGCTGAACGTCGTCCAGTCGGCCGGTCTCAGCGGTTCGGGATCGTCAGTGGTGGCGGCTGTTTCGACCATTCGGTATCGCGTTCGTAGGCATCGGCGACGCGCAGCAGCGCCGCCTCGTCGAAGCGGCGTCCCATCAGTTGAAGCCCGATCGGCAGCCGCCCGTCCCCCGGCGGCTGGTTCGCGAGCGTCGGCGCGCCAGGCGCGGCGGTGAAACCGCACGGCACGCTGATCGCCGGCAGCCCCGACAGGTTGGCGCTGACGGTGAAGATGTCCATGAGGTACATCTGCACCGGATCGGCCACGCGCTCGCCGATTTTCACCGCCGGCGTCGGACTCGTCGGCATCGCCACGACGTCGACCTTGGCGAAGGCCTCATCGTAGTCGCGCAGGATCAGGGTGCGGACCTGCTGCGCCTTCAGGTAGTAGGCGTCGTAATAGCCGGCGCTCAGGACGTAGGTGCCGAGCATGATCCGGCGTTTGACTTCGGGACCGAACCCCTCCGCGCGCGTCCTCGCGTACATGTCGCGCAGCGTGTCGGCCTTGGCGCGAAAGCCGTAGCGGACGCCGTCGTAGCGCGCCAGGTTCGAGCTCGCTTCGGCGGTGGAGACGAGGTAATAGACCGGCGTCGCGAAACGCGCGTGCGGCAGATCGACGTCGACGATGGCCGCGCCGCGCGCTTCGAGCACCGCCAGCGCAGCGTCGATCGCGGCCGACACCTCGGCGTCGATCCCCTCGAGCAGCGCCCGCGGCACGCCGATGCGCACGCCGCGCACCTCGCCGGTCAGCGCCGCCGTGTAATCGGGGACGGCGTCGGCCGCGCTCGTCGCGTCCGCGGCGTCGGCGCCGGCGAGGACGCCGAGGGTGACGGCGGCGTCGTACGCCGTCCGCGTCAGCGGCCCGATCTGGTCGAGCGAGGAGGCGTGCGCGATCAGGCCGTAACGTGACACGCGGCCATAGGTCGGCTTGAGGCCGACCACGCCGCAGAGCGCCGCCGGCTGGCGGATGGACCCGCCCGTATCGGAGCCGAGCGCCATCGGCGTCAGCCGCGCGGCGACCGCGGCCGCGGATCCGCCGCTCGTGCCGCCGGGAATGCGATCGAGCGCCCACGGATTGCGCACCGGGCCGAACGCCGAGTTCTCGTTCGACGATCCCATCGCGAACTCGTCGCAGTTGGTCTTGCCGACCATGATGGCGCCGGCCTGCTCCAGTCGCGCGACGACGGTGGCATCGTAGGCCGGCACGTAATGCTCGAGCATCCGCGACGAGGCGGTGGTCCGGATACCGCGGGTGCAGAGATTGTCCTTGACCGCGATCGGAACGCCGGCCAGCGGCGCGTCGCGCCAGCGCTCGGGCTCGCGATCGATCGCCTCCGCGCGCGCCATCGCGCGATCGGCGATCACCGTGTTGAAGGCATTGAGCTGCGGGTTGATCGACGCGATGTGGTCGAGGGTCTCGCGGCAGATCTCCGCGGCCGATTGCTCCCGCGATCCGATCGCACCCCGCACCTCGCGGATCGTGCCGCGGCCCGCACCGCGCACCGCTCTGTCGGTCATCCGATCACTCGCGGCACCTTGAAGAAGCCGGCGTCCCGGGCGGCGTCTGGCGCGCCGGCCAACACCTCGTCGCGATCGAGCGATGGCCGGACCTCATCGGCTCGATCCACGGCGTGCTGGACCACCACGGACGCGGTCGGGGGCACGCCCGTCGTGTCGATCTGTTGCACGACCTCGGCATACGCGAGGATGTCCCCCAGCTGGCGCGCGAACAGATCCAGTTCGGACGGGTCGAGCTCGAGATGCGCCAGCGCGGCAATGGCGGCGATCTGATCTCGACTGAAGTCGGCGGGCATGCTGAATGCTAGCATGCCGGTCGGCAGGAGCTAGAGGCGGGGAACTCGGGGCTGGCTGGATGAACAACGTCAGAAACGCAGCGGTGGCGGGTACCTGGTATCCCCGTACCGCCGCCGGGCTGGCCGCGGCGGTCGACGGATATCTCACGGCCGCGGATCGCGCGGGCCGCGAGGTCGCCGGCGATCTGGTCGCGTTGATTGCGCCGCATGCCGGCCTGATGTATTCGGGCCCGGTCGCCGCCCATGCCTATCGTCTCCTGCGCCAGCGCACGTTCGACGTCGTCGTGCTGGTCGGCCCGTCGCATTTCGACCCGTTCGACGGCGTCGCGCTGCCGCCCTGGACCGGATTCGATACGCCATTCGGCGTCGCGCCGATCGACGCGGCATGCGCGCGCGCGATTGCGGCCGCGACGCCGATCGTGCACGAACGGGCATCGGCGCATACCCGGGAGCACTCGCTCGAGATGCAGCTTCCGTTCGTCGGCCGTCTGGCTCCGGCCGTTCCAATCGTGCCGCTGCTGATGGGATATCAGACGGCCGAAACCGCCGCCTCGTTGGGCATCGCGCTCGCCGCCGCCCTGCGCGGACGCCGCGCCTTGCTGATCGCGAGCACCGACCTGTCGCACTATCACGACGCGACCACCGCGTCCGCACTCGACAGCGTCGTCATCGATTGCGTCTCGCGCTTCGACGCCGACGGGCTGCAGCACGCCCTCGAGACGACGCCGGATCATGCCTGCGGGGGCGGTCCGACCGTCGCGGTGATGCGCGCGGCGCGAGCGGCCGGGGCGGCCGATGCCGTCGTCCTGAACTATGCCGATTCCGGCGACGTCTCCGGCGACAAGTCCTCGGTGGTCGGATACATGGCTGCCGCGTTCGGGACGTTTAACCACGGAGATCGCCACGAGCGCTGAGCCAGCGGCGCTTTGCGGTCTCTGCGTTCTCGGCGGTTGATTCTATGACGAGCGCCCACGATCGACAGCTACTTCTCCAGCTTGCGCGCGAAGCGATTGCGGCGCATGTCGGCGCGGCGCCGGCGCATGTGCCCGGGGCCGCCGGCGTCCTCGCACAACCCGGCGGGGCGTTCGTCACCCTGCACAAGGATGGCGATTTGCGGGGCTGTATCGGACACATCGAGCCGACCGAGCCGCTCGGCAGGGTCGTGCCGCGCTGCGCCGTCGCAGCGGCCAGCACCGACCCGCGGTTCCCGCCGATGGCAGCCGACGAGCTCGACGCCATCGACATCGAAATCTCGCTGCTCGGTCCGCTCGAACCGGTGACTGACGCCGCCGACGTCATCGTCGGCCGTCACGGGCTGGTCGTCGAACGCGGCTGGCAGCGCGGCCTCCTGCTCCCGCAGGTCGCGACCGAATGGGGCTGGGATGCGGACGCCTTTCTCGCGCACACGTGTCAGAAGGCCGGTCTCCCGCGCGATGCGTGGCAGAAGGGGGCGAAGGTATGGCGCTTCGAGGCCGAAGTGTTCGGCGAGGGTGGGCCCGGCAAGTAGGGCAGGGCGGGCAGGACGGCAGGAGACGGCGTTCAGGGTTTGGTTATTCCGGCCCTGCCGCCTGTCCCGCCATCAGTCCGCGCAGCGCGTTCAAATTTCGTTCGTCCAGGGGATCGACCGTAATCGGGCCGGTCGCCTTGCCTTCGGCCTTCGGCGTTTCGAGCAGCATCGGGAGTTCACGGAAGCGCCGGTCGTTGACGATCCGGCGGAACGGTTCGAGCCCGAGGTGCCCCTGGCCGATGTGCTCGTGACGATCGACGCGGCTGCCGAGCGGCTTCTTCGAGTCGTTCATGTGGAACGCCTTGAGCCGCTCGAAGCCGACGACCCGGTCGAACTGATTGAACGTCGCCGCATAGCCTTCGGGCGAGCAGAGATCGTAGCCGGACGCGATCAGATGGCAGGTGTCGAGGCAGACGCCGACGCGCCGGTGGTCGTTGGTCTTCGCGATGATTGACGCGAGCTGTTCGAACGTCGCCCCCAGCGTCGTCCCCTGACCGGCAGTATTTTCGAGCAGCACCATCGTCTTGCCTCGCCGCCCGCGCAGCAGCTCGAGCAGGGCATCGGCGATCAGCGTCAACCCGTCGGCTTCGTTGCCGACGGTGTACGCGCCTGGATGCAAAACGACGCCGAGCAGGCCGAGGGCCTCCGCGCGATCGAGCTCGTCGCCCATCGCCGTCATCGACTGTCGCCGCAACTCGTCGTTGGTCGACGCCAGGTTGATGAGATAACTGCCGTGCGACACGACGGGATAGATGCCGGCCGCCTTCACCTTCGCTCGAAATTCGCGGATCTCCTGGCGCGGCAGCTCGCGTCCGCGCCACTGGCTCGCGTTCTTCGCGAAGATCTGCAGCGCGTCGCAGCCGTGGACGATCGCGCGATCGACCGCGCGCGGCAGCCCGCCCGCGACCGACATGTGCGCTCCGAATCGGGGCATGTGCTTCGCGGTCTTGGTGTCTGGTCGTTCGTCTTCGGTCGTCGAGACTAGCGACCGAGCTTTTCCCCGATCACCTTGCCGTCGGCGCCGATCTGGACGCTGGCCGTGAACGGCACCGCCCGCGGCGCCGGCTGATCGAGCGCGATGGCGCCGCCGGCGAAGCGGACGTCGGTCCATCGGACGGTGGTGACGCCGTGGACGTCGACCGCCGAGCGCGCCGCCGGCATGCGCGAGAATCCCAGGAACACGCGGCCGAGACGCGTGTCGGCCGCTTGCCGCACCGCCGGCGTCCAGACGTTGGGATAGCGCAGCGTGAGGCGCCACGGCGCCTCGGAGCCGGTCTCCGGCTCGCGATAGCGCTGGTCGAGCAGATCGATGTCATGAATCTCGTAGGCGTTCGACATCTGCGCGACGATCCGCCACGTGAACGGCGACACGAACGACGGCAGCGCGACGATCTCGACGAGGCAGCGTTTTCCCGGTGACGGCGGCGACGCCGCCGATGCGCGCGGCCACGAGTCGACGACGCGCGTGGGGGCCGGCGGATCGCAGGGCTGCGGCAGCGTCGGACCGAAGAGGCGCGGCGCCACCGCCAGCGCCTGGTGATGCGCCGCGGCGCGGACGCCATAGTTCGTCGCCATCAGCAGCAGCACGAACGCCGCCTTGGCGCGCCGCTGCGCCGGCGTCGGCCGCCCGAGCAGACCGATCACGAGCGCCATCAGCAGGTAGACGTCGACGATCGGCATCCAGTCGACCGCGAACCAGTGCCAGTCGAACGGGCTCAGCAGCCGTGTGCCATACGAGGTCGGCAGATCCATCACCACGTGCAGCAGCACGCCGATCATCGAGACGACGACGAGCATGCCGAACGACGCGTCCTGTGCGTGCGCCGGATCGACGCGCACCTGCGCCGCGCGTTTGGCCGGCCAGCGCCGATCGTAAAACCGCCGTCCGATCCACACGAGACCGGCGGACACGATCGCCAGGCCGACGATGCCGAGCGGGCCGTGCGTCATGCCGCGGTGCCACTCGAGGTATTTCACGGCGCCGCCGGCGGTCGCGAGGATGTCGACGTCGGGCGCGTTCGACGCGAGCAGCAGCGCCGCGGTGGTGCCGCGGCCGGCGCGCGCCAGCGGCGTGCGCGCGAGCGTCGCGCCGAACAGCGAATGGGTCAGGTTGTCCAAGTGCCGTAATATATCAGCATGCGAAAAGTGCTCGGCGCCGCCATCGCAGTCGCCGTCGTGTGGCTCGTGCCGGCGCCGGCATCGGCGTGGGGATTCGCCGCCCATCAGCTGATCATGAAGCGCGCGATCGAGCTGCTGCCGCCCGAGCTGAAACCGCTGTTCGAGCGCTATCGCGACGAGCTCGTCGTGCGTGTCACCGATCCCGATGTGTGGCGCAACGCCGGATGGCCGGACGATCCGAATCACTTCGTCGACTTCGGGATGAAGGAGCTCGGCCCCTATCCGTTCGCCGAGCTGCCGCGCGAGTACGGCGCCGCCCTCGAAAAATTCGGCGCCACACTATTGACGCGGATCGGCCGCCTGCCGTGGCGCGAAGCGGAGGAATTCGGCAACCTGCGGCGCGGGTTCGAGGGGTTCAAGCGCGGCGGACCGTACGCGCAGGAGGACGTGGTGCTGTTCTCGGCGGTGGCGTCGCACTACATCCAGGACGCGCACCAGCCGTTTCACGCCAGCAACAACTTCGACGGTCAGCTGACCGGCAACACCGGGATTCACGCGCGCTTCGAGCGCGACCTGATCGAACGCTTCGCGTCGCGCCTGACGTTGACGCCGGCGCCGCCGACGCCGATTACCAACCCGCGTGATGCCGCGTTCGACGTGCTGCTCGCGAGCTACACGTTGGTCGATCCAATCCTCAAGGCCGACCGCGATGCGATCGCCGGCAAGGACACCTACGACGACGACTACTTCGAGAAGTTTTTCGCCGGCGTCCGTCCCATCCTCGAACGCAGGCTGTCGGACTCGATCACGGCGACCGCCGGGATCATCATCGGCGCCTGGGAACAGGCCGGCCGGCCGGCGGTCACGCTCCAGGGGACGAGGCCGATCGAAAAGGTCAAGAAGCCGCAGCAGTAAATTGAACGACGCCACTGTGTATCTGGTACCGATCGGATGCGGGCGCTTCGAGCTGTATACCGAACCGCCAGACGAAGCGGCGTCCGCCGCGGCGCCGCGCAAGGACGACGGCTTCGTCCGTCGCACCATGGACCGCCTGCAGGAACGATGGCGTCACGCCGCGCACACGGCGGCGCAGGCGCCGCACGGCGCCTCGGCACCGTCCGGCCGCGTCGCCCGTGCGCGCGACTGGTTCGTGCGCCGCATCGCCGAGTCGATCGCGGAGCAGCGCACGCTGTGGTCGCTGCGCAGCGTGACGCTCGCCACGCTGGTTTACCCGACCGATCTCACCGATGGGTCGGCGACCGCGGTGCGCCAACGGCTGCTCGTCGCTGCGCGGCGCCATCATCGCCGGTGGCTGCTGGCGAACATCGTCGGCGTCGTCCTGACCGCGGCGCTCGTGCTGCTGCCGGGGCCGAACGTGATCGGCTACTACTTTGCGTTCCGCGTCGTCGGCCACTATCTGTCGTGGCGCGGCGCGGGTCAGGGGCTCGACCGCATCACATGGCGCGGCACGGCGGAGCCGGCGCTCACTGAGCTCGGCGTCCTCGCGCAGCAGCCGCGCGAGCAACGCGCAGCACGCGTCGCCGCATTGTCGACCGCGCTGGCGCTGCCGCGGCTCGCCGCCTTTTTCGATCGCGTCGCCGCCCCGGCGCGCTGAACGATCCGCGTGTTATATACTCGACGCTAACGCCTTGAAACTACGGGACATCGCGGACCGTTTACAGTGCCGCCTCGAAGGGGACGGCGACCTCGACATCGTCCGCGTCGCCGCCATTCACGCGGCGGAAGCGGGCGATCTCACCTTCGTCGCCAACAGCCGCTACCTGCCACAGCTGGCGACGACACGCGCATCGGCCGTGATCCTCGGCGCGGCCAAAGGTGCGCCGAGCCCGCCGTGCGCCGTGCTTCGGACCGACGATCCGTATTCCGCGTTCGCGCATGCCGTCTCCCTCTTCACGCCGCCGACGCGGCCGCCGGCCGGCGTCCATCCGCTGAGCGCTGTCGCGGCGGATGCGACGGTCGGGGTGGATGCGTCGATCGGTCCCTTCGTGGTGATCGGCGCCGGCGCGTCGATCGGCGCGCGCACGATCGTGCACCCGAACGTCGTCATCGGCGCGGGCGCGCGAATCGGCGACGACTGCGTCCTCCACTCCCAGGCGTCGATTCGCGAACGGGTCGTGGTCGGCGATCGCGTCACGCTGCACAACGGCGTCGTCCTCGGCAGCGACGGCTACGGCTTCGCGCGGCAGAAGGACGGCACGCATCTGAAGATTCCGCAGCACGGCGACGTCGTCATCGAAGACGACGTGGAGATCGGCGCCAACTCGACGATCGACCGTCCCGCGATCGGCGAAACGCGCGTCAGCGCCGGCACGAAGATCGACAACCTCGTGCACGTCGCGCACGGCGTCGTCATCGGCCGCCGCGTGCTCCTCGCGGCGCAGGTCGGAATCGCCGGCAGCACCACCATCGGCGACGACGTGATGATGGCCGGGCAGACGGGCGTGACCGGGCACATCACCGTCGGCAACAACGCGATCGTCGGCGCCAAGAGCGCCGTCCTGCAGCCGGTCGATGCCGGAGCCTTCGTGACCGGATCGCCGGCGTTCGCGCACGCCGACTGGCGCAAGGCGTCGGTGGTATTCCGCCACCTGCCGTCGATGAAGAAGCGCCTGGAAGAGCTCGAGCAGCGCATCGTCGATCTCGAGGAGAAGCTCGCCGCATGTCAGAAGGATCAGTAGCGTCCGGTGTGGCGCAGGCGCTGGCGCCTGCGACTCGCGCGTGGTTGCTCACCCTCGTCTTCGCCGCCGGCGCCGCCGCCCAGTCCCAGCAACCGATCATCGCGCCCGCGGCCGCCGCGCCCGAGTTCCTGACGCGCTACGACTTTCACATGTCGATCGCGCGGCTGTTGCCGTCGGCTCCGGCGCCGCCCCTCGTGATCGACGACCGCTTCGCGTGGGACGCGCACTTTGGCGGCTCGTTCGACATCGCGGATCTCGTCGTCGGGCGGCTCGGCGTCATCGTCGACTACCAGGCGGTGATGGGCAGCGAGTACCGGCCGTTCGATCCGAACCAGGGGAACTACACGCTCGAAGGATTCGCGTCGGCGCGGCTCGACGCGAACACCGAGGTCGCGGGGATTTTTCACCACGTCTCGCGCCATCTCAGCGATCGCCCGAAGGCGTTCGCGGTGGCGTACAACGAAATCGGCGGCCGCCTGATGCGGCGGCTGACAGCGGGGACGACGACGGTCGATGTCGATCTCGAGGGCGGCCGAGCGGTGCAGCATTCCTACGTCGACTACACGTGGATCGGCGAAGGGCAGCTGCTGATCCGTCACCCGATCAACGAACACATCGGCGTGTTCGCGCACGGCCACGGCCAGGCATTTGCCGTCGACGAAGCACTGGCCAGACGCGGCGCACAGGCGGGCGGGCAAGTCGAAGCCGGCGTCCGCATCACCGGCCGGTCCGGTGTGCTCGAGATCTTCGGCGGCTACGAGAAGCGCGTCGACGCCGATCCGCTGGATCGGCTCTCCCAGCGGTGGGGCCTCCTGGGGTTTCGGCTGCTGAGCCGATGAAGGTCGTCTCGGTCAACGTCGGCCTGCCGCGCGATGTCACGTGGCGAGGCGAGACCGTCACCACCGGGATCGTCAAAGCGCCGGTCGCCGGCCGGGTCGCGGTTCGGACGTTGAATCTGGACGGAGACCGTCAGGCCGACCTCAGTGTCCACGGCGGCCGGTACAAGGCGATCTATTGCTACCCGCACGAACACTACCGCTGGTGGACCGGCGAGCTCGACGGCCGCGACCTGCCGGTCGCGATCTTCGGCGAGAACTTCACCACCGACGGGCTGGACGAAACGTCGGTTCATCTGGGTGACCGTTTCGAAATCGGCTCCGCGCACGTCGTCGTCACGCAGCCGCGCCTGCCGTGCTACAAGCTCGGGATCCGCTTTCAGTCCAACACGATCGTCAAGCAGTTCCTCGCCAGCGGCCGGACCGGCTTTTATCTCGCGGTCGAGCGCGAAGGGGACGTCGGCGCGGGCGATGCCGTCATTCCGCTCGTCGCGGATCCGGAATCGGTCAGCGTGGCCGACGTGACACGCCTGTACACCGCGAAACGGTACGACCGCGGCGATGTGGCGCTCATCCGGCGGGCGCTGCGGATCGCCGCATTTCCCGACAGCTGGAAGGCGCATTTCCGCGAGCGGCTGACATAAGATCGGAGCATATGGCCAGGTGTCCTCGTGTGCTGGCCGCAGCACTGCTGACCGGCGGTCTCTTCTCGGCCGCCACGCAGCCGGCGCTCGCGGCATCCCGTCCGCCGAAGCTGCAGTACGAAATCACCACGCTTCCGAACGGGCTCACGGTGGTGTTATCCGAGGATCACTCGACGCCGATCGTCCACGTCCAGCTGGTGTATCACGTCGGATCGAAGAACGAGCGCCCCGGGCGCACCGGCTTCGCGCATCTGTTCGAGCACCTGATGTTCAAGGGCTCCAAGAACGTCCAGCCGGAGGCGCACACGTCGATGCTGGCGTCGGTCGGCGGCCAGAGCAACGCCTACACCACAGACGATGAGACGGTGTTCTGGGAGACGGTGCCGGCGCAGTACCTGCCGCTGTCGCTGTGGCTCGAAGGCGATCGGATGGCGACGCTGCGGATCGACAAGGATACCTTCGCCAACGAGCGCGACGTCGTCAAGGAAGAGCGGCGGATGCGCGTCGACAATCAGCCGTACGGACGGCTGAACGAGATCATCTACGACCAGGCGTTCACGGTGCACCCCTACAAGCACGCGACGATCGGCAGCATGGCGGACCTCGAAGCGGCGTCGGTCGAGGACGTCCGCGACTTCTACAAGACCTTCTACGTACCGGCGAACGCGACGCTGGTGATCGTCGGCGATTTCGAGACCGCGCAGGCCTTGACCCTCGTGAACAATTACCTCGGCCGCGTGCCGAAGTCGGATCGCGTGGTGCCGCGCGACATTCCACAGGAGCCGCCGCAGACGAAGGAAAAGCGCGTCACGCTCCAGGAGCCGTGGCCGCTGCCGGCGGTGGTCGTCGCCTACCACGTGACGAAGGACGGCAACCCCGATTCGTACCCGCTGCACATCGCGGCCAAGGTGCTGTCCGACGGCCAGACCTCCCGCATCTATAAGAAGCTGGTCTACGAGCAGCAGATGGCGGTCGCCGCGTTCGGCAGCGCCAACCTGATCGAGGATCCCAACCTGTTCTACGCGGTCGCGATCGTGCAGCCCGGCCACACGCCGGCGGAAGTCATCGATGCGCTGATCGCCGAAGTCGAGCGCCTCAAGGCCGAGCCGATCACCGCGCACGAGCTGCAGCGCGCGAAGAACCAGTTCGCCCGCGACTACATCATGGGGCGCGAGTCGGACCAGCAGAAGGCGGGGCAGCTCTCGCACGCGGTGGTCATTCACAGCGACGTCAAGACGGCGGACGCGGAGTTCGACATCTTCCAGAACATGACGGCCGCCGAAGTGCAGCGGGTCGCGAAGACCTACTTTCGCGCCGAGAACCGGCTGGTGTTGACGTTGATGCCGTCGGGGAAGGCAGGTGCGCAGTGACGACACCACCGGTGCACGTCCGCGCGGGTCTGAGCACACGCAGACGGCTTCGCCACAGAGACACCGAGACACAGAGCGCATTCGAAGGCTACAGCACGACCACGTACAAGAAAGTCTCTGTGTCTCTGTGGCTCTGTGGCTTGTTGATCTCTGTGTCCTCCCTCTCACTCTGTGTCGGAACCGCCGCCGCGCAATCCGCCAACTGGCCGACAGAGCGGCCGCCGCAGCCCGGGCCGGCGCGCGACATCAAGTTTCCCCCCTACGAGATCCAGACGCTGCCCAACGGCCTCCAGGTCGTCGTCGTGATGCACCACGAGCAGCCGGCAGTGACGATGCGGCTGTTGGTGCGGGCGGGAACATCGTCCGACCCGCGGGAGAAACTCGGGCTCGCGCATCTCGCGTCGTCGCTCCTCGACCAGGGCACCAAGGCGATGTCGGCGCAGGAGATGAACGACGCGGTCGACTTCATCGGCGGCGCGATGGGCGCCGGCGCCGGCACCGATTTGACCTTCGTCAACATGGTCGTGATGAAAGACAGCTTCGACGCCGGCCTGAAGATGCTGTCCGACATGGCGCGGCAGCCGGCGTTCGCGCCGGCCGAGATCGAGCGGCAGCGCCAGCAGATGCTGTCGGGCCAGAAGGTCAGCGCCGAAGATCCCGGCTACATCGCCAACTCCGTGTTCGATCGGCTGGTCTACGGCTTCCATCCGTACGGGATGCCGGAGAGCGGCACGCCGCAGACGATCGGGGCGTTGACGCGCGAGGATCTGCTCGCGTTCCACTCGCGGTTTTTCGTGCCGAACAACGCGATCCTCGCGATCGTCGGCGACGTCACCGCCGCGGAGGCGTTCACGGCGGCGAAGAAAGTGTTCAACGACTGGCAGAAGCGCGATCTGCCGGCGCAGACCTTCGTCGGTCCGCCGGATCCGACGCGCCGGGTCATCGTCGTCAACAAGCCGGATGCGGTCCAGACCGAAGTGCGCGTCGGGCACATCGGCATTCCGCGGACGCACCCGGACTACATGGCGGTCAACCTCGCGATCCGGATTCTCGGCGGCGAGGGCAGCAACCGGCTGCACCAGGTGCTGCGGACCGAGCGCGGCCTGACGTACGGCGCCCAGGCGAACATGGACACGCTGAAGGAGAGCGGCGACTTCGAAGCCGAGACCAACACGCGGTCCGAGGCGACCGGCGAAGTGCTGCGGCTGATCGTCGACGAGTTCTGGCGGATGCAGCGCGAGCGCGTCGGCGAGCGCGAGCTCGACGGTGCCAAAGCGTACCTGACCGGCAGTTTTCCGCTGACGATCGAGACCCCTGAATCGATTGCCATGCAGGTCGTCAACGCGCTATTCTACGGTCTGCCGCTCGCCGAGCTGCAGAACTTCCGCGAGCGCGTCAACGCCGTGACGCCCGACGACATCCAGCGTGTGGCCAAAGCGCTGTTGCGGCCGGATCGGTTGTCGGTCGTGCTCGTCGGCAACTCCGCCGCGTTCGCGTCGCAATTGCGCGGGGTCGGGTTCCCGACGTTCGAGACGGTCGAGCTCGACGATCTCGATCTCACCTCCGCCAGCTTCAAGCGCTCGACGGTGAAGGCGGATGCGGCCGTCGACGGGGCAGGATGGGCAGGACCGCGGAGACTGGCAGGATCGGCGGGAGAGGCGGAACGGTCGGGGCACGCAGGGCGGCAGGGTCTGGCGCACGGGTCTGTCCCGCGGGGCTCAGGCGCTGCCTCGCAGTATCAGCAGGCGCCGCTCGCAAGCCGGCCGTCGGACAGCGCGCCTCCGGAGGAAACCGCGAAGGCGATCGCGCTGCTCGACAAGGTGATCGCCACGAAAGGTGGCCTCGCCACGCTGCGTGCGCTCAAGTCGATTGTCGCGAAGCAGACCCAGGTCAGCCAGCGCCCCGAGGGGGAGTCGAGCGTCGCGACCACCAATTACATCGAGTATCCCAATCACCTGCGGGTCGAGACCCAGGGACAGGTGCAGGCCTTCGACGGCACGCGCGTGTGGATGAAAGACAGCCGCGGCATTCATGACGCACCCGACGCGTTCGTCCGCGAGATGGCCGCCGGTCTGCGCCGCGACGTCGTCGCGCTGCTGCTCGCAGCCAAGGATGGAACGGTGACGGTGCGGCTGCTGCCCGACGTGAAAGAGGCGGACGGCCAGGTCAGCCACGCGCTCGAGCTGTCGTCCACCGATCTCAACCCGATCGTGTTGTACGTGGATCCGCAATCGAATCAGATCCGCAAGCGCGTCTACGCCGCGGACGCGCCAGGGCGGCCGATCATCGAAGAGGCGTTCTTCGACTACCGCGCCGTCGACGGCATCCAGTTCGCGTTCCGCGCGACCCAGAAGGTCGGCGCGGTATCGGTCGAACGCCGCGTCACCGCGGTCACGATCAACACGCCCCTCGATCCCGCGCTGTTCAAACGCCCCGCCTCTTGAGCCCGCGTCTGCTGCTGTCCTGCGGCGAAGCGTCCGGCGATCTCTATGCCGGGGCGCTGACGCGCGAGCTGCTCGCGCTCGATCCGACGGTCCGCGTCGCCGGACTCGGCGGCCCGCAGTTCGCCGCCGCCGGCGGGCGGCTGATTGACGACTACCGCGAGATCTCGGTCACCGGGCTGACCGAATGGATTCCGAAGCTGCCGCGCCTGCTCGCGGCGCGGCGGCGGCTGGTCGCGGCAGCGCAGGCCGAACCGCCCGACGCGCTCGTGCTGATAGACTTCTCGGGGTTCAACTTCCGTCAGGCGCCCGCGATCAAACGGCTCGGCGTGCCGGTGATTTATTACATCAGCCCGCAGATCTGGGCGTCGCGTCCCGGCCGGCTGGCGACGATGCGCGCGATCGCCGATCGCGTGCTCGTGATCTTTCCGTTCGAAGCGTCGATCTACGAGCAGGGCGGCGTGCCGGTCGAGTTCGTCGGCCATCCGCTGATCGATCTCGCCAAGCCGGCGGCGGCCCGCGATCGGTTTCTCGCCGGCCTCGGCCTGACGCCGACCGCGCCGACGATCGCCATTCTTCCCGGCAGCCGGCCCAACGAACTGTCGCGGATCCTGCCGGATCTTGCCGCCGCCGCTCGGCTGATCCGAGCCGCGGTGCCCGGCGCGCAGTTCGTGGTCGCGCGCGCGCCGCACCTGGACCAGGCGCTGTTCGAGCCGGTGCGCGGTGACGGGGACATTCCCTTCACGCTGGTCGAGGGGGACACCGACACCGTGCTGGCGTCGGCCGACGTCGCCCTGACCGCATCGGGCACGGCGACCGTGCAGGCCGCACTGCACGATACGCCCATGGTCATCGTCTACCGGATGGCGCCGATGTCGTATCGTCTTGCCAAGCGCGTGGTGCGCCTCGACACGATCGGCATGGTGAACCTGATCGCGGGTGAAAAGATCGTCCCGGAGCTGGTGCAGGACGCCTTCACGCCGCAAGCGGTCGCGCGCGAAGCGATTTCGATGCTCACCGATGCGGATCGTGCCGGCCGCATCCGCGCCGGCCTCGCGACCGTCCGCCGGCGCCTCGGCGGCCCCGGCGCCAGCCGCCGCGCGGCGGAAGCCATTCTGCGGCTTGTCCAGGAACGCAGAGCGCGCAAGGCACGCTGAACAAAAGTGGTTGTGTCACACTGAATAGATGCGAACTCTCGTGGCGTGCTGCCTCCTGTGTCTCCTGA
>JAOBWF010000188.1 GCA_025463215.1 Acidobacteriota bacterium | reverse complement strand
CGATGTTCTCGGCGCCGCGCGAGGCGCCGGCCTGGGCCGCCTCAATCGCTTCCCGCGCCGCCTCGATCCGCTTGGGGTGAACCGTCCAGCTGTCCCGAGTGCCCTTCTCGATGGCGTTCTTCGCCATCTTGTACATGTTGAAGAGGAAGTCCTCGTGCCGTTTCGACGCCAGGTCGAGAATGGCGTAGTTCATGGTGATCGAGTACTCGATCGCGGTGCGGAACGGGAAGATGCCGGGCGCGATCGGGTTCGGCACGTCGGCCCGCGGCAGCTGCATCTCGAGCACGAACGGGATCTCGACCGGCGTCGGGTTGCCGATGGTCTCGGTGAGGATGCCGATCTGGTTGTGGAAATACGACGTCGTCCGGATGCCGCCGTTGAACCAGGTCGAGTACGGCGCACCCGTCCGCATCACGGCGCCGGGCTTCCCCTCCGCCGCCAGACGGGTGTGAATCGCGGCGCCGACCGTGTCGATGCCGAGCGGAATCAGCGGATCGAAGTTGTAGTTGAATGGATCGCGGAACGGCGGCGCGAACAGCACGGCGCCCGCCGGGCCGGTCTGGTGGTGGTTGTACATGATCGCCGGGAACCACTCGCGATACATCATCCGGTTCGCGTTGACGCTCTCCGACATGTTCATCATGTAGAAGTCGCGGTTGTCGTCGTGGCCGATGTACTTCTGGTAGAGTCGCGGGATGCCGCCGGTGGAGCGCTTCTTCTCGTCCCCCTCGCGCATGTACCAGTTCGACACCAGCTCCATGCCGTCCGGGTTCACCAGCGTACAGAGAATGACGACGTCGTTGAGGATCCGCAGGGTCTCCGGATCGGAGCGGGTGTTGAGCCGGTAGATCGTCTCGATCAGCTGCTGCGCGCCGAGCACTTCGGTGGCGTGCAGGCCGCCGTCGATCCAGATCACGATCTTGCTGTCGCGCGCCAGCGCGCGCGCCTGCTCGTCGGTCAGGTTCTCGGCCAGCGCCAGCCGCCGGTTCGCCGCCTTGATCAGCGGCAGCCGCCGCTGGTTTTCCGGCGACGTGATGATCGCAGTGACTTCGGTGCGCCCCTCTTCCGTCTTGCCGATGTCGACGACGGTCATGCGCTCCGACTGCGCCTGCATCTTCTTGAGGTAGTCGGTGTACTGCGTGTAGTTGACCAGGCGATAGTCGTCGCCGATCGCGAACCCGAACTGATCTTTCGGCGCCGTGACTTTCGACGCCGGCGCCTTCTGCGCCTGCGGCGCCGCCACGGTCAGGCTGACGGCCAGCCCGACGAGCGCGACATATCGCTTCAACATAGAACCTCTGGATGAAAGCCGGACGGCGGATCGTAACAGATTTGAGGATCCGAGGATCTTAGGATTTGAGGAACTTAGGATGTGAGGATCTGAGGATCTTCGGACGTGAGGACTTCAGGATTTGAGGATCGTCGAATGTGACGACTCGCGCGACAACGGCGAGCCGCGAACAGCAAACGACCAGCGACCAGCGTGCGAAGACTAACGACCGGCGTCCGACGACTAACGACCACACGTCAGCGGCTGGCGACCAGCGGGTCGGCGGGGCGGCGGGCGGCGAGGGCGTGCCGTTGTGCGGGCTCGAGGCGGAAGTCGCTCGCGTCAGGCGCGAAGAGCTCCACCGCAGTGAGCGTCGCCTTCATCAGGCCGTGCGGGGTGTGCACCTTCGACGCCAGCAGGTAGTGCCCGAGCTCGTGTGCGAGCGCCCGCCCCATCGCGCGCGCCAGCAGCGTCTCGCGCTGCGCCGGTGGCATCTGATCGGCGATCCCGACGACCCCCCGTGCGTTCTCCAGCATCGTCACCGCATTGGCGTGCGACAGATAGATGTCCTGCTGCGGCGCCGCGGCGTCGTCGAACACGATCCACCCGAGCGGCAGCCGGCCGTCACGCCCGCCGCCCCGGTCCGGGCCGATCGTCAACCGCAGCGTGTCGGGGACGAACGGCCCCGACGGCGCGGCATCCAGCGCGCCGGCGCTCGCACGCGGTGTCCGCCGCCAGGCGAACGTCACGCCCGCGGGGCGCCAGATCGCATCGGTCTCGGCACAGAGGCGCGCCACCAGCCGAGGCGACAGCTCGGCGGCGGTGGCGACGTAGACGATCATCGGCGGGATCGCGGCGGTGGTTGCCGCCGGCGCGGCAGCGAGGAGGGTCGATGCGACGAGCGCAACCGCGACGGTCGTGGCGATCAGCATCATGTCTGCAGTAGACGGATGCAGTCGTCAAAAGTTTGATGTCCGATATCGCCACGATCGGACGCCGCTAAATCTCGAAATCGACCGCTACGATGTGTTCGCAGACGCTCACGCCGAATTGCGCAACCGGGACGTGCTGCTCGTGTTGCTGGTACGCGTCGAGCGCCGCGCGATCCGCGAACGTCACGGACAACCCGGTGTCGTACGATCGCGGCGAGCGCACGACGTCCTCGCCAACCTTCAAGTCGACGACGCCGTCTAACCCGTGCAGCGCCGCGAGACGCTCGCGATGCTGCGTGCGCACCGCGGCGGCGACGCCGGCCTTGTACTTGAAGCTCACGAGGTGCAGCAGCATCAGAGTTCCTCTCCTTCGATGTCATCGTCGGCGACGTCGACGACGACGCTGTGAATGTCGATCCGAAACCATTCGCGAAAGGTCTTGAGGTCCCGGTTGCGGGGCCAGGTCTCCTCGTTCTCGCTCCAGGCCGAGAGTTGAAAGTCGAAGAGCCAGGCGACGTTGTCTTCGACCCACTCCTGCAGGTCCTCTTCGAGGTCGAACTCGGGGAGCAGAAACGCCGAGCCGTAGGCTTTGGCGCGCGGCACGGTGATCGCGCCGCGGTTGAAGTCGGCGTCGGTGTCGCGCATCCAGTCGATGAACGGCTGGGCGCCGGTAATGGTGACCGCGGTACGGTTGACCACGCGCATGGCGGAATTCTAGCGGCTTCTCACACCATCCGCACGCGCACCGGCGGCGCGCCCCCTTGGCACGCCGCGGCGCTCAGGCTGCGCGCCAGGGTCTCGGCGATCTGGGATGCGCGGGCCGCCGGCTGCGAGGTGTAGCAGATGCGGAGCTGATGATCGCCACCCTGGTCGACATAGAACGGGTCGCCGGTCAACACCATCAGCGACTCGCGCACCGCGCAATCCTGGACGGCGCGGGCGCGGATACCCGCCGGCAGTTCGCACCACAAGTACATGCCGCCGTCCGGCACCCCGAACCGCAGTTGCGCCGCCGGGACGCGCTGCCGCAGCGCCTGCACCATCGCGTCGCGCCGGCGGCGGTGCTCCGACTTGAGCGTGGCGAGGTGCTTGTCGAGCACCCCCTGCGCGATCAGCTCCGCGATCACCATCTGCGACAGGTTCTGCGTGTGCGGATCGACCTGCTGCTTGATCAGCGCGAGCTGTTCCACGATCGGCCGCACCGCGCTGATCCAGCCGAGACGCAGCCCCGGCGCCAGCATCTTCGAGAAGCTGTTGATGCGGATGACCACGGTGTGGGCCTCGTCGAGCGCAAAGAGCGACGGCGGCGGCGGAGCGCCGGTGAGCGCGAGATCGCGATAGGTGTCGTCTTCGACGATCGGCACGCGATAGCGCGCGGCCAGTTCCAGCAGCTCCCGCCGCGTCCGGATCGGCATCGTGACCCCGGTCGGATTCTGGTGCGTCGGGTTGGTGTAAATCAGCTTCGGCCGGTAGCGCAGCAGCAGCTCCTCGAGCTCGTCGGTGTCCGCGCCCACGATGTCCCAGCCGACCAGTCGCGCGCCGGCGTTGCGGAACGTCTGAATCGCGCCGAGATAGCCCGGCCGATCGATGATGACCGCATCGCCGGGATCAATCAGGCAGCGCGCCAGGAGATCGAGCCCCTGCTGCGCGCCGGCGAGCACCAGAATGTGCTCCGGCTCGCCGCCGAACCGGTCGGCGAGCGCGACGCGAAACGGCTGCAGTCCTTCGGTCGGGCCGTGCCGCCACGCCGCGTCGGCCTGGGTCGCCAGCACCCGGGTCATCGCGCGCTGAAAGGCGTCGGTCGGGAAACACTCGAGCGCCGGCACGCCGGCCGCGACCGAGATCAGCCGCGGATCCGATGCCGCGCGCACCAGATCGCGCACCGTGGTCTCGTTCGCCTGCAGTGCGGAGGCGGCGATCTTGCCGCGCCACGCGAACGGCGCGCTGGCGGTGTCGGGGGTCGCCGACACGAACGTGCCGCGGCCGACGTAGCCGCGGACCAGCCCGCGCGCCTCGAGCTCGCGATACGCGCTGACCACCGTGGCGCGGCTGATCGCCAGCGCCGCCGCCAGATCGCGCTCCGGCGGGAGCTGATGGCCGGCCGGAACGGCGCCGCGCGTGATCCCATCTCCGAGCAGCGCGACAATGCGGCGGTAGATCGGGCGCGCGCGCGATAGCGATTTCGGCTCGGTGCCGAGGAGCCGAAACAAGCCATTCACCGATTGGTCTGCTTGACGAGGGGCAGCCTTGGGCATCATGGCGTCACTATGTCATCCCAAATCAGTCCAATCAATCCCGCAACCGCCATGGTGCCGCGCCCGAGCGACGGCCTGGTCTATGTCAGCGGCGCGTGGCGCACGGCCGCCGACGCATCGGTCAGCGTGTTCGACCATGGCCTGCTCTACGGCGACGGCGTGTTCGAGGGTATCCGCGCCTACAACGGCCGCGTCTTCAAGCTCGAACGCCACATCGACCGCCTGTTCGACTCCGCCAAGGCGATTCGGCTGCAGATTCCGAACACGCACGCGGAGGTCTGCGAGCTGGTGGTCGAGACCTGCCGGCGCAACGCCATCCACGACGGCTACATCCGACTGGTTGTGACCCGCGGTCCCGGCGATCTCGGGATCGATCCACGCAAGTGCCCCCGCGCCGAGCTGATCGTGATTGCGCGTCAGTTGACGATGTACGCCGCGGCCGCGAGCGGCATCCGCGTGGTGACGTCCACCTTCCGGCGCAACGCGCCGGACGCGACCAGCCCGTCGATCAAGTCGCTGAACTACCTGAACAACATCCTCGCGCGGCTCGAGGCCAACGACCGCGGCGCGGACGAAGCGCTGATGCTCGACGCCCAGGGCTATGTTGCCGAAGCCACCGTCGACAACTTCTTCATCGTCAGCGCGCACGCGTTACTGACGCCGCCGACCGCGACCAATCTCAAAGGGGTCACGCGGGACACCCTGCTCGAACTGGCGGCCACGCTGGGCATCACGACCGAGGAGCGGCCGTTCACCTTGTTCGACGTGTGGACGTCGAAGGAAGCATTCATCTGCGGCACAGGGGCGGAGGTCGTGCCGGTGGTGTCGGTCGACGATCGGACGATCGGCGCGGGCACCATCGGCCCCGTCACGGCGCGGCTCGTCACCGCCTATCACGACTTCGTGCGATCGCACGGCACGCCGATCGGCGTCTCGGCCCGCACGGCGGCCACGCCGGCGACAGTCTGAGGCCAGGGACAGTGCGACTGGAGGTCCTCGATCTGGTGTCGCGCGGCGCTGGGGGGTTGCCGGACGTCCGCCACGGGGGCCTCCACCCGCAGCTGCGAATTCGTCCGGGCAATCGGCTCACGAGGCGTAAAATGTCCCGAGGAGGTTCGCGATGGCTATCACCGCCAAGTGCGCCCACCCCGCCTGTGAGTGCCAGGTTGAGAAAGGCGGCCCCCACGGGAAATACTGCAGCGAGCACTGCAAAGAGAAAGGGCAGACCACGGAGCTGCGCTGCGAATGCCGCCACCCGGCATGCCAATGATCCCAGGTCCCCGCGCCGTATGGATGCACCGGAACGCTACGAGCAACTGATTGCGTTTCTCGACACTAACCTGTCGTCGCCGGTCGATCGCCAGGAGGCGGCCGACGGCACGGTGCAGTTCGTCGGCGGCGAGCCGGCCGACGTCGTCGTGTCCCTGACCCGCAGCAGCGTGATCGTCTCGGAGTTCGCCGGGGTCTGGGAAACGCCGTTCACCTTCTCGGCGAAGCCGCGGCGGGTCGGCATCCTCAAGTGGCGACGCCTGCCGGAGACGGCGCTGTTCAACGCGCTGCAGACCCTGATCAAGGGGGCGCGTGAAGCGCGCCTGTCACGCTTCCGCGTCTGCCACTATTGCGGCCGCAGCACCGCGCCCGAATGGCTGCACGACGAAGGTGTGTGCCAGGCGTGCGCCGATCAGCACAGCGGCGCCGTCCACTAGCTTTCAGTTCCGAATTCTGTGTCTTCCGTTTCCAGTTTCCGCGTTCAGCTCTTCCTGCCATCCAGCTCGCCCCAGCGCGCATAGACGACGGCGAGCTCCCTCTGCAGCTCGTCGACCCGCGCCAGCGACTGCTTGATCACGTCGGCCGCTTCCTTGTAAAACCCAGGACTGGCCACCCGTGCCGCGAGCGCGCGCTGCTCGGACTCGAGCGCGTCGATCGCCGCCGGCAGCTCCTCCAGCTCGCGCTGCTCCTTGAACGACAGCTTCTTCGGCTTCGCGACAATCTTCGTCGTCTTCGGCTTGTCCGCCCCAGACTCGGCGGCGGCGCGGTTCTTTTTCGACGCCGCGCTCTTCTCGGCGAGCCGCTGGCGGACCCAGTCCTCGTAGCCGCCGACGTATTCCTGGACGCGGCCGTCCCCCTCGAACACGAAGGTGCTGGTGACGACGTTGTCGAGGAAGGCGCGATCGTGGCTGACGAGCAGCAGCGTGCCCGGCCACTCGACGAGCTGCTCCTCGAGCAGTTCGAGGGTCTCCAGATCGAGATCGTTGGTCGGCTCGTCGAGCACGAGCACGTTCGCCGGCCGCGTGAACAGGCGGGCGAGCAGCAGGCGGTTGCGCTCGCCGCCCGACAGCGCCTTGACCGGCGAGCGCGCCCGCTCGTCCGAGAACAGGAAGTCGCGCAGGTAGGCATGGACGTGACGGGTGCGGCCGTTCGAAGTCACGGTGTCGTTGCCCTCGCCGACGGTGTCGAACACGGTCCGCTCGGGATCGAGCTGCTCGCGCTGCTGGTCGTAATACGCAATCTGGACGTTGGCGCCGAGCCGGATCTCGCCGGCGTCCGGCTGCAGTTCGCCGAGCAGCATCCGCAGCAGCGTCGTCTTGCCGGCGCCGTTCGGGCCGATGAGGCCGATGCGATCGCCGCGGATCACGCGGGTCGAGAACTCGCGGATGATCGGCGTGCCGGCGAACCCCTTGGAGATCGCCTTGGCCTCGAACACCAGCTTGCCGGACTGCTCCGCCTGCTCCACCTGCAGGCGCACGTTGCCCATCTGCTCGCGCCGCGCCGCACGCTCGGCGCGCATCGCCTCGAGCGCCTTGACCCGTCCTTCGTTCCTGGTGCGGCGCGCCTTGATCCCCTGGCGGACCCACACTTCCTCTTCGGCCAGCTTCTTGTCGAACTTGTCGGCCAGCACCTGCTCGTTGGCGAGCGCCTCTTCCTTCCGCCGCAGGTAGGTCCCGTAATTGCCCGGCCACGACGTCAGCTTGCCGCGATCGAGCTCGATGATCCGCGTCGCCAGTCGCTGCAGAAACGCGCGGTCGTGGGTGACGAACATCACCGCGCCTTCGTACTCGGCGAGAAAGCTCTCGAGCCACTGGATCGCTTCGATGTCCAGGTGGTTGGTCGGCTCGTCGAGCAGCAGCAGATCGGGCTGGCCGACGAGCGCCCGCGCCAGCAGCACGCGGCGGCGCCAGCCGCCGGACAGGGTGTCGACGATGGCGTCGGCCGGCAGCTCGAGCCGCGACAGGATGAGCTCGACGTGGTGCTCGCGGAGCCACGCTTCGTCTTCCTCGAGGTGATGCGTGTGCCCCTCGGCGACGACGTCGAACACGGAACGGTGCGCGGCGAGCGGGACATCCTGCTCGAGCCGCGCGATGCGCAGGGACGGCTGCCGCCACACCGCGCCGTTGTCCGCCGGAATTTCGCCGCTGACGATTTTCAACAGCGTGGACTTGCCGGTCCCGTTGCGGCCGATCACCGACACGCGTTCGCGCGCGTCAATCTGCATCGCAACCTCGTCGAGCAGCGGAAGATGACCGTATGCGATCGACACGCGGTCCAATGTCACCAGAGGCATCCCCCCAACGTACCTCATTTCAGCTACCATCGCATCAGCTGAGGAGCTGTGCATGCGACGGATATCAGTTGTGGCCGCCACGATCATGTTCGGCGCTGGGCTCGCGGCGCAGCCGCGGCTGACGTTCGACTATGCCGCGATGGCGCAGCGGCTCGTCCAGCAGCTCGCGTTGCAGCCGGGCGAGCGCGTGCTGTCGATCGCGCATCCCGGCGTGTTCGACGACCTGCTGCCCTACATCCGTTACGAAGTGATGCGTGCCGGCGGCATAGATCTCGGGGTGGTCGAGGTGCTGCGCGAGCCGGTGCCGGAAGCGTTCGACCCCGCCGTGCTGCGCAACGGCGCGCGCGAGGCGCGGGCGCATTACAAGGCGATGTTCCGCGACGTCGACGCCGCGATCATGATGCCGGGGGCGAACACCTCGCACCCCGCCTACCTGGCGATGCAGGACTGGCTGAAGGACGACCTCACCGAACATCGCGGCCGGCGGACGATCCACTTCCATTGGATTGAGAACGGCAGCGCGTATCCGATCGCCGGCCAGCCGCTGCCCTCCAGGGCCGACATGGACGCGCATTATCAGCGGGCGCTGTTGCACACCGATTACCAGGCGCTCGCGGTCCGCGAGCGCGCCTTCGCCGAGGCCTTGAAGAACGGCGACGTCCATATCACCTCGCCGGGCGGCACCGACCTGCGGTTCCGCGCGGGCAATCGGCCGGCGAATCTCCAGGACGGCGATGCGTCGGCGGCGCGCACCGCGCACGGCACGGTCCTGATCGATCATGAAATCGAGCTGCCGGCCGGCGTCGTCCGCGTCGCGCCGCTCGAAGACACGGTCGAAGGCGTGGTCGCGTTTCCTTCGTCGCAGTGGGACGGCCGGCCGGTCGACGGCTTGACGCTGCGCTTTTCCAAGGGGCGCGTCGTCGAGATCACCGCGGCGCGCGGCAAAGGCGCGGTGGAGGACGAAATGCGAAACGCGGGAGAGGCCGGGCGGGCCTTTCGCGAGATCGGCCTCGGGTTCAACCCGCTGCTCGCGGTGCCGGAACGCGGACCATGGATTCCGTACTATGGTTACGGCGCGGGCGTGGTGCGGCTGTCGCTCGGCGACAATACGGAGCTTGGCGGCGCGGTCGCCGCGCCCGCCGGCCAGCCGGCGTACGTGCGCTGGAATTTTTTCACCGATCTGACGGTCACGGTCGGCGGCACCACCTGGGTGCGGAACGGACAATTACAATGACCGACGAAAAGCCCCTGAAGTCTTCTCTCGAACTCGCGATGGAGCGGCTGGCGAAGAAGGACGCCGACGCCGGTGTGGCATCGGTGCCGGTGACGGACGCGCAGAAAGCGGCGATCGCCGAGGTCCGCAACTTCTACGAGGCGAAGATCGCCGAGCTCGAAGTGCTGCATCAGTCGAAGATGGCGGGGACATTCGATCCAGGCGAGCGGGACACCCTGGCTCAACAGTACCGACGCGAGCGCGATCATTTCACCTCCGAGCGCGATTTCAAGATCGAGAAATTGCGCCGCGCCGGCGGGTAAAATCATCTGGTGCCGCGCCGAACCCTGATCGCGGGAGTCCTCGTGCTGTGCGCCGCGGCCGCGGCGGTCGCGCAGCGGCGGTTCGACGAGGGAGGGTTCGGCGGATACGGCCGTGTGCCGCCGATCCACAACTCGCCCTACGACGGCCAGTTCACCTTCCTCCGGGTGCAGTACGACACCGCGCCCGGCGGCTTCTGGGCCGGCGGCCGGCCGTCGTGGGTGCACGGCTATCCGCTCGCCGAAGAGAACCTGATGCGGATCATGAACGACCTCAGCTTCTTCAACGCGCGCACCGACAACGTCAACGTGCTCACGCTCGAGGATCCGGAGCTGTTCAAGTACCCGCTGGCCTACTTGATCGAAGTCGGCTGGTGGACGCTGTCAGACGCCGGCGCCGGCGCGCTGCGCGCCTACCTGCAGAAGGGAGGATTCGTCATCGTGGACGACTTCAAGGTGCTCGGCTGGCGCGGCGTCTCGACCGGCGGCTGGGATCCGTTCGAGCGCAACATGAACCGCGTCCTGCCCGGCGTCAGGTTTTTCGACATGGACATGTCGCATCCGATCTTTCATGCGTTCTTCGAGATCGACACGGTCGAGAACTTTCCCCAGGCCTACAACAGCGGCAAGCCGGTCTTCAAAGGCGTCTACGAAGACAACGACCCCTCCAAGCGGCTGCTGATGATCGTCAACTACAACACCGACATTTCGCAGTTCTGGGAGTGGTCCGGCCGGGGCCTCCGTCCGGTCGACGAAACGAACGAAGCGTACAAGCTGGGTGTGAATTACCTGTTTTATGGCATGACGCACTAGCGGCCGGTTCGAGCGCGTGTGTCAGGGCCGACCTTCGCGTCCCTCGTGCGGGGCGGCGTCAAGGCCGGCGCGGCTCCGGTGAGAAACGCCCGAGTTCGGCGGCGGCCGGCGATGGTGCGTCGCCTGTTCGTAGGCGTAGGCGAGCGCGAGCACGCGGCGGTCGGCCCACAGCCGGCCGAGGAACGACACGCCGAAGGGATAGCGGTTGCCGAAGAACCCGGCGGGGACGGTGACCTGCGGCAGGCCGGTCATCGCGCTTTCCTGGCACGTGCCCGGTTCTTCGCCGTAGCGTTCGAGTCCGCCTTCGTGCGTGTTCGGCCGTGCGAGGTTGGCGGGATACAGCAGGGCGTCGAGCTGCTGCTGCTCCATCGCGTCGACGAACAGGGCACGGAACCGGTCGCGCGTCGCATAGAAGGCGGCCGTCGCCGTGCGCAGCGCGTCTCCGGTCGCGATCGGCTGCAGCGCGTCGCGCAGCCGGCGCGCGCTGACCGGAGCCAGTTTCCCCGACGCCAGCAGCCCCTCGATACTGAGCACCGGCTCCCCCGCCGCGGCCCCGCGCGTCAGGTACGAGGTCCATCCCGCCTTCAGCGAACCTGGTGCGCTGCCTCGCGCCTGCACGTAGCCCGCGTCGAGATCCGCGATCGCGACGTCGACCACGGTGGCACCGGCGGCGCGCAGTTCCTTCACCACTGTCTCGAGCGTCGCGGCCGCTTCGCGCTCGCCGGTGACACCGACCGCGAGCTGGCGAACGACGCCGATGCGCGCCCCTTTGAGCGCGTTGATGTCGAGCGCGGTGGTGAACGATCCGTCGACGTGCCGCGCAGCCTCCTTCGTCGCGTCGTCTTCCGCGTCGGTCCCGGCGACCTGGTCGAGGACCAGCGCGAGTTCCTTGATCGACTTGGCGATCGGCCCCACCGCATCCTGAAAGGTATTGAGCGGCATGACACCGGCGCGACTGGTCAACCCGCGCGTCGTGCGGATGGTCGCGAGCGACGCGAACGACGCGGGGTTCGACAGCGAATTGCAGGTGTCGGTCCCGAAGCCGAGGGTCGCGAGGCTCGTTGCGACCGCGGTCGCGGTGCCGCCGCTCGATCCCGAGGTGCTGAGCGTCGGATCGAAGGCATTGCCGATCGTGCCGCCGACCGTGCTGATGCCGAAGTCGCCGAACGGAAACTCGTCCAGGTTCGCCTTGCCAAGGATCACCGCGCCGGCCCGACGCATGCCGGCGGCGACCCGCGAATCGAGGCGCGGCCGATGATCGACGAGCGCGCGCGATCCGCCGGTCGTCGGTAAGCCGAGGACGTCGATGTTGTCTTTGAAGACGACCGGGATGCCGTGCATCGGCCCGCGCGATCCGGTGGTGGCGCGCTCGAGGTCGAGCGCGCGCGCCTCCGCGACTGCCGCAGGGTTCAGCGCGAGCATCGAGCGCAGCGTCGGTCCGTGCCGATCCAGCCGGGCCAGGCGTGCCAGGTATTCGCGGACCACGTCCTCGCCGGTCGTCCGGCCCTGCGCAAGTGCCTCCTGGAGCTGCGGCACGGTCTGTTCCACGACGGTGAAGGGGGCCGGCGCCGGCAACGGTGAAATGCGCCAGTTGAGAACCTGCGCGCGCTGGAGCGGCGTGAGGCCGCGAATGTCGGGTTCGGCGACCAGGCGGCGGGCGATCGCGGTGACGCGTGCGATCTCTGAGCCGGGCGCGGGAATCTTCGGCGCATCGCCGCGGTACGGTGCCGCGTACTTCGGCGCGACCAGGGCATCGCGGATCGCGATCGGAAATCCGCCGCGCGGATCATAGACCTCGCTCAGCCCCTTGACGACGAACGTCATCAGCGCCGCCGTCTGGCCGGGCTTGAGGGTCAGTGTGAACACGTAGCCGATGTGCGCGGGATCGTAACCCGGCCAGCGGCTGGCAAACGGGTCGCGGTACATGTCGCCCACTGTCGTCCGCAGCGGCGCGGCGTGCGAGCCGAGCACGTGCGCCGACGGACCGTGCCCGGACGGCCCGCGCAGTGGATCCGCCGCGCCGGTCGCATTCTGCATGACCGTGACGAACGTGTCGGTCGCCTCGATCGTCCGATTGCCATTCGACGACGTCGCCACGGTCACGCGGCCGCCGTCCTCGAACGCCCCGGCGGCACCGCCCCACGCGACTTCGACGATCTTCGTCCGCGCCGCGGTGTTCGTGTAGCTGTCGACATAGCGGAGATAATCCGCGTCCTTCGGCGCGAACATCCCGCGCGCGATCAGGATGTCGGCGTGCAGCACCGGGGTGATCGAGTCGAGCCGCTCGCCGCCGTCATACGCCAGGCCGAAGCCGGTGATGTACTGAGTCGGCGCCGACAGCGCGGTGCCCGCGGTCCGAACGCGGATCTTGAGGTACCCGAACCCGTTGAATGGATTCGCGCCGCCGCCGGTCGCGATCCCGCCGCTGTCCTGCGACCACGGCGACGTGTCCTGGATGTCCCAGTACTGGCCGTCCGCCGACGGCAGGCGCGTCACCGCACCGAGTCGAAGCGCGAGCGCCGCGACGATCGCGGCCGCGCACGTGGCGCGTGCGCGGAGCGAACAGGTCATGCGCCGTATTAGACCACGCGGTGCCCCTCAGACGCTGATCGTCACGACATTGGTGGTGGCATCGAACGTGGCCGGGAACTGGCGCAGCGGCGAAGAGGCCGGGCCCTGGACGACCGCGCCGTTCGTGGTGAATGTCGAACCGTGGCACGGGCACACGTAGCGCGCGCCGTCGAAGCCGGTGACGCCGCAGCCTTCGTGCGTACACACCGCGGTGACGGCGGTGACGGCGTCCTGCGACGTCCGAGCGACCAGATAGGTGCCGGTCGACACGGTGACCATCGCGGCCCCGCCGACGGTGGCGAGCGGCGACCCGGCGGCGATGTTGATCGTCAGCGTGCGGCTGGTGAGCGACCCGGCGACGGCCGGCAGCGCCGGAGCGGAACTGCTGGGCGAGGTCGAGCCGCCGCCGCAGGCGGGCACCACGGCGCCGAGCGTCAGCAGCGACACGGCCTGACAGGTGCGCACGCAGAATTCGCGGCGTGTGTGGACGGATGACGGCGGCTCGTCGGACTGATGCATGGCGAGCGGCGGTGCAACGACGATGCCGCCCCGGGCACGCCGGTTTATTCGCAATCGATCGAGGCATGTCCGCGCCGTGTGACAACGGGCTGTGCACCGCTGGCGACGGCGGCGAGCGGACGAAGTCAACGATCCGCCAGGAGAAACGGCCCACGAACGGCGCGCCGCTTCGCGCGGGAACTGGGTGCGACGTGGTCGGCGTCGACTTAAGATCGATGACGTGAGTCCATCGTGACGAAGCGCCTGGAGGACGAAGAGGACGAGGCGGCCGCATTCGCGCGTGCGATGGCGGCGGAGGACGTCGTGCCGATCGGGCGCGATGGCGCCGAGCGGGCGGAGGCGAGATCGCCTGTCACGCTGCCACCGATTCACCGCTCGCCGGCGGCGCGCGATCAGCAAGCGGGCTCCGACGTCGACGCCGACTTCGCCGCGCCTGGGGTCGACCGACGGGAACTCAGAAAACTGAAACGGGGCGAGTATCCTGTGTCGGCGCGCTGCGATTTGCACGGCCTCACGGCCGATGCGGCGCGCGACGTGGTCAAGCAGTTCATCGCGACCTCTCGGCACAAGCACCGCCGCTGCATCTGCATCGTCCACGGCCGCGGCCTGCGGTCGCCGGGTGGCGTGGCGGTGCTCAAGGGGCGGATTCGGGAATTCCTCCGATCGCATCCGGCTGTTCTTGCCTATGCCGACGCGCCGCGGTCTGACGGCGGCGGTGGTGCCGTCTACGTCCTCCTCCGTCGATCGTAAGCTGGCTCGACTCTTGCGGCGCCGATCGTGGAGGGCACAATGGCAAACACGACGAAATGCGCGCATCCCGCCTGCAACTGCACGGTCAGCGACGGCGGCCCCTTCGGTAAATATTGCAGCGAGCACTGCAGGGAAGCCGGCGATCAGACCGAGCTCATGTGCGACTGCAAACATCCCGGCTGCCGGTAGCGGCGTCCGGCGCGTTGCCGTTGCGTAGTTCCCGTAGGATTACGGCCGGTGGCGCGCCTGCTCAAATCGACATGTTTGCCGCCGGCGCTCTGGCCGGCCTGCGTCGGCGCGCTCGCGGTCCTCTACGCTGCCGTCGGCGACGGCGCGTGGACGCGCCGTTCGGCGATCGCGTGGATGATCGGCTCGTGGGGCGCGCGCCTCGCGGTGCAGGCGTCGTACGCCCCCACCGCCGAACTTCCCCGGCTCACTTCGTACGTCCAACTTCTCACAGCGTCGGTGCTGTTCTCGCTTCCGGCGCTGTGGGCATCGCGGAACCCAGCGCCGTCGCTGTCGGCGCTCGAGATCGCAGCGGCGGTGGTGTGGGTGGTCGCCTTCGCCGGGGAAACGGCCGCCGATCGCCAGCGCCTGCGTTTCATCTCGAACCGCGAACACGAAGGGCTCCCCTGCCGCTCGGAAATCTGGCGGCATCTGCCGGCCGCACACGCCTGGTTCGAGACGCTGCTGTGGACCGCGGTGGCGCTGTTCGCTCTGGCGTCGCCGTGGGGCTGGATCGCGTGCGCCTGCGTCCCGGCGCGGGTCTACCTGCTCACGCGTCGATGCTGACGACGTTCATGAAGCGTTTGAAGTGTTCGTCGGTGACGACCACCGGCTCGATCAGCACACCGTTCACAAGCCGCCGCACATCGTGGAAGGCGACCACGTTGTTCGGGTTCGTCATCGCGAGGGTGAGGCGCGCTCGAGCGCCCGGTGCGAATGCACGACGAGGCATGCGGTCGTCGAGCTGGGCGCAATCGGCCGCCGCGAGGCCGGCAAACAGGGGCAGTCGGCTGAGAAAAGAGGCCATTGCCGTCGGAGTGTAACCTACGCTCGCGTTGGCATGGCTCGTGCTCGACTGCAGCGCTGTGGAGCCCAGCGTCCGGCGACGGATCGTGAAACGCCCATGGTTCTGGGCGTTAGTCGGCCTCATCACTCTCGTCGTCGTGTTTGCGGTGATGTTTACGGCGGTCGTACCGCTGTCCTCCGACATACTGCGGCACCGCATCGTTACGTATCTCTCGGACAAGCTGGACAGCGACGTCGAGCTCGGCGATTTGCATTTTCGAGCCTTCCCCCGTCTCAGGGTCGAGGGGGCCGATCTGAGGGTCAGCCGCCACGGCCTGGCCGGTTACCCGCCGCTCATCTCGATCCGGTCGTTCCACGTCGACGCGAGCATTGTCGGGCTCTACCGCAAGCACATCGATCACCTGCGCGTCGACGGCCTCGACATCAACATCGCCCCGAGTCAGGCGCGCGACAAGTTGAGAGTTAGAAACGAACAGTCAGCAGCGAAACCTCAGAAGGTCGAAGGAACGAGCGGCGTCGAGCCGGAGCCGACCGCTGAAGAGAAGCGCCGCGACCCCTTGAAAGACGGCGGCATCGTCATCGACAAGATGGACACGAACGACGCGCGCCTGATCATCCTGCCGTTCGAGCGCGACAAGGAGCCGAAGGTCTGGGCGATCCACAACCTGCACATGCGTGAACTTGGGGCGCTGCGCGCGTGGCCGTTCGACGCGACGCTCACTAACGCCGTGCCCCCTGGCGAGATCGACGTCAACGGCAAGTTCGGCCCCTGGCATCGCGACGAACCGGGCGACACGCCGCTCGAAGGCGTCTTCAATTTCGCCAAGGCCGATCTCGGCGTGTTCAAGGGGATCTCCGGCACGTTGTCGTCGCAGGGATATTTCGGCGGCACGCTGGCCGAGCTCGAGGCCAACGGCGAGACCGACACGCCCGACTTCACGATCGCGGTCGGCGGCCATCCGTTCCCGCTCCACGTCAAGTACCAGGCGCTGATCGACGGCACCAACGGCGACACGCGTCTCACCAACATCGACGCGTGGTTTCTCAGTTCCTACCTCCACGCGGTCGGCGCCGTTCTCGACGCGCCCAAGGGCAAGCACGGGCGCACGGTGGCGCTCGACGTCGCGATGGACAGGTCGCGGATCGAGGACATCATGAAGATGGCGGTCAAAACGCCTTCGTCACCGATGGCCGGCGCGTTGAAACTGAATACCAAGTTCCTGCTGCCGCCGGGGGAACGCGACGTGATCGATCGCCTGCGGCTCGACGGCCGCTTCTCGATCCTGAAGGCGCGCTTCACCAATTACGACGTGCAGGGAAAGATCGAAGAGCTGAGCAAACGCGGCCGCGGCAAAACGGCTGACCCTGCGAAGCCTCAGGTCGCCTCCGACTTCCACGGACGCTTCAAACTGGGCGACGGCCGGCTCGCGCTGCCCGAAGTGACGTTCGACGTGCCGGGTGCGCGCGTCGAGCTCGCGGGCAGCTACGGGCTGAAAGCAGAGACGCTCGACTTCAAGGGTCAGCTGCTGCTCGACGCCAAAATCTCGCAGACGATGACCGGCTGGAAGTCGGTGCTGCTCAAGGCCATCGATCCGCTGTTCAAGCAGAAAAACGGCAGCGGCAGCGCGATTCCCATCAAAATCGGCGGATCGCGCAATGCCCCGGACTTCGGCCTCGACGTCCGCCGTGTCTTCAAGCGTGGGAACTAGGCCCGTGACAAGAAGTTGCAACCCGAACACATCGCGATGCCAATATGATCGATTGAACGATGTGGATTGTCCGGATTGCGTTAAGAAGGCCTTATACCTTCGTCGTGCTCGCCCTGCTCATCCTGATGGTGGGCCCGCTCACGATCGCTCGCACGCCTACTGACATCTTCCCCAACATCGACATCCCGGTTGTCACCGTCGTCTGGAACTACGGCGGCTTGTCGTCGGACGAGATGTCGAACCGAATCGTCTCGATCTACGAACGCAGTCTGACGACGACCGTGAACGACATCGAGCATGTCGAGTCGCAGTCGCTGCGCGGCATCGGGGTGGTGAAGGTGTTTTTCCAGCCGGGGGCCAAGATCGACCTGGCGGTCGCACAGGTGACCGCCTCGGCGCAGTCGCAGCTGCGGCAGCTGCCGCCCGGCACGCAGCCGCCGTTCATCCTGACCTATAACGCGTCGACGGTCCCCGTGCTGCAGCTCGCGCTGTCCGGCAAGAAGCTGTCCGAACAGCAGCTGTTCGACATCGCCGTGAATTTCCTCCGAACGCAGCTCGCCGGCGTGTCCGGTGCGCAGATTCCGTATCCGTACGGCGGCAAGCAGCCGCAGATCCAGGTCGACCTCCGTCCGGAGGCCATGCAGGCGAAGCATCTCACGCCCGCGGACGTCGTCAACGCCATCAGTGTGCAGAACCTGATTCTGCCGGGCGGCACGCAGAAGCTCGGGACGACCGAGTACGACGTCGACCTCAACGCGAGCCCGAAGACGATCGAGGAGCTCAACGACCTCCCGATCCGCACGGTCGCGGGCAACACGATTTACATCCACGACGTCGCGCACGTGCGCGATGGATTTCCGCCGCAGACCAACATCGTCCGCGTCGACGGATCGCGCGCGGCGCTGCTGACGATTCAGAAGGTCGGCAACGCCTCCACCATCGACATCATCAATACCGTCAAGCAGCTGCTGCCGACGATCGCGGCCGGTTTGCCGCCGGAGCTCGAGATCAAGCCGCTCGCCGACCAATCGGTATTCGTCCAGGCGTCGATCTCCGGCGTGCTGCGCGAAGCGCTGATCGCCGCCTGCCTGACCGCGCTGATGATCCTCGTGTTCCTCGGCAGCTGGCGCAGCACCGTCATCATCGCGGTCTCGATCCCGCTGTCGATCCTGAGCTCGATCATCGTGCTCAGCGCGCTCGGCGAAACGATCAACATCATGACGCTCGGCGGCCTCGCGCTCGCCGTCGGCATGCTGGTCGACGATGCGACGGTGGCGATCGAGAACATCAACTGGCACCTCGAACAGGGCAAGGACCTCGAGCCGGCGATTCTCGAGGGCTCGGATCAGATCGCCATCCCGGCGTTCGTGTCGACGATCTGCATCTGCATCGTGTTCGTGCCGATGTTCTTCCTCACCGGCGTCGCCCGCTACCTGTTCGTGCCGATGGCCGAGGCGGTGGTGTTCGCGATGCTCGCGTCCTACGTCCTCTCGCGCACCCTGGTGCCGACGATGGCGAAGTATCTGCTGCACGCGCACGAGGCGCACGGCGTCGGCCGGCCGAGCCGCAACCCGCTGGTGATGGCGCAGCGCGCCATCGATCGCGGCTTCGTCCGGATGCGCGACGGTTATCGCGCGCTGCTCGAACTGTGCGTCAGCCGGCGCGGAATCTTCACCGCGCTGTTTCTCGGCGCATGCGTCGCGTCGTTGTTCCTGGTGCGCTGGGTCGGCGAGGACTTCTTTCCCGCCGTCGACGGCGGCCAGTTCAAGCTGCACCTGCGCGCCTCGAGCGGCACGCGCATCGAGGAGACCGCGATCCTCGCCGATCACGTCGAGGACGCGCTGCGCGAGATCATCCCGGCCGGCGAGCTCGTCGGCGTCATCGACAACATCGGCCTGCCCTACTCGGGGCTCAACCTGTCGTACAGCACGTCGGCGCCGATCGGGCCGGGCGACGCCGACATCATGGTCTCGCTCGGCGACGGCCACCGGCCGACCGCCCAATACATCCACGATCTGCGGCTGTCGCTGCCGAAGCGCTTCCCCGGCGTCACCTTTTCCTTCGTGCCGGCGGACATCGTCACCCAGATCCTGAATTTCGGGCTGCCGGCGCCGATCGACATCCAGATCGTCGGCCGCAACATCCAGGCGAACCGCGTGTTCGCCGGACGGCTGGTGGCGAAGCTGGCGCAGGTGCCCGGCATCGCCGACCTGCGCGTGCAGCAGGAATTCAATCAGCCGCGCCTGCACCTCGAGGTCGACCGGACGCGCGCCGCGCAGCTCGGCCTGACCCAGCGCGACGTCGCCACCAACCTGCTGATCTCGCTTTCGGGCAGCAGCCAGACGACGCCGACGTGGTGGCTGAACCCGAACACGGGGGTCAGCTACGCGGTCGCCACCCAGACGCCGCAGTACGACATGGCGTCGCTGCAGGATCTCGGCAACATTCCGATGACCGGCGCCGCCCGCGGCCAGACGCTGCAGGGGCTGGCGGCGATCACGCGCGACGTCGGCACCCAGGTGTCGTCGCATTACAACGTCGCGCCGGTGATCGACATCTACGGCGCCGCGCAGGGCCGCGACCTCGGCAGCGTCGCGCGCGACATCAACCCGATTCTCGCCGCGGCGCAGAAGGATCTGCCGCGCGGGTCGCAGATCATCGTCCGCGGCCAGATCGACACGATGACCAAGTCGTTCGCCGGTCTGCTCGCCGGGCTCGCGCTGGCGATCGTGCTGGTCTATCTCCTGATCGTCGTCAACTTCCAGTCGTGGCTGGATCCGTTCATCATCATCTCGGCGCTGCCGGCGGCGCTGGCCGGGATCGTCTGGTTCCTGTTCCTGTCGCACACCACCTTCAGCGTGCCGTCGCTGACCGGCGCGATCATGTGCATGGGCGTGGCGACCGCGAACAGCATCCTGGTCGTCAGCTTCGCGAAGGAGCAGCTGGCCGGCGGGATGGACGCCGCGACCGCGGCCGTCGAGGCCGGCTTCACGCGTTTCCGGCCGGTGTTGATGACCGCGCTGGCTATGATCATCGGCATGGTGCCGATGGCGTTCGGCCTCGGCGAGGGCGGCGAGCAGAACGCGCCGCTCGGGCGGGCGGTGATTGGCGGCCTCGCGCTGGCGACCGTCGCGACGCTGTTCTTCGTCCCGTCGGTGTTTGCGTTGCTGCATGGCCGGAAGGCGGCGCCGGGTGCGCCGCTGTTACAGGAAGCGAATGTCGAATCGTAAATCGTCCGGTGCGTGGATTGGCGGCGTGCTCCTGCTCGCGGTGATGCTGGGGCTCGCGTTCTGGGGTATTTCGACGCGCGCCAAGTCGCTCGACGTCGTGACCAGGGAAACGCGCGAGCTGGCGGTGCCGACCGTGTCGGTGATTACGCCGGAGCGCGGCGCGCCGCAGCAGGAGATCGTGCTGCCCGGCACGATGCAGGCGTTCGCCGACGCCGGCATCTACGCGCGGGTACCCGGCTATCTGCGCAAGTGGTACGTCGATCTCGGCTCGCGGGTGCGCGCCGGCCAGCTGATGGCCGATATCGACACGCCCGAAATCGACCAGCAGCTCGAGCAGACCCGCGCCGATCTGGCAACCGCCGAAGCGAACGCGCGGCTGGCCCAGTCGACGGCCGAGCGCTATCGCGATCTGATCACGACCGACTCGGTGTCGAAGCAGGATCTCGACAACGCCAACGGCAGCCTCGAGGCCAAGGTCACCGCGGTCACGTCGGCGAAGGCGAACGTCAAGCGGCTCGAGCAGCTGAAGGCGTTCGGCAAGATCACCGCGCCGTTCGACGGTGTCGTCACCGCGCGCAGTACTGACGTCGGCGCGCTGATCGACTCGGGCAGCAACGCCAAGGAACTGTTCCACGTCGCGGCGGTGCATCGCCTGCGCGTGTTCGTGAACGTGCCGGAGGTGTACTCGCGCGCGGCCGCGGCCGGCATGAAGGCCGACCTCACCCTGACGGAGTTTCCCGGGCGCGCGTTCACCGGCACGCTGGCGCGGACGGCGCAGTCGATCGACGTCGCGTCGCGCACGCTGCTGACCGAGATCGACGTCGAGAACGCGAAAGGCGAGCTGCTGCCCGGCTCCTACGCCGAAGTCCACCTCAAGCTGCCGAGCGCGCAGTCGACCTACAAGCTGCCGATCAACGCGATCATCTTCCGCACGGAAGGCGTCCGCATCGCGGTGGTCGGCGCCGACGGCAAGGTGGCGCTCGAGCCGGTCACGCTGGGACGGGACTACGGCAACAGCCTCGAGGTGGTGTCGGGCGTCACCGGCCGCGAGCGGATCATCGTCAACGCGCCCGACTCGATTGAAGCAGGCCAGTCGGTCCGCATCGCCGCGGCGAAATCCGAATGACGCCGGAACCGGCAGGCCTGAAGGCCTGGGTGTCGAGGGTATGGGTGATGGCCGGCGCGACGAAGAGGCGACGCGGTTCGGTCGCGCCGGCCTTCTTGCCTGCCGTGGCGATCACGCTCGTCGCGATCGCCGCATGCGCGCCGAAGATGAAGTACGTCCAGCCGGCCGTCGACGTCGCGCCCGCGTTCCGCGAAAACGCCGACTGGAAAGCGGCGCAGCCGGCCGACGCGGAGCTGCGCGGCAACTGGTGGGAGCTGTTCGGCGATCCGGACCTGAACGCGCTCGAGCAGCAGATCGATCTATCCAACCAGACGCTGCGCGCGGCCGAGGCGCGGTTCGCGCAGGCACGGGCGCTGGTCCGCGGCACGCGCGCCAACCTGTTCCCCACCGTCGACGTGGTGCCGTCGGCGGCGCGTGCGCAAGCGTCGGGTAACCGCCCCGCCTCGACCTTTCACCAGGCCGGCAACGATTTCGTTCTGCCGGTCGACGTCACCTACGAAGCCGACGTGTGGGGCCGGATCCGCAGTGCGGTCAGCGCGAGCCGCGCCGCGGCGCAGGCCAGCGCCGCCGATGTCGAGAGCGCGCGCCTCAGCGTGCACGCCGAGCTCGCGGTCGATTACTTCACCCTGCGCGGCATCGATCGCGATCGCCAGCTGCTCGCGTCGGCGGTCGAGTCGTTCGAGAAGACGCTCGAGCTGACACAGAACCGCTTTCGCGGCGGCATCGCCTCGCAGGCCGACGTCGCCCAGGCTGAAACCGTGCTCGAAACGACCCGGGCGCAGGCGGTCGACGTCGCGGTCGGACGGGCATCGCTCGAGCACGCGATCGCGATCCTCGTCGGCAGACCGGCGTCCACGTTTGCGATCAGCGCGGCGCCGATGGCCGACGCGCCGCCGGCGGTGCCGGCCGGCGTGCCGTCGGCGCTGCTGCAGCG
>JAOBWF010000423.1 GCA_025463215.1 Acidobacteriota bacterium | reverse complement strand
GCTGGAAGCAGAAATGCCTGACGCGTTCAGCAGCACCAGGGTGCCTGCGCCGATGGTGGTGGCGCCGGTATAGGTGTGGATGCCGGCCAGGGTGAGCGTACCGCCATCCATCGCCAGGCCGCCATCCGCGCCGGAGATGATGCCCGAAATGTTGCCGCCGTTGCTGAGGGTCAGTGTCTGCGCGCCCAGAAGCACGGCGCCCGCGCCCGTCAGGCTGTTGACGGTCGCCCCGCTGTCGGTGGCCGAAATGTCGAAGACGGTGTTGTTGATCACGTCCGACGGGGCAATCGAACCCCCACCCGCCAGCGCCAGCGTGCCGCCGCTGATGGTGGTGGTGCCGGTATAGCTGTTGGCGCCGGTGAGGGTCAGAGTGCCGGTGCCGACCTTGACCAGGCCGCCGCCATAGCTGGTGATTTCGCCACTGACCGTGGTCGAGGTGTTGATCGCCCCGGTGGTGAGCGTGCTGTCGCCAAGCGCGAAGGTGCCGGCGCCTGCAATGCTGCCCGCCGCGACTTGGTAGTCGCCGGCAGCGCCGCGGGTGTTCTCAAAGCTGATGGTGCCGCCCGCATTGGCCGTCAGCACAGCGCCCGCACCGGCATCGCTGGTTCCGGAGAAGAAGATGGAACCGCCGCCATTCGCGGTCAGGCGGGAATCGGCGGCATTGCCGCCGGCCATGACGAGTGAGCCCGTGCCGCCATCCGTGCCGCTGACGGTGATGGACTGCGCGTTGCCGGATTCGTTGACGATTCCCCCGCTGCTCAGGGTCAGCGAAGCATCGCCCGCCGCCGTGCCATCGATCGCAATGCTGTAGGCGGACGCGCCGGAGCGGAATATCAGCCCCGTCAACGACACGTCTTCCGCCGACAGGGCGACGCTGGTGATGCTGGAGCTTCCGAAGACGGCCGCCTGGTCGCTTTGCGGCATCTCGCCAAAGCTCCAGTTGGCGTCGTTGGTGAAGCGGGAGTCGACGGGTGTGGCCAGCCAGACATTGTCCAGCAGTGCGATCGTCAGGAAGGCGTGCTGGGAATCATAGGACAGGGTGGCGCCATAATGGGTCGGCACACTGAGTGTGTTGAGTCCGTCGAAGGCGCCGCTGAGCAGGCCGTCGGCGGTGATCAGGGTGTAGATGGTGGGCGTGCGCGGCAGGTTGAGGCCGGACGCAAAGTTGGCGAACACCGAGCCGCCTAGCGTGGCATCGCCGGTGACGTGGATCTGATCGGCGCCGAAATCGGCCACTTCAATGCCCAGGGCCGAACCGGACTCCGTTCTCAGACTGCCGTTGATCGTCAGGGTGGCGATATCGCCCGGCGCCGCGCCCGGCGACAGGGCACCGCCGGAATGAACCGTGACGGAGGTAACGCTGCCCGAACCCGCCAGGGTGGCGCCATTGTTGACCGTGATGCCGCTGGAATTGAGGATATTGCCGTTCACGTACAGCGTACCCGCCGCCACGACGGTTGCGCCGGTATTATAGGTGACGCCACTCAGGACAAGATCGCCGCCGCCCTGCTTGGTCAGGACTGACGCCCCGCTATTCTCATAGATGGCGCCGCTATAGGTGGCGCTTTCGCCGCTGCGCACCTCGACCGCGGCGGCGGCGCCGTCCACATAGATGGCGTTGGAGAAATCAACGCCATCGGCAAGCGACAGGGTGGCGCCGAGGGCGACGTTGCCAGAGCCCGCCGCCTGGGCGTTGGCCAGCCGCAGCGTGCCGCCGCTGATGGTCGTGGTGTCACTATATAAGTTTTGGCCCGTGAAGATGACGGTGCCGCTGCCCGCCACGGTAACACTGCCATAGCCGGATATGGTTCCGGCATAGGTCAGGCTGCCGCGACGGTTAAACACCAGCGCGCCATTATTGGTAATGTCGCCCGCAATCGAGCCGGTTTCGCCGCCATCGCCGACCTGCAGCGTGCCGTAATTGGTGGTAACGCCGGTATAGGTATTCTCGCCGGTCAGGGTCAGGGTAACCCCCGCACTGTTCATGACCAGGGTGCCGGAGCCGGAAATGTTGCCGGCAAGAACCATATCGGCGGTGCGCGAGAAATTCAGGCTCCCGTCATTGACAATGTCGCCGCCGCCGAACGTGCCGCTGCTGCCGCTGATATCCAGGGTTCCACCCTGGATGGTTGTGGTCCCGGCATAGCTGACGGTGCCGGTCAGCTGCACGTCGGTGGTGCTGACAAGGCCGCCGCTGCCGGAAATATTGTTGGCGAAGGCGCCGGGGTTGTCGATCTGCAGTGTGGCATTGTCGATGACGTCGCCGGCGCCCAGCGCACCGCCGAAACCCACCACCAGGGTGCCGCCGCTGATGGTGGTGGTGCCGGTATAGCTGTTGATCCCGCTGAGCGTTTGCGTATCCGTGCCGGTCTTGACCAGGTTGCCGCTGCCCGAAATCACACCAGAGAAGGTGAAGGGATTCGCGGCGGCGATCGTCAGCGTGGCGCCGCCGAGCAGGACATCGCCCGCCCCCGAAACACCGCCGGCTGTTGTGTCGAAGCCCGCCAGATCGATGGTTGAGCCGCCCGCGCCCTGGTAAGCTGTAAGGCCCGTCAGGGTGCCGGTCAGCGTGACGGTGGCGCCGCCCTGATTGGAGATCTGGCCGTTCGCCTGCCCCTCAAGCGCCGCGGTACCAAAATTTCCGATATCGCCGTTGATGATGCCGGTGCTGGTGAAGCTGGCGAAATTCTGCGCAAAGCCATTGATCGTGCCGCTGTTTTCGGCCGTGCCGCCGAGCGACTGGAGCGACCCCATCGTCCCGGTGTTGATGAAGTCGCCGAAATTCTGCGTCGTGCCCACGATCTCGCCGCTGTTCGTCGCGGCGCCAAAAGTCTGCAGCGCGGCGTCGGTTGTGATCGTGCCCGCATTTTCGATCGTGCCGAAGTTCTGCACGATATCGGCAGTGACACTGCCGCCCGCGCTGACTGACAGCGTGCCGTTATTGACCTGGAAGATATTGCTCCCGCCCTGCACCGGAAGGTTGATGCTGCCTGCCAGGGTCAGGATGCCGGAGCCGTTCTTGACGAAGCT
>JAOBWF010000180.1 GCA_025463215.1 Acidobacteriota bacterium | reverse complement strand
TCCATTCAGCGACGAACGCGTTGTAGCGGTTGACCCCTTCCGAGACCTGGCGATCCTGGACGTTGAGGAACTGCGGGAACGGCCGCAGCGACTGCGCCCGGCTGCGCGGCGGCTACGGCCTGTACTGGGCGCCGTGGAACTACGCGGTGCCGAGCAACGCGACCAGCAACTACGGCCAGATCGGCTACACCAACAACACGGTCAGCCCGCAGACGCCCGGCACGCCGACCGTCTCGCTGAGCAATCCCTTTCCGAACGGCCTCGCGCCGGTCACCGGCAGCGCCGCCGGCTACTTGAGCGGCGTCGGCACGACGATCAGCTATGTCGACCAGACCCGCACCGCGCCGCGGGTCCAGCAGTTCTCGATCGATCTGCAGCGTGAGCTGCCCGGGGCGATGGCGGTGACCGCCAGCTACATCGGCGCGCGCGGCGATCACCTGCCCCTCGGCGGCACAGTCGACACCGTTGTCAACATCAACCAGGTCGATCCGAAATATCTGTCGCTGACCGCGGCGCAGCTGAGCGCGCAGATTCCGAATCCCTATTTCGGCAACGCGAATGCCGGCGCGCTCGCGACGCAGGCCACCTGGAGCACGGTCTTGGGGTTGATCGAGTAGACGGCGCCGACCCGCGGCGACCATTTCGCCTTCGGCGAGTTGCCCTGCTCCGTCTTGTTGCCGTTGACGCCGGCGTACATCAGGCCGCCGGTCACGGTGCGCGCCGCGGTGCCCGCGGTCGGATCGGCCGGGATGACCACAGTCGACAGCGCGCTGGTCGCGGTCGTGTCGAAGCCGACGGTGAAGTTGTTGTTCGCTTCCCGCATGCCATCCTCGTGCTCGACGCGCAGGCCGTAGTTCAGCGTGAACTTGCCGTTGACGCGCCAGTCGTCCTGCCAGTAGGCGCCGTAGTAATTGGTGTAGATGTTCAGCGGCGTCGTCAGCGTCATCGTCGACTGGCGCGAGGAGTCGGCGGTCGGATAGCCGAGCAGGAAGCTCGCGATCGAATTGCCCTCGGTCGTGCTGTTGTTGTTCAGGCCGGTCGAGGAGGTGAACTCCTTGTCGAACTGGAAGGATCCGGAGCTCGAGCCGGGGTTCAGCAGATCGACGCCGATCTTGCGGTAGTCGGCCCCCATCTTGAAGGTGTGGGTGCCGACGAACTTCGAGTAGCTCCCGTTGGTCCCCCACGACTTGTAGGTCCGGTACGACGGCAGGATCGCGCCGAACGGGCTGTAGCCGCCGTTGAGCGTGCCGTTCGGGAATTTCGGACCGCCGGTCTGCGTCACCTGATTGAGGAAGGTCGACGAGAAGCCGAGGGTGGCCGGATCGAAATCGGCGGTCATCGTGCTGTTGTCGACGAACCGGGTGTAGCCGTAGCGCAGCGACAGGACCGACGTGTCGTTGAGGATCCAGGTGTTGTTGAGCGCCAGGATCTGCGGTCGGCGCTTGAGCAGGTAGTCGTTGGGATCGGCGAAACGGTTGGCGCCGTTCAGTCCAGGCTCGAAGTAGTCGGAGCACGGCTCGTTGGTGCGGTTGTACAGATAGAAGCCGGTCAGCGCCACCTTGTCGGTGAATTTGTGCTCGATCTTGCCGGTGTACTCCTGCTGGAAGTAGTCGATGATCTGCGCGGTCGCGGTGTAGTTGTTGGCACCGTTGTCGACGTTGGTCTGCGGCAGCGGCAGGTATTTGAGGATGCTCGCGGCGACCGGATTGATCCGGCTCGCCGGAATGATGTTGCCGGCGAACGGCAGGCGGGTGAGCGGATCGTAAATCGTGACCCGCTGCCCGGCGGTGTTCGTCAGCGCCGAGAAATCGCCGGCCCGCTCGGCGGAGGTCGGAAAGATCGTCGAGATGTTCCGGGTCGAGAGGTCGTGATAATTCTCGCTCGCGAACCAGAAGAAGGTCCGGTCCTTCCGGATCGGACCGCCGAAGCCGCCGCCAGGCAGATAGTAGACCGTGTCGGGCTTGGCGTTCTTGACGTCACCATTGACCTCGAACGCTTTCTGGCTGAAGTAATTGTTGGCGGCGCCCGACACCGGCCGCGTCTGGAAGAACCCGGTGCCGTGGAACGTGTTCGTGCCCGACTTGAGGGTGGTGTTGAAGACGCCGCCGCCGGTGCGCCCCATCTCCGCGTCGTAGGTGTGCACCTGCACCTTGACGTCGTCGAGCGCCTCGATCGTCGGATTCGCGACCGCGCGGTTGTTGATGTCGGTGATCGGCACGCCGTCGAGCGTGTAGTTGTTGCCGCGGCGCGTGCCGCCGCCGAGCGACAGCAGCGAGGCGTTGGTCTGATCCTGCTGCCGGTTGAACTGGCCGTCGCCCGACTGGATCACCGTCGGAATCGAGACGCCGACGAGAAACGCCGCGCGCCCCGGCGCCGGCAGCGTCTGCAGCGCGTCGCTGTCGAGCACGGTGCCCTGCGATGCGTTCGACGTCTCGATCAGCGGCGCCTGGCCGGTCACCGTGACGCTTTCGGTAATCGCACCGACCTCCATCGCCAGGTCGAGCGTCAGGAACTGCTGCGTGCCGATCCGGACGGCGCCGCGATCGACGGTCTTGTAGCCTTGGAGCGTCGCTTTCACACCGTAGTTGCCCGGGTCGACGTTGGCGAAGACGTACTCGCCGCGCTCATTGGTGACCGTCGACCGCTTGATGTTCGTCTGCTCGTTGGTGAGCGTCACCTCGACGCCGGGCACGACGCCGCCGGCGTCCTTGACCGCGCCGCGCAGCCCGCCCTGAAACGACTGTGCTGATGCGCCGCGCGCCACCAGCAGCAGCAACACCCCGAGTGCAACGCCAATCCGAATTCTCATCCTGGCCCCTCCGCGCGTGTGTCGTACAACGTGAACGGACAGGCCATGGCAAGCCCCGCACCAACACGGTCGACTCGGATTTGTCACGAATCTGCAACGTTTCGGCGAATCCGTGCGATCGGGCCGCCGGCGCGACGCGACAGCCGTGTGGGATCCGCGTGGCGACGCGACATCGATGTCCGATTCGCCTCGCGGCGGCCGGCGCGGTTACGCGCGCGGCGTCCGCGCCGCCGGTGTCCGGGACGAAAATGTCGGAACGCGATGGCGCGACGACGTGGTTGTGCCTTCTCGCGGCGGCCTGGTGGCGCTAGACTGAGCGCACAGGCTCAGGTGTCGTCTGCCCATTCGTCCTCACCGCTCTGGCTGGTCACGAACGAGCCGGCCGTCAACGAGCTGGTGAGCTATCTCGATACGATGCGCCACCGCATCGAGGCGTCGCCGGACCAGACCCACGTGTTCGAGTTCAGCCGCACGCGGTTGGTCGAGGTGCGCAACGCGTTCGCGCGCATGATCCGGCACGGCGAGGAGCAGCTGCACAAGGTGTGCGAGCTGCTGTGCGACACGTTCCTCGATTCCACCTACACGCTGCAGAGCGTGGTCATCGGCGAGGTCGAGACGACCAGGGAGCGCTTCACGCTGGTGAAGAGCATCTCGCCCGGCGATCTCTACTCGCAGACCGACCTCGACATGGGCACGCGGCAGCTGCGCCGGCTGCGGTACCACGACGGCGGCGCCTGGAGCCGCGCCAGCCTGGTCGCCAACGTCGTCGAATATCAGCCGGCCGGGATGAACGAGTGGGGGATTCACAAGGTCATCAGCCGGATCAAGGCGGAGGAACAGATCTGGAACAAGGTCGTCGACTCGATCTTCGGTTTCGACACGCTCGTCAACGCCGACAAGCAGCTGCGCCACCTCGGCGGATTCGTGAAGGACGTCTTCGGCGTCAAGGCAGTGGTCGGCGATCCCGACGCCGTGCGCGCGCTGCACGCCGCGCTGCTGCAGCTGCAGTGGGCCTCGGGCGTGCTCGAGAAGCATGGCGTGCCGCTGCTCGATCGCACGTCGCGGCTGGAGTTCATCGAGATCAAGGACTACATGGCGGACGCCGGCCGCAAGGAAACCGGCTGGGAAGCGATCAAGTCGGTGTTCCGCTGGTGGGACAGCACGATCGAGGTTCAGGTCCAGCCGTTGTGGAACTACCACCAGGAGCGCGAGTATCTGACGCGCGAAAGCCACGCCGGTTTCAAGGAGCGGCGCGAGACGCTGCGCAATCAGGTCGCCGGCGCCATCCCGCTCTTCGGCTTCTATCGCGACCTGCTGCGCTGGCTGTTTCTGTCGCCGGCCGAACCGGCGCCGGCGTTCGAATCGGTCGAGATCGTCGTCCGCGATTGACGCGCAGCCCGGACCGCCGCATGCGCCTCGGTGTTTCTCGTCCGCGGATAACAAACGACCGCGGCCGCGCGTTGCTGTATTAAACTCGGCGCGACGACCTCGGGCGTGAAGGGCCGGACCGGTCGCTCATCGCCGCGAGCGTCGAGATCGATCTGGCGGGTCATCCAACACGGGGAATAACACCATGCGCCTTGTCCGATGGTTCGGCGTCGCAAGCCTGCTGTGTGGCACGGCCGTCACGGTCGTGGGTCAATCTGGTGCTGCCAACGGCGAGTGGCGCCATTACGGCGGCGATCTCGGGCACACGCGCTACGCGCCGCTCGACCAGATTGATGCGTCGAACTTCTCGAAGCTCGAGATCGCCTGGCGGTTCAAGACCGACAGCCTCGGTCCGCGGCCCGAGTATCAGTTCGAATCCACCCCCCTCATGATCAAAGGCGTTGTCTACACGACCGCCGGTTCGCGCCGCGCCGTCGTCGCGCTCGACGGCGCCACCGGCGAGATGCTGTGGATGCACAGCGAGAACGAGGGTGCGCGCGGCGCCAACGCGCCGCGGCAGCTGTCCGGCCGCGGCCTCGCGTACTGGGGCGGCACGGCGCCCGCGTTCGACGATGCGCGGATTCTGTATGTGACGCCGGGGTACCGGCTGATCGCGCTCGACGCGAAGAGCGGCGCCGTGGTCCCGGGCTTCGGCAGCAACGGCGTCGTCGATCTGAAAAAAGACGACGATCAGGACATGGATCTCGTCACCGGCGAGATCGGCCTGCACTCGACGCCGACGGTCGCGAAGAACGTCGTGATCATCGGCGCCGCACACAAGACCGGCGGCAATCCGAAGAGCCGCCGCAACGAGAAGGGCTACGTCCGCGGCTTCGACGTGCGGACGGGGAAGCGTCTCTGGATTTTCCACACCATCCCGCAGGCCGGCGAGTTCGGCAACGACACGTGGGAGAAAGATTCGTGGACCTACACCGGCAACACCGGCGTGTGGGGGCAGATCTCGGCGGATGAAGAGCTCGGGCTCGTCTATCTGCCGGTGGAGCTGCCGACCGGCGATTATTACGGCGGTCATCGTCCCGGCAACGGCCTGTTCGGCGAAAGCCTCGTCGCCGTCGATCTGCAAACCGGCAAGCGGCGCTGGCACTATCAGCTCGTGCACCACGGGATCTGGGACATGGACATCCCGTGCGCGCCGATCCTCGTCGATCTCGTGATCAACGGCCGGCCGGTGAAGGCGGTGGCGCAGCCGACGAAACAGGCGTGGCTGTACGTGTTCAATCGCGAGACCGGCGAACCGATCTGGCCGATCGAGGAGCGGCCGGTTGCCAAGGGGGACGTGCCGGGCGAATGGTACGCGCCGACGCAGCCGTTCGTCACCAGACCGCCGGCCTACGATCGTCAGGGGATCTCGAAAGACGATCTGATCGATTTCACACCGGAGCTGCGCGCCGAAGCGGAGAGGATGGTCGAGAAGTTCGCGATCGGCCCGATCTTCACGCCGCCCGTGGTCAGCAAGGTCGATGGGCCGTTTGCGACGCTGACGTCGGGGTTTGCGACCAACTGGCCTGGCGGGTCCTACGATCCGGAGACGCACACCGCGTACATCTACTCGCAGAGCGGCGCGAGTCCGCTGGCGCTGGTCGCCGCGCCGCAGGATCTGTCGGACATGAACTACATCCAGGGGGATGCGCGATCGGGCGCGCGGCGCACCGGCGGATCCGGATCGGCGGCGGGCGGCGGCCGAACCGGCGACGCGCCGGCTGCGGCAGCGGCGCCTGCTCCGG
>JAOBWF010000175.1 GCA_025463215.1 Acidobacteriota bacterium | reverse complement strand
GCTGGAAGCGTCACGGTCGCCCGCGGGCCGACCGGCGGTGGTGCAGCGGAGGGTTCGGGCGCAGACAGGGGCGGCACCGGTTTGCTGATCGCCGGCGGCGGCGGCGCACTCGCGGCAGGTGCGGGGGCACGTTGACTGACAAACCACGCCGCTGCGCCGGCGACGACGGCGATCGCCACCGCCGCTCCGACCCATGGGGTCATCGTCGCCTTGCGCGCCGGCAGATCGGGCGCCGGCACCAGCGCATCGAGCACACCGGCCGACGGCGGCGGCAGCTGGAGCGCGCGCGCGGCGGTCGCGATCAGGTCGGCGTCGAGGACGCGGACACGCCGTGCGTACGCCTCCTCGAGCGCGCGATCGCAGAGCAGGTTGACGATCCGCGGCAGGCCGCCTGACGACTGCCAGATCGCCGTGAACGCGTCGCGGCCGAATGAGACTCCCGCGCCCGGCGCGGTCCCGTCCCACTCGGCCAGCGCGAGTGCCAGGTCATTGGCGCCCAACAGCCGCGATCCGGCGGCGCGGCCGACGGTGAGGCGATGCTCGATGTACGCGCCCAGCTCGTTCTCGGCGAGCGGTTCGAGCCGAATCCGGCGCGAGACGCGCTGCTCGAACTGGCGAAGCCCGGGACGCGCCAGCAGCGCTTCGAGATCGAGTTGCCCGACCAGGATGATCTGCAGCCGCGTGCCGCTCGGCGCGTCGATGTTCGACAGCAGCCTGATCTGCTCGAGCACCTCCGGGTTGATGTGCTGCGCCTCATCGATCATGACGACCGCGTGCGCCTCGAGTGCGACCAGCGAGGACAGGAAGTCCTCGAGCGCGTGCACGAGGTCGTGGCGGCTGCCGGGCGCGGGGGCTGTCGTGCGGTCGGTCGACAGGATGCCGAAGTCCTGCAGCATCTGCTTCAGGAAGTCGTCGCGTTCTAGCAGCGGGTTGTGAATGACCGAGACGAAGGTGCGCCGGTCCACCCGCTGCAGCACGGTCCGGCACAGCAGCGTCTTGCCGGTGCCGATCTCGCCGGTCACGACCAGCAGCGGCTCACGCCGCTCGATCGCGTAGGCGAGCTGCTGCAGCGCGTTGGTGTGCGACGCGCTCTCGAACAGGTAGCGCGGGTTAGGCGCCAGGCTGAACGGCGTGTCGTTGAGGCCGAAGAACTGCTCGTAGCTCATGGTCGGCCGCGATCACTTCGGCCGCGAAACATCCATCACCAGGTCGTACTGGAACCGTACGAACTTGTGGAGCTCGGATTCGAGGATCCGCTCCTGATCGCTGTGGGCGCCGTATCCCCTGGCGCCGTCCTCGTAGTCGAGGGCCGGGCCGATGCCGTAGCACTGCACCCCTTTGGATCGAATCTGCGCCTTGTCGCTCGCGCCGGTGCTCATCGTCGGCAGCACGTCGACGCCGTAGTGCTTCTTCGTTTCGGCCTCGATCGCGGTGAACAGCTCGGTGTTCAGCCGTGACGCGCCGGCGGGGCGATAGCGGTCGCGCGCCCAGCGCACTTCGACGGTCGGGTCGTTGATCACCGCACGAATCTGGTCGAGGAACATCGACTGGTCTTCGTCCGGGTGCAGCCGGACGTCGAGCGTCGCCTTCGCTTCCGACGGGATGACGTTGTAGCGGTAGCCGGCGGTGAGAATCGTCGGCACCAGCGAGGTGTGCAGCATCGACCAGTGCTCCGGCTCGTTTTCGAGCATCCAGTCCGCCGCCGGCTTCGACACCTTCGGATCCGGGCTGAGGACATCGCGGTATCGCTTCGCCTGATCCGAAGGCGCGGTCGCGGCGAGCTTGCGGAAGTACGACCCGGTCGTCTCGTTGATCCGCAGCTGCGGCGTCCAGTCGACGATCTTCGCGATCGACTTCGTCAGGTGCGCGACGACGTTGCTCTGACGCGGGACGGAGCCGTGACCGGCGGGACCATGGGCAATGATCTCCACCGCACGCGGCTCCTTCTCGGTGGTGCTGATGCTGGCGCGGGTGTACTGGCCGGCCAGCCGGCCGGGACCACCTCCTTCAGCGAGACAATATTCCGCGTCGATCGCGTCGAAGTGCTGGTCGATCATGTACTGCGCGCCGACTTCGGGCGAGCCTTCCTCACCAGATTCGGCGAGGAAGATGACGTCGCGATCGAGCGGCGTGTTCGCGCGCTTCAGCATCAGCACGAGCATCAGGCTGGCGACCAGGTTGTCCTTGTCGTCGACGGTCCCCCGGCCGTAGACGAAGCCGCCGGCGACGTCGGCGCTGAATGGGCCGTGATCGATCCACTTCTTCGGGTCGATGCTGACCTCGTCCGTGTGCCCCATCACCAGGATCGGCCGCTTGGTGCCGTTACCCTTGATGCGCACGACGAGGTTGGCGCGGCTGGCATCGCCGCTGAAGACCTGATACGGAATGCCCTCTTTATCCAGGACCTGCTTGAGATACTCGACCGCGCGCGTCTCGTTTCCGGGCGGGTTGGTCGTGTCGAGCCGAACGAGCGCCTGAAAATGCCGCAGCGTCTCGGCCTCGACCGCTTTCCAGTCGACCGGCCCCTGCGCCGCCGCGTTGGCGGCGACGACTGCGAACCCTACCGCGAGCAGAACAATCCGCTTCATGCCGCATTCTAGCGCGTCGGGATCACGTTCGGAAGGAACGGGCTCCATCGTTCTTCTTCGGCACCTGTATTGCTGGGTCCGCGGTGGAGGCTTACACGCATGGCTGACGAGGACAACGAGGAGATGACGGTCGTTCCGCTTCCGAGCAGCGAGACGGAAGCCGAGCACCAACGCATTCGATCATCGAACGATCGGGATCAGGAGCTCGAGCGCGAGGGGAAACCGTCGCGCCACAATCAGGGCTACGACCGGGCGGCGGACGGTCCCCCGGAGCCCGGCATCGAACGCGTCGTCGACGAGCAGTAAAAACCGCGGGACGCGGACTACTGCTCGCCGCCGTTCACTCGAGGCGAACGGTCGCGGAGCTCGTCGATGCGCTTGGACGCCTCGGCTTTCGTGAGATTCTCGTCGACGGCTTCGCCGGTATCCTGCGCCAGGGTTTCGAGGTACGAGCGCTGCGACGCCGTCATCGGCTCGTCGCCGGTCTTCCAGTCGTCGGGATCTTTCTGCAACGGCGCGTGCTGTTGTGGATCGTTCTGCGTAGTCATACGCGAATAAAAAGCAAAGACGGCGCCAGGTCGTGGTGACGAACTCGGCGGCGCGGACCGCCGGCAACAGGAATCGAGAAGCGCAGCTCAGCGAATCGGTCGCCGCATCACGACGCGGACACAGCGAGAGGTGAGCCGTATCGGCGTCGACGGTCCAGCTCTCAGGCCGGGCGCACGACGGTCTGGCGTGAACGCGCGGTCGCAAAGAACCCGATCCCGAGGCCGATGATGGCGCCGATCGCGGCGCCGATCAACTGTCCGCGCATCAACCGGCCGGTCGAGTACTTGATCACTTCCGGGATCTGCACCAGCGCCTGAATCTGGGCGCCTTGCGGCAGACCGCCCGGCGCCGTGTACCACGCCAGAGCGGGCGGCACCACGAGCGACGCGATCGCGATGCCGAGCAGCGCGCCCGCGAGAACGAATACCAGGATCTTCACACCCGGAGTGCTAGCAAACGCGGCTCCAGGACCGGTGCTGGCAAGGGCTCTGCACGTCGACGCGAAAGGAGACGCGATGAAAACAATCTGTGCCATCGGGATCGCGGCGCTGACGATGGCGTGCGGCGCCAGCGAATCACACAACAGCTCGGAGTCCGGCGCCACCAAGCATGCGGGGGTCGCCGAGCGCGGCAGTCACAACGTCGTGCTGAACGGTTGCCTGCAGAACGCCGACAGGTCCGACGCGGCGCGGTCGCAACCCGTCGGATCGGGCGGCAACGGATCGGCCGGCAAGGCGGTCGACGAGCTCGCCGCCGGCCGCGGCTCCCCGGGTGAGCGCTTCACGCTGACCCACGCGACCAGCGGTTCCCCGGCGACCGATCCGTCGAAGGGCTCCTACGTGCTCGAAGGCAACATGGAGGCGCTACGCGCGCACGTCAACAAACAGGTGCGGCTGATGGGCACGCTCGACGACTACTCCGCGAACAACGGCGGCTCGCAGCGCGTGCGGGTCCAGTCCGTGGAGCCGATCGCCGACCGCTGCAGGCAGTAGGCGGCCATCGCCCCGCTTTGCCTGCCCGTTCAAGCAGTGATCCGTGTGCTCACGCATAGATGCTGGCAACAATGTTGCTTAAATCGCGCTGGCCTATTACCAATGGGCAGCCCGATTCACACCATGTCCTTCGCCGCGCCAAAACGCACACCAATCGACGACAACATGACCGTGCTCGTGGTCGACGACGACTTCGACGCGCGCCGCATCTACTCGGAATACCTCCGCTCGAAGGGCTGGACGGTCACGACTGCTGCCGACGGCCGCAAAGGGATCGAGAAAGCGGTCGACCTCAAGCCCGATGTGGTCGTGCTGGATCTGGCGATGCCGCGCGTCGACGGCTGGACCGTGCTCAAGCAGCTGCGCGAATCCAGCTGGACCGCGACAATGCCGATCGTCGTCGTGTCGGCGGTGACCGACGCCCGCGACCAGGCGTACTTCGCCGGCTGCGATGCATTCCTGGCCAAACCCTGTCCGCCCGAAGTGGTGTGGCTGCAGATCAGAGCGATGTTCCGCGTCGCCGCGAGCCTGCGCCGCCGCATGCCCCCCCCGATCGGCGCCTGACTCCGGATCGGATCGGACCACCGCCCTCGCGCCTTTGTCGTCTACGTGACAGACGCGGAGCGGCGCAGCCCGTAGTGTGGCCGGATTCCTGTGATCGACGACAGGACCGGCGGTTTTCCGTGCCATCGACGGCGAACTTTTTGCACCAGGAGGATCCGTGGGAAAGCGCGGCAAGCCATTGGAGGTCCACAAAGACGAGGACTCGATTACGATCGTGATGCTCGTCTCGCGTGCGGACAACCGCGCCACGGTACGCTTCGTCCTCAGGTGCGAGCGCGACGGCGCCATCTACGCCTCGATCGAAGGAAAACCATGGGTCCATTCCGCGAGCTGATCGCGATCGACCACCGCCAGGCGCTCGAATTCTTTACCGTCCGCCTGCAGGACATCTCTGAGCCGGACGTGGATCGCGAGGAGTTGCTGTACAACGCGAGCGTCCTCGCCCATTACGCACAAACGTCCACCTGCGCGGACACGGACCTCGGCACGCCGGCCAACTTGAGCGCGATCTTCGACAATTTTGTCTGCGACACGACCCTGATCCACGACGCGCTGATGATGGAGACCGCCGGTGCGCAGTGTCTGCTGCTGGCGGGATTCTTCGAGGATCAAATGAGCGGCCGGCACAACATCCGCTGGTACGCGGAGCTCGGCGCCGGGTTCTTCAGCCGCGCCGCCTCCGGCGAAAGCTCGCCGCACAGGGCGCGGCTTCTGAGCGCCCTCGCCCGCCGCTTCGAAGGGTGGCGGCGCAAGCATGCCCGCGTCAGCCGCGAGCTGCGCGATCTGCCGTATCTGCTCACGGTGCCCAAGCCGCCAACGGTGATGTAACCGACCGCGCGGCGCGCCGCTATTTCGCCGGACGGGGCCGTCCGGTCGCGTCGACCTTGCCGACCACGACGGCGCCGTCCGCCATCACGATCAACGGCGCTTCGATATCCCCTTTGACCGATGCGGTCGCGTGGAGATCGACCTTCACCGTCGCGAGGACGTTGCCGACCACCGCGCCGCTGACGACGATCGTCTGCGCCACGAGGTCTGCCTCGACCGATGCGTCGGGGCCGATCGTCAGGCTGTGATCGCCCAGTTCGATCGTGCCCTCGACCCGGCCGTCGATCGTCAGGTTTTCGGTGCTGGTGACCTTGCCCTGGATCAGCAGGGCTTTCCCGACCCACGCGGCCATCCGGCGCTCGGTCGCTCCTTCTCCATTCGCCATACGCGGAGTATAGCGGTTCGCTACGCCGTGAAGAACCCGGTCAGCACGGCACCAGCGCTTTGGGGTTGATCATGTGCGTTTGCCCCGGCAGGGTCCGATACGCAGCATCGGGCAGCGCCCCGGCCAGGGTCCGCATCGCGTTGCGCATATGTGCGCCGGCGTCACGCGAGTGAAGTGCGTTTTCAGAAGGGCTGCCACGGACGCGCTCGGCCCCGCCACCTGTTCTTGCGCGGGGACACCCGCTCGTCAGGCGCGGGCGCGGGGCGCCGCGCCGGAGACTCTGTCGAGCAGCGCGGTCGTCGCACGGTAGCATTCGCACGACGCCTGCTCCAGCGCCTTGCGGTTGACGATCACGACCTGACCGCGCTTGTAGGTGATCAGCCCGGCGCGCTGCAGCGTGCCGGCAACGATGGTCACCGTCGGGCGCGCGGCGCCGAGCATCATCGCCACGAACTCCTGCGTCAGCGGGAAGTGGTCGGCGCCGACCCGGTCGTGCGCCGTCAACAGCCAGCGCGCCAGGCGGTGCTCGATCCGGTGGACCGCGTTGCACGCGGTCGACTGCATCGAGGTGCCGATCAGCCCCTGCGTGAACCGCGTAATGAGGTCGAAGAACGCGCCGCGCCGATCCAGCTCGCGCCGGAACGCCGCCGCCGGCATCCGCACGCACTGATCCGTCTCCATCTGCACCATCGTCAGCGCCGGTTCACGATAGCCCGCGATCATCGCCGAGACGCCGACGATCCCTTCACGTCCGATCGTCGCGACCTCGACCATGTCGCCATTGGCGAGCACCGCGACGACCGACACGAACCCGCCGCCGGGCAGGTAGACATCGTCGACGACATCCCCCGGTTTGTACAGGATGCGTTTGAGCGGAAGCGAGGTGTGCTTGAGGTGCGGCAGCAGCCGCCGGTAGTCGTCGGCCGGCAGCGCCGCGAGCAGACGGTTCGATGATTGCGGAGATTCTCCGGACGCCCGCCGCTTGGCCATGGTTGTCACGTCTCTTTCGGCCGCGCGGCCAATAAAGGAGCGTCGCAAACCAGGCACTGCCCTTGTTCAGGGCGAGGCTAGCGGTGAGCTCGTTGGGTCAAAGTCTGACGGTATCACTTCGCGCCTGTCCGGGTAAGTCCGGTAGCTAACACATGGCGGCGCCGGTCTACTTGGAGCACTCCGTCGCGATCATGCGCACCGATGCCACCTGCAGGCGATCCGCCTCGCTCGTCGGCGCGCCCTGTTTCCGGGGCTCGACGACGCCGGTGACTTCGACTTTGTGGCCGACATGTTCCTTCAGATCCTGCTCGCCGGCGTCGAGCCGGTACGAGTTCCTGGTGCGCGCGCTCCCCATCATCGTGCCGGTCGTCGCCGGCCAGGTACCGGATGCCGGCGTCCCGGCGGCGGCGGTCCCGCTGGTTCCGGTCGGCACGCCGGTCGCGGTCGTCGTCTGCGAGGGCTCCGTACCCACCGCCCCTTCCGCCGGGTCGACGACCGTCTGCGCATCCGACAACAGGAATCCGCGTTCCGTCGTCCCGCTCGCGCCGGTCGAGCTGAAATTCTGGACGCAGCCGGTCACGGTAATGCCCTTGTCTGCCCGGGCCGCATGCACTGCCGCCGACGCGACGCACGCCACCGCCGCAGCGAGCCATACACTGCTCTTCATCGATCCCCTCCGTGCCTCGGCGATTGCAAGCGCGATACCGGGCACGCCGCTTGCGGGCGTTGGCGCCATGCGAACACGAACATTACTCAGACATACCGCCGGGCTGGTGGCGGGCGCCGCCGCATTTTCCGCCGCCTGGCGCCACGCCACGCGGCTCGATCTTCACGGACGGACGGCACTGATCACGGGAGGATCCCGCGGGCTGGGGCTGGCGATCGCCCGCGAGCTGGGACGGCTCGGCGCGCACGTGACGCTCGCGGCGCGGGACGCCGCCGAGCTCGATGCGGCGCGCGAAGATCTCGAGGCGCGCGGCATCGGCGTGTCGGTGCTGGTGTGCGATCTCGCCGAGCGCGGCGAGGGACGCCGCATCGTCGAGCACGTGATTGCCGAACGCGGGCGGATCGACATCCTGGTCAACAACGCCGGCGTCATCCAGGTCGGTCCCATCGAGCACATGCACACCGCCGACTTCGAGGAGGCGATGGACGTCCATTTCTGGGCGCCGCTGCAGACGATGACCGCGGCGATGCCCGCGATGAAAGCGCAGGGCGGCGGCCGTATCGTCAACATCTCGTCGATCGGCGGCAAGGTCGGGGTCGCGCACCTCGTGCCGTACTGCGCCAGTAAGTTCGCGCTGACCGGCCTGTCGTCGGCGACGCGCGGCGAGCTGGCCAAGGACAACATCTGGGTGACGACGGTTGCGCCTGGGCTGATGCGCACCGGATCGCCGTTCAACGCCTGGTTCAAGGGGGACCATCGCGGCGAGTTCGCGTGGTTCACGGTCTCCGATTCGCTGCCGCTGCTGACGATCGACGCCGCCCGCGCCGCGCGTCAGATCGTCGACGCGTGCCGCTGCGGCGACGCCGAGCTGGTCGTCACCTGGCCGGCGAAGCTGGCGGTCATCGCCAACGCGATCTGCCCGTCAGTGGTTGCGCTCGGGATGAAGATCACGAATGGCCTGCTGCCGAAGCCGGTCGACGCGTCGGGCGATCGCGCCCGCAGCGGGTGGCAGAGCCTGTCCGAGTGGGCGCCGTCCCGGCTGACGCGGCTGACCGAACAGGCCGCCGCCGAGCACAATCAGATGTGAGGCAGGCGAGGCGCGATGTGTCGGTGTGAAGGGCTGCGGCACGTGTCGCAGCCCTTCACGGCTGCCGACTAGTGCGGCTTCAGCACCACCTTGATGCACTCGTCCTTCTGGTCGCGGAACGTCTTGTAGGCGTTCGCCGCCTCGACGATCGGCAGCCGGTGCGTGATGACGAACGACGGGTCGATCTGCCCGGCCTCGATCC
>JAOBWF010000167.1 GCA_025463215.1 Acidobacteriota bacterium | reverse complement strand
TCGCGCGCGGTGAAGAATCGCCCGGCCGTGAACGTCCACGAGCGGCGGATCGAAGGTAACTCGACGTCACCGCCATGGAGACGGGTGAACCATCGCTTGTCACCGGCGGCCGCGTGCACGTTTTCGTGGATGCCTTCGGATACGAACTGCACGCCGCGGAGCTGCCTGATCGCGTCGGCGTCGGCCGGCGTCAGCGTCGCCGCCGCGCCGAGACCCGCCTCGACGTCGCCCAGCCGCTGCCGGGCGGTCGGGTGATCGTGCTTCTCCATGGGATCGTCTTCCGGATGGAAGCCGGCGAGGACCACATCGTCATCGCGGGTTGTGGATGGCGGATTGCGGCCGATTGTAAATCGTGGATTGAGTCGCGCCTGGTGATCGACGACGCCGCCGCCGTCGTCCTCGGTCTTGGCCTTGTAGTTGCCGGCGGTGACGATGATCAGGTTCATGCCGGCGGCGCGGACCTGCTGCTCGATCGCCGCTTCGGCGCCGGAGCCGAGCGCGATCATCGTCAGCACGGTGGCGACGCCGATCGTCATGCCGATCGTGGTCAGCGCGGTCTGCAGCTTGTTGCGCGAGAGCGCGCGCAGCGCGATCGAGACGCTCGATCCGATGGTCACGGCTGGCCTCCCGCCGGCAGCAGCGCCAGCTCCCCCATCGCCAGCCGCTGCCGATCGTTGGCGCGGTCGGACACGATCTCGCCGTCCTTGAAGGCGATGATCCGCGAACCGTACTCCGCCACCTGCTGCTCGTGGGTGATCAAGATGATCGTGATGCCGCGTTCCTCTTTGAGCCGCTGGAAGATGTCCATCACTTCGACGCTCGTGCGGCTGTCGAGATTGCCGGTCGGTTCGTCGGCGAACAGGATCGGCGGATTGTTGAGCAGCGCCCGCTCAATCGCGACGCGCTGCTGCTGCCCGCCGGACAGCTGATTGGGATGGTGCTCGGCGCGATCGGCGAGGCCGACGGCGTCGAGCGCCGCGAGCGCGCGCTTGCGCCGCTCGCCGGCCGCCACCTTCTGCGGGCCGTAGAGCAGCGGCAGCTCGACGTTCTCGACCGCGGAGGTGCGCGAGAGCAGGTTGAAGCCCTGAAAGACGAAGCCGATCTGGCGATTCCGGATCGCCGACAGGTCGTCGTCGTTCAGGCGCGACACGTCCCGGTCCTCGAGCCAGTACTCACCCGAGGTCGGGCGATCGAGGCAGCCGAGGATGTGCATGAACGTCGATTTGCCCGACCCGGACGGTCCGACGACGGCGACGAACTCGCCCGCGTCGATGGCGAGCGTCACGCCGCGCAGCGCGCGCACCGCGACGTCGCCAACCTGATAGGTCTTGACCAGCTCGCGAACCCGGAGCAGCGCCATCAGTTGGTCTTGACGGAGGGAGCAACCTTGTTCTTGCCGGCGAAGTTGTAGATGATCGTCGCCGCCACCTTCTCCGCGCCCGCCATGCCGTAGACCTTCCCGGCGCCTTCGATGATGTAGTACTCGTTGGCGGCGTGGGCGTTGCCGCCGTGTCCGGCGCCGCCCATCCCGATCGGCATCGACACCGGCGCGACGCGCTGGCCGACTTCCTGGTTCGAGAAGAGATACGCGGGCCAGTAGCCGCCGAGGATCGACGAGTAGTGCGCCGGCTCGCCGTGCGGGATGTTGAACTGCTCGTAGGCCTGGGTCATGGCGCGGGCGATGTCGGTGTCGTACGACATCTTCGACCACGGCACGTCGCCGATGATCTTCAGCTCGACGTCCTTGTAGCCGTTCTTGTCGAGCTGCTCGCGCACCCGCTTCACCATCTCGAGCCCGTTCATCTTCGGCACGTACCGCATGTTGTGCTTGGAGGTGATCTTGTTCGGCAGGATCGCGCCGGCGCCCCCCGCATACATGTTCCCGCTCCAGATGCCGTCGAGGTTGAACGACAGGCCGTAGCGCTGCATCTTGAGCATGGTGAACGGATCGTCGGAGATGAAGCGCGCGACGCCGATGTTCTCGGCGGCGACCTTCAGATCCGTCTTCTCCGCCGCCTTCTTCATCGCCGCGGTCTCTTCGGCCGACAGCGGCTCCATCCCCTGGGTGAATCCGGCGATCAGCGGCGTGTTGCCGTCGGGCGACACCAGCGACGCGAGCATCTTGATGTGGCGCCAGGCCGGGCTGTCGACGCCGCGCTTGTTCGAGCCGTGGATGTCGGACTGCACCGGGCCGCGGCCCCACGATTTGCCGCTGGTCGTCAGCTCGATGTAGACGCAGCCCTCGGATCCGCCGCCGACGCCGGCGCTGCCGCTCGGGCTCTGGCCGCCGCCCTCGCCAATCAACGCGTCCGCGCCCGCCAGCAGATCCGGATGATCCTTGACGAACTTGCGCAGGCCGATGTCCATGCGCTCCTCGTCCCCTTCGGCGATGAAGATCAGGTTGACCGGCATCGTGCCGGTCACCGCCTTGATCGACATCAGCGCATTCCAGTACGCGATCTCCGGCCCCTTCGAATTGGTCGCGCCGCGGCCGATCAGGACCTTCTTGTACGGGCCCTGTTCGATCAGGTTGCCTTCGAACGGCGGCTGCTTCCAGGCGTCGGGCTGCGTCACCGGCATGGTGTCGTACTGCCAGTAGATCGCAATCGTCCGCGGCGCGCCGTAGTCGCACTTGGCGTAGACCACCGGGTTGCCGGGCGCGCCCCATTCGGTGATGCCGACGTCGTAGACGCGCGCGGTCTGGCAGCCAAGCTGCTCGAAGAAGCCCTTCACCATCTCCGCCGATTCAGGAATGCCTTCGCCGCTGTTCGAGATGCTCGGCTGGCGAATCCACTTCTGCAGGTTCTCGACGTGATCGTCGATGTGCTCGTCGATGTAGCCGTAGACCTTCTTCAGTTCGTCGGACGGGATTTTGGTCAGGTCCGGCTCGATCTCGGTGTCCCCCTTCGGGCGGATGCCGAGCTTCGCCTTGACCTTCGCCTTGGGCGCCGCGGTGTTCTGCGCCGTGGCCGACGGAGACGAGCAGCCCGCGGCGACGCCGATGGCGGCCGCGAGCACGACGAGCAGCGTGGGTTTGATCATGATCATGCGGATTCTGCCACAGAGACAGAGAGACGCAGCGTAAACGTTTTTCTCTTTTACGATCTGTATCTCCATGTCTCTGTGTCCTGGTGTCCTCTGTGGCGGCGTGTCCGTGTCTGCTCTACCAGTCGAATTTGGCGCCGAACCGGGCGAGCCGCGGTCCGATGATTGTGGACGGCGTGAGATAGGTCGCGCCTGAGCTCCAGTTGATGTTCGTCGCCGCGTTGGTGTTGGCGAGGTTGTAGCCGTCCATGAACACCGACACCGTCCGCTTGCCAGCGACCTTGAACCCCTTCTCGACGCGGACGTCGAGGACCGTGATCATGTCCTGCCGGCGCGTGTCGATCGCCTCGGTCAGGATGCGGGCGGAGCCGTAATTGATGCCGTTGGCCGCGGCGGCGTTAATCGTGCGGCCGTACGGCTGGCCCGACTGATTCCGGATCGACGGCGTGATGCGGATCCCGTACTTCGCTTCATACGACCCGTTGATCTTGAACGCCCAGGTCGTGAAGTTGTAGCGCCCCCCGTCGGTGTTGATCAGATCGTTGGGCGTCGCCACGTCCTGCAGCGCGCGCAGCGAGTTGCCGAAGTAGCTCGCGGAGTTGTCCATGTTCCAGCGGTAGGAGAACGACCCGCTCATCGACCAGCGGCCGGTGGCGCGCTTGCTGGCGCTCAGCTCGAGCGTGTAGAAGTCGTCCTTGCCGCCGGTGTTCTGCAGCTCGTTCAGCACCGGCAGCGCCAGCGCCGCCGCACTCAGGTTGTAGCCGGCGATCGCCGCGCCATCGTCCGCGGTCTTGAAGACGCCGTCGGGCCCCGGGTCGAGGATCGTTGTCGGTACCGTGAAGGCCGAGAGCGGCCGGTTGGCGTTGTTCAACTGCACCAGCTGCGAGATCCGGCGCCAGACGAAGCCGGCGTGGACGCCGACGTTGGCGACGAGCTCGTGCTCGACCCACGCCGCGGCCTCGCGCGTGAAGGTGTCGTTCAGCCCGGCCGGATCGAGGATGGCGCTGCCGACGCCGCCGCGGGACGCCGTCAGCTGACCCTGTTCGCCGTTGTCGAACACGCCGTTGCCGTTCTTGTCGGTCCAGTTGTAGCGGTTGTACCAGTCGACCGGATTGTTGTTGAGATTCTCCGCAATCACCGCGGTCCCGGGG
>JAOBWF010000162.1 GCA_025463215.1 Acidobacteriota bacterium | reverse complement strand
TGGTCGAACTTGACGACGTTGGTCTGAATGGACAGGCGGTCTTTCGGCGGGGTCTCGATGATCGACATGTCGCGGATGCCGATGAGCGACATGTTGAGGGTGCGCGGAATCGGTGTCGCGCTCATCGTGAGCACGTCCACCTTCTTCTTCATCTGCTTGATCTTCTCTTTGTGGGCCACGCCGAACCGCTGCTCTTCGTCGACGACGAGCAGGCCGAGATCCCGAAACCCGACGTCTTTCGAGAGCAGGCGATGCGTGCCGACGATCAGATCGACCTTGCCCGCCGCGAGATCGACGAGCGTCGCCGCCTGTTCGGCTTTCGAGCGGAAGCGGCTCACCATGTCGATCCGGACGGGGAAGCCGGCGAAGCGCTCCTTCAGCGTCTTCTGGTGCTGGAACGCCAGCACGGTCGTCGGCGCCAGGAACGCGACCTGCTTGCCGTCCATCGCCGCCTTGAAGGCGGCGCGCATCGCGACCTCGGTCTTGCCATAGCCGACGTCGCCGCAGAGCAGGCGATCCATCGGCGTCGACGATTCCATGTCCCGCTTGATGTCGGCGACCGCGGACTTCTGATCCACCGTGAGGTCGTACTCGAAAGCGTCCTCGAACTCCTGCTGCCAGTGCGAGTCGGCGGCGAACGCGTGGCCCGGCACCGCCCTGCGCGCGGCGTAGAGCTTGAGCAGCTCCTCCGCCATGTCGCGCATCGCTTTCTTGACTTTGCTCTTTGCCTTCTCCCACGATGCGCCGCCCAGCCGATCGATCGGCGGCTTCGACGCGCCGGTGTATTTCTGCACCAGGTCGAGCCGCTCGACCGGCACGAACAGCTTGTCCTCGCCGGCATAGCGCAGCTCGAGGAACTCCTGCATGCTGTCGCCGACGCCGATCTGCTTGAGCCCGACGAACATGCCGATGCCGTTGTCGACGTGGACGACGTAGTCGCCGACTTTGAGATCGCGCAGGTCCGAGAGGAAGGCTTTGGTCGCGGCGCGCCGGCGCTCGGGCGCGCGCCGTTCTTCCTCGAAGACGTCGGGCTCGGCATAGATCTGCAGTCCGGCATCCGGCAGGCGGAAGCCGCGCGACAGCGCGCCGACCGCGACGAGGACGGCGGCGTAGCGGGCATCTTCGGCGCGCTCCACCGGGATCGCGAAGACCTCGTACTCCTTCAGCAGCTCGATCGTGCGTTCAGCCCGCCCCGGCGTGGCGGCGACGAACAGGATCGATTCGCCGTCGTCGCGCAGCCGCCGGATCTCCGCGACCCAGTCGGCGACGCGCCCCTTGAGCTCGACCGCGGGCTGCGATCGGATCTCGCGCTGACCGCCGTCGATGCCGAGGATCGACAGTTCCGTCGCGTTCGCGAGCCGCGAGGCGACGGTGTCCGAGTCGACGACGATCTCGTCCGGCGCCGGCGCGTCGCTGGCGCGCGGGCGGGTGCGCTGGCGCGGTGCCGCGACGGGAACGCCATCCTCATCGAACTCCTGGGCGGCCGCATGCGTCCGGGCGCCCGGCCCGGAGAGGTTGTCGACGATGTCGCGGTAGCTCTGGTTGATCTGGTCGAGGATCTTGGTCGCGTGCGCGTCGACCTCGTCGCGCTCCGACACGATGATCCGGGACGCGCTGGCGCGCGATAGATAGTCGAAAATGGTGGCGCCGCGATTGTCCTGGAGGACGTCGCGCAGCGGGATGATCGCCATCTGATCGATCGGCGCGATCGAACGCTGCGTCGCCGGATCGTAGGTCCGCAGCGTCTCGATCGTGTCGCCAATGAACTCCAGGCGCACCGGATGCGCTTCGCCGGCCGGGAACACGTCGGCGATGCCGCCGCGGATCGCGAACTCGCCGTGCTCGTCGGCGGGATCTTCACGCGTGAATCCCGCGTCGACCAGGAGCTCGGCGAGATCGACGGGGGAGATGTCCTGCCCGGGCTTGAGCGCAAGCGACGCCGCGAGCATCCGGTCCGGCGTGGTCACGCGCGGCAGCACCGCCGCCGCGGAGGCAATCACCACGCGCGCCGCGCCTTGCGCGATGGCATAAAGCGCCCGCGCCCGGACCGAGGTGACGCCGATGTGCGGCGCCAGGCCGCGGTACGGATCGACTTCGTGCGACGGAAAGGGCAGCACGGCTCGCTCCGCGGCGGCCGCGGTGAACCCTTCGAGCGCGGCGAGAAAAAACGAGACGTCGGCGCAGGTTTGCTCGAGGTCGCCGTCGCCCGGCACGATGTACAGCACGACGCCGCTCGGCTGCGCGTGTGCCGCGGCGGCGACGAACAAGGCCTTGGCGGACGGGGTGAGCCCGGAGACCTGGCGCGCAGCGGCATCCATCCCGCTGCGCGTGACAGCGGTCTTGAGGACGGCGCGGAGGTTCAGCGAGGTTGAGGTAGCCACGGGAATTTCGGAAACCCGAATTCTCCAGTGTAGCAAACGCGTGACGGTCGCGCTTGGCCGGGCGTGAAACGATGACAGGGCGATCCGAACGACGCCGGGAATCCTACGAGAGGCTGCGGATTCTGTCGACAATCGTCGTCGTCGAATGTCCCGCCTCGATCGCCACGCGGACGACGCGGCCGCCGCGCGCTTCGACGATGTCGCGCCCGACGATCGCGTCTTCGGCCCAATCGGCGCCTTTGACGAGGATGTCCGGCTGCAGCGAGGAGATCAGCTCCCGCGGCGTCTCCTCGTCGAAGATCACGACAGCATCGACGCAGGCGAGCGCGGCGAGAATCTCGGCGCGCTCGGCCTCCGGCGTGATCGGCCGGCCGGGTCCTTTGTTGAGGCGGACGGATCGGTCCGAGTTCAGGCCGATCAGAAGCGCATCGCCCAGATTGCGCGCGTGCTGGAGATACCGCAGATGACCGACGTGGAGCAGGTCGAACACGCCGTTGGTGAACACGATCGTCCGCCCGTCCGCCCGCAGCCGGTCGACCACGCCGCGGGCTTCGTCCAGCGTCATCTCAGCGATCCGTCGGCGGCTTGAAGGCGATGTTCGGCGTGAAGGTCCACTGGTGGCGCGGGCGGTAGATGCCGACGTCGTGGATCCGCGATTTCACCCGGAAGGTATACAGAAGGCGATGGTAGTCGTACGGGAAGCCGTCGATCTTGTGGATCGCGATGTCGAGTTTGTAGGTTCCCTCGACGAGCTCGAGGCTGTCGATCGCGAAGGTCGCCTCCGCCTCGCCCGAGAGCCGCTGCGGCGCCAGCTCCTCGAGGTAAGTGTTCGTGCCGTAGCAGCAGACCCCGTCGGCGTTGAACAGGCCGATGCCGAACACGAAGTCGTCGACCGGCTGCGACGCGCGGACCTTGACGCGGACCGCGATCGGATCGCCGGAATGAAAGACGAACGCCGGCTGCCCGTCGCGATCGAGGCAGGCGACGTCGGTAATCTCCACTTCGCGTGATCCCCAACGCCCTTCGGTGGCCTGAAACATGTCGGAGGTCGGGTCTGCAGGCTGATCCTGCCTCTCCCGCGCGTCGTCGCCCTCTGGCGCCCGTGACGCGATCTCGATCGCGCGCGCGGTCGTCTGCGCCAGCAGCTTCTCTTCGCCCTCTTCGACCTTCGTCAGGTAGGCGCCGACGACCCGCTTGGGATCGCCGTGCGACAGGGCGCGGCCGTTATCCAGCCAGAGGGCTTCGTCGCAGAACCGTTCGATCAGGCCCAGCGAATGCGTCACGAGCAGAATCGTCTTGTTGCTGCGCTTGAACTCGGCGAACTTGTCGAGGCACTTGTGGGTGAAGCCCTCGTCGCCGACGGCGAGCACTTCGTCGACGAGCAGCACGTCGGGGTTGACGTTGATCGCGACCGCGAAGCCGAGGCGCATGTACATGCCGGACGAGTAGGTCTTGACGGGCGCGTCGATGAACTCGCGCAGCTCGGCGAAATCGACGATCTCGTCGAAGCGCTCCTGGATCTCGCGCTTGGTGAGTCCGAGCATGATGCCGTTGATGAAGACGTTCTCGCGCCCGGAGATCTCGGGGTGGAAGCCGGCGCCGAGCTCGATCAGCGCCGAGATGCGCCCCTCGACCCGCACCGTGCCGCTCGTGGGCTTGGTGATGCCGGCGACGAGCTTCAACGCAGTGCTCTTGCCGGACCCGTTCGGGCCCATGACGCCGTAGGTGGTGCCCTTCGTCACCTTGAAGGAGACGTCGGTGAGCGCCGGAAACGTCTCGTTCGGCCGCAGATCGCGAAGGATGCTGCGCTGCAGGAGCGCGCTCTTCAGCGTCGAGAACTGCTTGCCGCCATAGCGGCGGTAGATCTTGGAGACGTTGGCGAGCTCGATCGCCGGCGTCATGCGGCGCCCCCCCGCCATGAAACGCGCGCGCGCCCTTCCGCGTACGTTCCGGAATCCGCGTCGGCGGCGCAATCCGCGGACGATCTTCTCAGTGCCTCCGTGTCTCTATCGCGCGTGATCACACCGCCTCCGCAAACGAATCGCGCAGCCGGTCGAACAGCCAGTAGGCGGCGAGGAACAGAACGATAGAGAAGGCGCCGAGGGCGAGCAGCCACTTGTAGTGACCCACCGGTCCGTTGTGGAAGAACAGGATCTCCTGGTACGGCACGGCAATGTGCGTGAACGGATTGATGTCGAAGAACAGGTGGAACTTCCGCACGCTCGGCTGAAACCACGGGTAGATGATCGGCGTGGCGAAAAACCAGAGCGTCAGCAGGTTCGACAAAATGTCCTTGATGTCCCGGAAGTGCACGGCCAGCGCCGACAGGATCAGCGCCAGCGCCGACGTGAACAGCAGCTGGACGAGCACGACGACCGGAAACCACAGCAGGCTCTCCGGCCGGGGAAAGTGGCGATAGGCGATCAGGAACGCGATCAGGATCGGCAACCCGAGGAAGAAGTGCACCATGTTCGTCAGCACGCTGACGAGCGGCAGCACTTCCGCCGGGAACAGCACCTTCTTGATCAGGTTGCCGCCGGCAATCAGCGAATTGGCCGCCTCGGAGAGGGACGACGAAAACCAGGTCCACGGCAGGATGCCGCAGAACATGAACAGCTGATACGGCTGCACCCCTTCGGTGGTGTTCGGCATCACCGTCGTGAAGACGAACGAGTAGATCAGCAGCAGCAGCAACGGGTTGATGAACGACCAGACGAAACCGAGCGCCGAGCCGCGGTAGCGCGCCTTCAGCTCACGCGCGACCAGGCTCTGGATCAGGCCGCGGTAGCGAAACAGGTTGGCGAGGTTGGACAGCAATTACGAACGGATTCTAGCGCGAGTCGCGACCTGGAGGCGGATGAGCGCCTTCATCAGCGAGATCCGCGCGCGCTCCGCGTCCATGTCGGCCACCGGGCTCGAGATCCGTTCTTCCGCGCGCCGCTTCGCCGCTTCGGCGCGCGCGAGATCGATCTCGTCGGCCTTCTCGGCAATCTGCGCCAGGATGGTGACGCGATCCGGCTGCACTTCGGCAAATCCGAACGCAATCGCGAGATAGTGCGTGTCCGATCCCTGCCGGTACCACAGCTCGCCGACCCGCAGCACGGCGAGCAGCGGCGTGTGCCCCGGGAGGACGCCGAAATAGCCGTCGTAGCCGGGGATCTCCACCTCGTCGACCGTCTCGTTCACGAGCGACCGATCCGCTGACACGATCAGCAGCTGAATCTTCGTCGGCAGCGGTGGAATGTGATCGGCCACGGTTACGCGCTCTTACGCTGCTGGAACTTGGCCACGACCTCTTCGATCGACCCGACCAGGTAGAAGTCCTGCTCCGGAATCTCGTCGTGCTTGCCGTCGACGATTTCCTTGAAGCCGCGGATCGTGTCGGCCACCGGGACGTACTTGCCCTCGAGCCCGGTGAACTGCTGCGCGACGAAGAACGGCTGCGACAGGAACTTCTGGATTTTCCGCGCGCGCGACACGATCAGGCGATCGTCTTCCGACAATTCGTCGATGCCGAGAATCGCGATGATATCCTGCAGGTCCTTGTAGCGCTGCAGGATCTGCTTGACGCTGCGGGCGACGGCGTAGTGCTCTTCGCCGAGGATGCGCGGGTCGAGGATACGCGAGGTCGACGCCAGCGGATCGACCGCCGGATAAATCCCCAGCTCCGAAATCGCCCGCGACAAATTCGTCGTCGCGTCGAGATGCGCGAACGTCGTCGCCGGCGCCGGATCGGTGTAATCGTCGGCCGGCACGTAAATCGCCTGCACCGAAGTGATCGAGCCCTTCTTGGTCGAGGTGATGCGCTCCTGCATCTGGCCCATCTCGCTGAGCAGCGTCGGCTGGTAGCCGACCGCCGACGGCATGCGGCCGAGCAGCGCCGACACTTCCGAGCCGGCCTGGGTGAAGCGAAAGACGTTGTCGATGAACAGCAGCACGTCCTTGCCTTCGGCATCGCGGAAGTACTCGGCGACGGTCAGCGCGGAGAGGCCGACGCGCAGGCGCGCGCCCGGCGGCTCCGTCATCTGGCCGTAGACCAGCGCCGCGCGCGACTTGGTGTGATCGTGCGGATCGATGACGCCGCTTTCCTGGAACTCGTGCCAGAGGTCGTTGCCCTCGCGCGTGCGTTCGCCGACGCCGCCGAACACCGACACACCGCCGTGCTTGAGCGCGATGTTGTGGATCAGCTCCATGATCACGACGGTCTTGCCGACGCCGGCGCCGCCGAACAGGCCGATCTTGCCGCCCTGCAGATACGGCTCGAGCAGGTCGATGACCTTGATGCCGGTCTCGAACATCTTGAGGTCGGTCGACTGATCCTCGAGCGTCGGCGCGGCGCGGTGAATCGGCCAGCGCTCCTTCGACTGCACCGGCCGGTCCGGGAAGTCGACCGGCTCGCCGAGCACGTTCAGCACGCGGCCGAGGGTTTCCGGTCCGACCGGCACCGAAATCGCCTCGCCGAGATCGACCGCTTCCATGCCGCGCTGCATGCCGTCGGTCGGCTTCATCGCGACCGCGCGCACGCGGTTTTCGCCGAGGTGCTGCTCGACTTCGGCGATGACGTCGAGCGCCTCGCGTCCTTCGCGCGCCGGCGCCTGGATGCGCAGGGCGTTGTAAATCTTCGGCAGATGTCCGGCTTCGAACTCGACGTCGACGACCGGCCCGATGATCTGGACGATGCGGCCGACTTGCTGCTTCGTGATGGTTGCTGTCGCCATAAGGGTTCTCGGGGTTCTGAAGGTGGCTCAGGGTTCTCGGGTGCTCAGGGTTCTCGGGTGCTCAGGGTGCTCAGGGTGCTCAGGGTGCTCGAGGTGCTCGAGTTCTGAGTTCCGAGTTCTGAGTCCTGAGTTCTGAGTTCTGAGTTCTCAGTTCTGAGTTACAAAGCTTCCGCTCCTGAAACGACTTCGATGATTTCTCTCGTGATCGCCGCCTGGCGGACCTTGTTCATGTAGAGCGTCAGGTTCGCGATCATGTCGGCGGAGTTCTTGGTCGCGGTGTCCATCGCCGTCATCTGGGCGGCGTAGAACGCCGCGTTCGACTCGAGCAGCGCGCGGTAGACCTGGACCTCGACGTAGCGCGGCAGCAGCTGGTTGAAAATCTCCTGCGGCGCCGGCTCGTAGAGATAGTCGATCTGCGCGCGCGGATCGCCGCCGGGCGGCACAGGGGCGCTCGCGGGGTCAGATTTCGTCGAGGACGGACTACCGACCTCCAACCCCGACCCGGCCACGTCCTCTCGCACAATCGGCAGCAGCTGATCGACGACGACGCGCTGTGTCATCACGGAGCGGAACTCGTTGTAGACGAGGACGACGCGGTCGACCTTGCCTTCGAGGTAGGCGTCGATCGCCAGCTGCGCGATCGCGCGCGCGTCCTCGAACCGCAGTTTCTGGAAGATCCCCACCTGTTCGAACAGGACGGGGAACCCGCGCCGCCCGAAGAAGTCGCGCCCTTTGCGACCGACGAGCCCGAGCGTGCAGGTCTGCGCGCTGTCGACGACGAAGGTGGCGGCGGCCTTGATCACGTTGGTGTTGAAGCTGCCGGCCAGCCCCTTGTCGCCGGTGACGACGATCACGAGCGTCTGGCTGTCGGGCCGGGGCTCGCGCGGCGCGAGCAGCGGATGGATGTCGGGGTCGACCCGCGCCGCCACGCTGCCGAGGACGCGCTGCATCTGCACCGCGTACGGCCGGGCGCTCATGATCCGCTCCTGCGCGCGGCGCAGCTTCGACGCGGCGACCATCTTCATCGCCTTGGTGATCTGCTGCGTGTTCTTGACCGCGCGGATCCGGCGCCGGAGATCGATTAATGACGGCATAGGTTCACGACGTCTGCAACGCTGGGGCGGCAGAGGTCGCCAGACATTCTCGGTCTGCGCCCTTGGCGTTCATCTGCGTCACGCGGCGGCTGACTTTCGTGCGAGGAAGTCGGTCGAGAATTCCTTCACGGCGCTTTCGAGCGCGGCCTTCAGCTGATCGTCGAGCTGTTTCCGGTCGCGGATCCCGCTCAGGATCTCCGGGTGCCGGCTCTCGAGCGCACGATAGAACTCGGTTTCGAAGGCGCGGACGTCGCCGAGCGCGACCGCGTCCATGTAGCCGTTGGTCGCCGCGTAGATGATCGCGACCTGCCGCTCGACCGCGAGCGGCTCGTACTGGGGCTGCTTCAGGATCTCGACGAGGCGCGCGCCGCGCGTCAGCTGCTGCTGCGTCGACTTGTCGAGATCGCTGCCGAACTGGGCGAACGCCGCCAGCTCGCGGTACTGCGCGAGCGCGAGCCGCAGCGTGCCCGCGACCTGACGCATCGCCTTGATCTGGGCCGAGCCGCCGACGCGCGACACCGAGTTGCCGACGTTGATCGCGGGGCGGACGCCCTGGTGGAACAGGTCCGACTCGAGGAAGATCTGGCCGTCGGTGATCGAAATCACGTTGGTCGGGATGTACGCCGACAGATCGCCGGCCTGGGTTTCGATGATCGGCAGCGCGGTCAACGATCCGCCGCCGAGCTCGTTGTTCAACTTTGCCGCGCGCTCGAGCAGGCGGGAGTGCAGGTAGAAGACGTCGCCCGGGTAGGCCTCGCGCCCCGGCGGCCGGCGCAGCAGCAGCGAGATCTCGCGGTACGACTGCGCGTGCTTCGAGAGATCGTCGTAGACCACCAGCGCGTGGCGGCCGCTGTCGCGGAAGTACTCGCCGAAGGTGCAGGCCGAAAACGGCGCGATGTAGAGCAGCGGCGCCGGATCGGACGCGGTCGCGGCGACCACGATGGTGTAGCGCATCGCGTCGGCTTCCTCGAGCGTACGCACGACCTGCGCGACGGTCGATTGCTTCTGGCCGATTGCGTTGTAGATGCAGATGACGCCGGTATCCTTCTGGTTCAGGATGGCGTCGATCGCGACCGCGGTCTTGCCCGTCTGGCGGTCGCCGATGATCAGCTCGCGCTGGCCGCGGCCGATCGGCACCATCGAGTCGATCGCCTTCAGCCCGGTCTGCACCGGCTCCTTGACCGACTGGCGGTCGACGACGCCTGGCGCGATGCGCTCGATCGGCGAGAACTTGGTGGTGCCGAGCGGGCCCTTGCCGTCAATCGGCTGGCCGAGAGCATTGACGACGCGGCCGAGCAGCTCTTCGCCGACCGGCACCGAGATGATGCGGCCGGTCCGCTTGACCAGATCGCCTTCCTTGATCTCCGTGAACTCGCCGAGGAGCACCGCGCCGACGCTCTCCTCTTCGAGGTTCAGGGCGATGCCGAACACGCCGTGCGGGAACTCGAGCATCTCGCCGGCCATCGCGTTGTCGACGCCGTGAATGCGGGCGATGCCGTCGCCGATCGAGATGATGCTGCCGACTTCGGCGACATCGACGTCGACCGCGAAGCTCCCGATCTGCTCGCGGATAATCTTGGAGATCTCTTCAGCTTTGATGTCCATTTATACGCTCTCTACCAGTCGTTCTTTCATCTTCTCGAGCTGCCGCGTGACGCTGCCGTCGTAGACCGTGCTGCCGATTTGCGCGACGAGGCCGCCGATGATCGCCGGATCGATTTTCGTGGTGAGCAGGACCGTGCGGCCGGTGAGCGCGGCGAG
>JAOBWF010000153.1 GCA_025463215.1 Acidobacteriota bacterium | reverse complement strand
GATCTTGCAGTCGCCGAACTGACCGTGGCCGCCGGTCTGCTTCTTGTGGCGTCCGTGCGCCTCGGTCGCGGTCTTGATGGTCTCGCGGTACGGGATGCGCGGCGGCTGGAGAGTGACGTCGACGCCGAAGCGCCGCTTCAGCGTCGCGACGGTGACTTCGATGTGCAGCTGGCCCTGGCCGTAGAGCAGCAGCTCCTTCGTCTGCGGATCGCGGCTGTAGCGGATCGACGGATCCTCTTCCTCGAGCCGGTGCATCGACGTGCTGATCTTGTCCTCGTCGCCGCGGCTCTTCGGCTCGATCGCGTAGGCCAGTACCGGTTCCGGAAACTGCGCGGCGGCATAGGTGATCGGGTCCTGCCTGTCGCCGAGGACGTCGTTGGTCAGCGTGTCTTTCAGCTTGGCGACGGCGCCCAGATCGCCGGCCTTGATCTCCGGCACGTTCGCCGGCGTCTTACCCTGCATCAGCATCAGGTGGCCGAGGCGCTCGGGGCAGTCCTTGGTCTTGTTCAGGACGGTCGAATCCGCCTTCACCACGCCGGACACGACGCGGAACATCGTGATCCGGCCGGCGAACGGATCGGCAATCGTCTTCCAGACGAACGCGGACAGCGCTCCCTTGTCGTCGGCCGCGCGCGCGACCGCCGCCCCCGCCTTGTCAATCCCCTTGAACGGCCGGTCGGCCGGCGACGGCAGGCAGGCGACAATCGTGTCGAGCAGCTGCGGCACCCCGACGTTCACGAGCGCGGACGTGCAGACGAGCGGGAACAGCTTGCCGGCCATCGTCGCGCTGCGCAGGCCGGCCGCCAGTTCCTCGTCGGTCAGCGTCCCGGCCTCGAAGAAGTGCTCCATCAGCGTCTCGTCGTTCTCGGCCACCATTTCGATCAGCTCGTCGCGCGCGTGATCGACCGCCGTCGCCATGTCGATCGGGATCGGTGTGTCGCTGAAGCCGCCGCTGCCGTCCGGATTGAACGCGAATGCGTGTTTCGACACCAGATCGACGACGCCGCGAAAGCCGCGCTCCTCGCCGATCGGCAGCTGGATCGGAATCACCGCGCGGCTGCACGATTCGCGCAGCGAGGCCAGCGCGCGCTCGAGGCTGGCGCGCTCGCGGTCGAGCCGGTTGACCGCGACGATCCGCGGCAGCCGGGCGTCATCGGCCGCGGCCCAGACCTTCTCGGTCTGCACCATCACGCCGGCGACGGCGTCGACCACCACCACCGCGGCATCGGCGACGTTGAGCGCGGCGAGCGCATCGGCGAGAAAGTTGCCGACCCCGGGGGTATCGATCAGGTTGATTTTCTGCTTGTCCCACTCGGCGTAGGCGAGGCTGGCGGAGAGCGTGTGCTTGCGGGCGATCTCTTCTTCGTCGTAGTCGGTGACGGTGGTGCCGTCGTCGACTTTGCCGAAGCGGTTGATCATGCCGGCGTCCGCGAGGATGGCGGACGCGAGTTGGGTCTTCCCCGAGCCGCTGTGACCGACGAGAGCGACGTTTCGGATGCTGGCCGCGTCGTAAACCCTCATGACGATAACCCCCGACCGTTGGCTGAATTGGTGGGTGGGTGCGAACTCACCAACTACTGCTGGTTCATGAGCCGCATCATATTCAGGGCTGGCGCACCCCGCAAGCGAATCAGCACGCCGGCGTCGATCGCGACGACGCCCGCGTTTCTCCTATTCGTAGCGCAGAGCTTCGATCGGGTCGAGGCGGGACGCCTTGAAGGCCGGATACATGCCGAAAAAGATGCCGACCGACGCCGAGAACCCGATGCCGATCGCGAACGACCACCACGGCAGCGAGATCGGGAATCCGGACACCAGATGGACGGCGTAGCCGATCCCGGCGCCGAGCGCGATGCCGATCAGGCCGCCGACCGAGGTCAGGAACGCCGCTTCCATCAGGAACTGAAACAGGATTTCGGCGCGGCGCGCCCCGAGCGCCTTGCGCACGCCGATCTCGCGCGTCCGCTCGGTCACCGAGATCGACATGATCGCCATCACCCCGATGCCGCCGACCATCAGCGCGATCGACGAGATGACGATCAGCGCGAAGAACGTGCCCTGGCTGATCTGATCCCACAGCTTGAGGAACGAGTCCTGCGTCTGCAGATCGAAATCGTCCGGCTCATCGAGCTTGAGGCCGTGCCGGCTGCGCATGACGCGCTGCACGTCGGCGATCGCGTCCGCGGTCGACACGCCGTCGCGCGGCACGACCGAGATCTGGATCGGCAGGAACGAGCCGCCGCCGCCAGGGCCGAATCTCGTCGGCTTGAGGCCGTAGATCCGCTGGTACGCGGTCCAGGGAATGACGACGAAGTCGTCCTGGCTCAAGTTGAAGCCGCCAGCCGCGGGGCGCTTGTCGAACACGCCGATGACTTCGAAACGCTCGCTGCCGACCCGTACCAGCTTGCCAATCGGATCGATGCCGTAGGGCGCGAACAGCAGCTGGTAGGCGGTGTTGCCGAGCACGACGACGTTCTTGCGGTACTGGACCTCGGTGCCGCCGAAGAAACGTCCGGCGAAGACCGGGATACGCGTGCCTTCCGCGAAGTGCTCGCCGGTGCCGAAGACGATGATCGCCTTGGTTTTCTGGTTGCGGTAGAAGACGCGCTGGAACGCGGTGCCGGGGCCGCCGCCGCCGAGCTCAATGTCGACGGTCTGGAGCAGGGACGCCTGGGTCTCGAGCGCGCGCGCGTCGGAAATCGACAGATTCGGCCGCCGCATCAGCTCCTTGAACTCGGCGCCGCCGGCGATGCTGCTGATGCCGAAGCGCTGCACGGTGATCGTGTTCGGGCCGAGCGCCGCGATCATGTCGCGCAGCGACTGGTCGAAGCCGCGGATCATCGCCGTCATGCCGACGATCGACGTGATCCCGATCACCACGCCGAGCACGGTCAGGAACGAGCGCATCTTGTTGCCGCGGACGGTGTCGAACGCCATCGCGACGACTTCCTTGACCAGCCCGATCCGGATCGCCATTACGCGCTCATTCCTTTCGCAGCGCCTCGATCGGATCGAGCGACGCCGCCTGCATCGCCGGGTAGATCCCGAAGAACAGGCCGACCAGCGCGGTGATCGAGATGCCGAGGCCGACCGACCACAGTTCGACGTTGGCCGGAATCGGCGTGAAGGACGCGATCGCGAACGCGATGCCGGCGCCGAGGATCGTGCCGATGATGCCGCCGAAGACCGAGAGCACCACCGACTCGGTCAGCATCTGCGCCATGATGTCGGAGCGGCGGGCGCCGAGCGCCTTGCGCAGGCCGATCTCGCGCGTCCGTTCGGTGACCACCATCAGCATGATGTTCATGATGACGATGCCGCCGACCACCAGCGAAAGAGCGACGACGCCGATGAGCACGGCGAAGATGCCGTTGGTCGCCGAATGATAGATGTCGAGGATCGTGTCCGAGGTGAACAGCCCGAAGTTGTCGGGCTGCTTCGGCTTCAGCCGCCGCGCCGTTCTCAGCGCCAGCGTCGCATCATCCATCACCTGCGTGATCTGGCTGAGGTCGCGCGGCTTGACCGTGACCGAGAGCTGGCGCCGCGATCCGAAGATCATCTGGAACTGGCCGAGCGGGATGACCGCGAACTCGTCCTGCGATCGCCCGAGCAGCGAGCCCTTCTTGGCGCTGACGCCGACGATGCGGAAGTGGACCCCCTCGATCTGAATGGTCTTGTCGAGCGGATCCACGCTCGCGCCGAACAGACGATCGGCCGTCTGCCAGCCGACGACGGTGACGGGCCGGACGGTCTCCACCTCGGTCGGCGACATCAGCCGGCCGCGCTCGGCGTCGAAGGTGGAAAAATCGATGTACTCGGAGGTGACGCCGCGGATCTGGGTCGAATCGATCGACTTGTCGCGGTAGGTCACGCGGCCGGAGCCTTGCGAGTCGACCATCACCGCCTCGACCAGGTCGCTGTAGCGTTTGATCGCGCGCGCGTCGTTGAGCGTGACCCGCGGGTTGCCGCGGACCTTCTCGAACTCGTCGTCGCTGCGGGTGATCGGAAAGCGCTGGACGCTGAACGAGTCGGCGCCGGCCTGGTTGAGAATCGCCTGCTTGACCGAGGCGTTCAGCCCCTGGATCATCGACACCACGGCAATGATCGAGGTCACGGCCACGATGTTGCCCAGCACGGTCATGAACGACCGCAGCTTGGCCGACCAGATCGCGTCGAGCGCGATCATCGCCGATTCGAAGATCTTGTTCACTTCTTCTTCGCGTTGTCGATCTTCACCGGGTCGCCGTCGGCCATGCCGCGCACCGAGTTGTACGGGCCGGTGATGACCTGGTCGCCGGCCTTGAGGCCGGACAGCACCTCGAAGTACTTGTCGCCGGCGACGCCCATCTTGATCGGCACGAACTCGGCGCGGTTGTCGCGCAGGGCGAACACGCCCTCGACCTCCTTGCGCGTCTGGCCCGGCTTGAGGTCGCTGCTCGAGGTCGCCGCCGCCGGCTCCGCGACCCGGCGCTTCTTGTCGGTCTTCGGCTCCTTGACCACCTGACCGTTGGCGTCGTAAATCAGCTCACGCACGGCGACGGCGGGAATCGGCACGCTGACCACGTCCTTGCGCGTCGCGGTCGTGATGTCGGCGGTGCAGGTGAACCCGGGGCGCACTTCCGGCACGACCTCGTCGAGGATGACGACGACCTTGAAGTTGGTCGCCTGGGTCCCGGCGGCCGCCGCCGCCGCTTGAATCGGGCTGTTGCCGATCTCGCTGACGTGCCCCTTGAACGTGCGGTCGGGCAGCGCGTCGATCGTGATCTTCGCCTTCTGCCCGAGCT
>JAOBWF010000149.1 GCA_025463215.1 Acidobacteriota bacterium | reverse complement strand
TTCGCCGCCCAGTCGCGGGAGGAACCGGAGCCGTACTCCTTCCCCGCCAGGACCACGAGCGGCACGCCTTCGCCGGCGTATGACATCGCCGCCTCGTAGATGGTGGTCTCCTCGCCGTCCGGGAAGTGACGGGTGAAGCCGCCGGCGCGATCAAGGAGGACTCGCCCGCGGGCCGGTACCTGATCGAGCGCGGGTTCGCTCGCAAGGACTTCAACTCATACGGATCGCGGCGCGGCAACCACGAGGTGATGATGCGCGGCACGTTCGCGAACGTGCGGCTGCGCAATCAGATGGCCCCCGGCACCGAGGGCGGCTGGACGACCCACCAGCCCGACGGCGCGGTGCAGACAATCTACGACGCGGCGATGCAATACAAGAGCGAGGGCGTGGCGCTCCTCGTGATCGCCGGCAAGGAGTACGGTTCCGGATCGTCGCGCGACTGGGCGGCGAAGGGAACCCTGCTGCTCGGCGTCCAGGCGGTGATCGCCGAGAGCTTCGAGCGCATCCACCGCAGCAATCTGGTGAACATGGGCGTGCTGCCGCTGCAGTTCGCGGCCGGCGTGACCGCCGCGTCGCTCGGCCTCACCGGCAGGGAAGGCTACGAGCTGACCGGCATCGCGCAGGGCCTGAAGCCGGGCGGCCTGATCACCGTGCGCGCCATCGGCGACGCCGGCAAGACGACGGAGTTCCAGGCGATCGCACGCATCGACACGCCCGAGGAACTGGTCGCGTTCCGACACGGCGGGATTCTGCCGTACGTGCTGCGGCAGTTGGTGGGAAAGCACTGACCAGCCATCAGCCATGATCTCGTCCGACATCAAGGCGAAAGCGGGCGAGCTGGGATTTGACCTATGCGGCGTCGCCCCCGCCAGCGATCTTCCCGAGCTGGCATTTCTTCGCGAGTGGCTGGATCGCGGCTACGGCGGGACGATGACGTATCTGCACCGATCGGCGGCGAAGCGCGCCGATGTCCGCCGCGTCGTGCCCACCGCGCAGACCGTCATCATCACCGGCACGCTCTACAACACCGACCGCCCGTACTCGACCGAGTGCAGCGACCGCGGCCGCGCGCACATCGCGCGTTACGCGTGGGGCGATGATTACCACGACGTGATCGGCGCGCGCATGGAGGCGCTGCTGGCGTGGATGCGCGAGCAGTCGCCGGAACCGTTCGAGGCTCGCGCCTACGTCGACACCGGTCCGGTGCAGGAGCGGGTCTACGCGCAGCACGCCGGCGTCGGCTGGATCGGCAAGAACACCTGCGTCATCAATCCGGAGATCGGATCGTGGATCTTCCTGGCGGCGATCATCTGCAGCCTGCCGCTCGAGGTGGATGCGCCGGCGCTGGATCAATGCGGCACGTGCACGCTGTGCATCGAGGCATGCCCGACGCAGGCGATCGTGGCCCCCGGCGTTCTCGACGCGACCCGCTGTATCTCGTACCTCACCATCGAGCTGCGTGCCGCCATCCCGGACGAACACCGCGCCGCGGTCGGTTCGCATGTCTACGGCTGCGACATCTGCCAGGAGGTCTGTCCGTGGAACGCCGCGGCGCCGCGATCGGCGGATCCGGCCTGGCAGCCGCGCGCGGCGTGGGATCGCGTCGACCTGCTGACGCTGGCGCAGCGACAAGACGACGAGTTGACGCACGCGTTGCGCGGCAGCCCCATGACCCGTACGAGGGTACAGGGCTTGCGTCGAAACGTGGCCGTCGCGCTGGAAAACGCAGTCCTTCAGCCCGGCGAAACACATGGCCAAACGTCCACCGAAGAGCGCCGCTGATTTCATCCCGCCGCGGCCGACGCTGAAAACGGCTCGCGAGGCGTCGAAAGGCTGCCGCGGCTGCGACCTCTGGAAGCTCGGCACCCAGACGGTCTTCGGCGAGGGGCCGCGCGGCGCGACCTTGATGCTGATCGGCGAGCAGCCCGGCGACGCCGAGGATCTCAGCGGCCACCCGTTCGTCGGTCCCGCCGGCAAGCTGCTCGATCGCGCGCTGGCCGACGCGGGGATCGATCGCGCTTCGGTGTACGTCACCAACGCCGTCAAGCACTTCAAGTGGGAGCCGCGCGGCAAGCGCCGCATTCACAAGAAGCCGCGCGCCAGCGAGATCGGCGCCTGCCGGCCGTGGCTCGATACCGAGATCGCGCTGGTCAAGCCGCGCGTGATCGTCTGCCTCGGTGCGACCGCGGCGCAGGCACTGCTCGGATCGGCCTTCAAGGTGACGCAGCATCGCGGCGCGGTCGTCCCGTCGCCGCTGGCCGCCAGGGTGATGGCGACCGTGCATCCCTCGTCGATTTTGCGCGCCCCCGACGACGAGGCGCGACGCGAAGAAATGCGGCGCTTTACCGACGACTTGCGCGCGGCCGCGCGCGCGCTATCATCTGAGTGATGGCCTCTTCGTCGTCGCTCGCGCCGTCCTTCCTCCTGTCCATGCCGCAGCTCGTGGATCCCAACTTCAACCGCACGGTTGTGCTGCTGTGCAAGCACAGCGAGGACGGGGCGTTCGGCCTGGTGGTGAACCGGCCGCTGGTGACGACGGGACGCGTTACGGTCAATCTCGATCCGCCGGTGTCGACCGATCGCGAGCTGCAGGTGTGGGTCGGCGGACCGGTCGAGCCGCATCGCAGCTGGGTGCTCGTGGGCGAAGAGCCGGACGAAGCGGAGGAGCTGCGCGGCATGAAGATCGCCGCCGGGCTGTATCTGTCGACCTCGCCGGATCTGCTGCGCCGGCTGCTCGAGCCGAATCCGCCGGCGATGACGCGCTTGATCGTCGGCTACTCGGGCTGGGGGCCCGGGCAGCTCGAGGCCGAGCTCCAAGAATCGTCGTGGCTGATGAGCGACATCGATCGCGATCTGATCTTCAACACGCCTGCCGAGCGCTTGTGGGAGGCGGCAATCCGCCGTCTGGGCGTCGATCCCGCCGCGCTCCACATGTCACGCGGCGTCCACTGACCTCGATTGAGGCGGACTGGATGGACACCGCGCTCGCACTCGCGTGTGGCGGCGCGGCATCTGCCGCTGCTGATCGATGTCCGCGCGCGCTGATCCGCGGGTCTGATTCGCAAGAATCATTCGATTGGTCTCAGTGACGCGTCTGAATCGCCTGATACTCCACGCCGTCACCTTCGGGGCGTTGACCGTATGGAGCTGGCGCAAGTGGGCCGATCCCCTCGTCGATTTCGGCCGCGAGCTGTACATCCCTTGGCAACTCGCGAACGGCAAGGTGCTGTATCGCGATATCGCGCATCTCTTCGGGCCCTTGTCGCAATACGTGAACGCGCTCTGGTTTCGCCTCTTCGGCGTCTCGGTGACGACGCTGATCTTCAGCAATCTCGCGATTCTCGCGGCGACGGTAGCCGGCATCCACTACTTGTTCGCGGTGTCGTGCGGTCCCTGGCCGGCCACGGCCGCCTCGATGCTGGTGCTCGTTCTGTTCGGATTCTCCCAGTACGCCGACGTCGGCAACTACAACTTCGTGTGCCCGTACTCCCACGAGGCGACGCACAGCATCGCCCTGGCGGTGGGCGTGATGATCTGCCTGTACCGCGGCGTGCGCGACCGGCGCGTGAGCTGGTTCGCGGTCGCAGGCGTGCTGTTCGGATTCGTCCTGCTGACGAAGGCGGAAACGTCGCTGGCGATGGCGGTGGCGGCAATCGCCGGACTGGGATGTGCCCATGCGCTCGATCGACAAGGCGGCCGGATCGCACGCGCGGGAACGGCCGCGTTCGCCGGCTGCGCGCTGGCGCCGGCGCTCGGTTTCGTGATCTATCTATCGCGGCAGATGCCGGTATCCCAGGCGATGCGCGGGCTCGCGGGAGCCTGGACGACGATCCTCGGCGGAGCCGTGGCGCGAAACGCCTTCTACCTCCAGGGCCTGGGGCTCGACGACCCGATTGGCAACGGCATGCGGATGCTGAGGATGTTCGTCGGGCTCGCACTGGTCGTCGTCGCCCTGGCGGCGGCGGATGCCGGATGGCCGCAGCGTCTCAGGATCTCGAAGAGCATGTCGCCGGCGCGGCGAACGGTTAATTTGGCGATTCTCATCTCGGGCCTGGCGGCGCTTGTAATGGTGAGCGTCGTCGCCATCCCCTGGACCCAGGTTCCGCGCGCGTTGCCGCTGATCTCGCTGGCAGCGGTCGTGCTGTGTGCGGCCGGGTTCAGCGCGCGCCGGCGCGATCGCGCCGCCGCGGTGGCGTTGGTGCCGCTGGTGATGTGGTCGACCTTCTCGTTCGTTCTGCTCGGCAAGATGGTGTTGAACGCCAGGATCGCGCACTACGGCTTCTATCTCGCGATGCCCGCGACACTCGTCCTCGCCGTCGCGCTCGTCTGGGTCGTGCCTCGCTGGTTGCGCAACGGCGCGGGACGAGGCGCGATCTTCCGAACAGCGGCGACGCTGTTGCTCGTCGAGGGGGTGGCGGTGTACTTCGGTATGTCGCAGGGCATCTACCGGAGGAAGACGCTCAGGGTGGGGTCGGGCGCCGATGCAATCTTCGCCCTCGATGCCGCCGCCGATTGGCGGGGCCCGGCCGTCGTCGATGCGCTGCGTGCGGTGGAGGCGACGCCGCGGAACGCGACGGTCGCGGCGTTTCCAGAAGGCGTGATGATCAACTATCTTTCGCGGCGCGAGAATCCCACTCCGTACATCGGCCTGACGCTGCCGGAGATGATCGCCATGGGCGAGGGTGTCATGCTGCGAGCGTTCGAAACGGCGGCGCCCGATTACATCCTGGTCGTGCACAAGGACACGGCCGAGTACGGCGTGCCGTTCTTCGGCACCGATCCGCGCTACGGCCAGGCGATCATGGACTGGGTCGCCAGGCGCTACACGACGATCGAAGTGATCGGCCGGGAGCCGCTCCGAGAGGGGGGCTACGGCATCGCCGTCCTCAAGGCTTCGTCGACGCGCTGATCACGGCCACGGAAAGAGGTCGGGGCCGCTCCGGGTCGTGCTCTCCTGCGTGGCGATCGGGCCGGCTCCTCGTCTGAGGATAACGGACTGTCCCGTGTCGAGCAGCGTCATCCAGCCGCGGTTTTTCAGCGGCTCGATCACCGGCAAGCGCGACGGCAGCCACACGACGTCGGCGCCGATCCGCTCGGGATAGTCGACCATATCGGCCTCACCGTGATAGAAGCGATCGTGATCGCGAATGACGCGTGCGCTGTAGAGCGTCTCGCGCCGCCCGTCCATCGACACGCGGATGCCTGACGGAGAGAGCTGCCATAGCGCGTATTCGCCCCAGTCGAACCAGGTCAGCACCCGCGCGCCGGGGCTGTTCGCGCGCAGGAACGCGGCCGCGGCGCGGTCCGGCACCCAGGGGCCGCCGACTTCGATCACGCGCAGGCTCGAGAGCGCGGTAGCCGCGGCGTACAACGCAAGGATCACCGCGATGGCGCCCACCGCCGCCGACGGTCTCCGGAATGGGCCACGCGCGCTCCGGTCGATGCCATTGAGGAACGCGATGATCGGTGTTGCCAGCAGGATCGCGATCGCCGCCTGAAGAAACGCGTCGACGCGGCCGACGCGGTATGTCGCCGCGACGAGCAGCAACAGGACGGCGAGATCGCGAGACGCCAGATGCCGCCATGCGCGTCCGCGCCGAATCGCGGCCATCGCCATTAACGGCAGGATGGATTCCACGACGAGGACGGACGGAGGGAGTTGCCGCAGCGGCTTCCAGTCGGTCACATCGGGACGGTCGAGACCCACGGTCTCAGCCAGGAACCGCCACAGGCCGACACCGTAGGGATTGACCAGCGTCGTCACCAGGACGAGTGCACCAACCGTGGCCAGGACGAGTGTCCAGCGGAGGCTCCGGCGCTGCCAGGCGTCGCCGAGCATCCACACGCCGAGAACCGCCAATCCCACAATCCAGCCGCCGTGAAGGTTGACCCAGGCCGCGAACAAGAGCGGCACGTACCAGATCGCCCGCGTGTGGCCGCGGTCGATCTGCCGCAGCAGGTAGAGCATCCCGCAGCAGATCGCGACCGAAAACATCTGCGGCCGGACGACCTGGGTGCGGGTGTAGGTGGCGACCACCGTCAGCACCACGTAGACGTCGCGCGCGATCGGGCTCGCGCGCTCCTGCCGCGCAATCACCAGGGCGATGCCCCCCACGATCGCGACGACCGCAAGTTTCAGCAGGTTGAGACCGAGCGCGCCCAGGCGTACATAGCCGATCGCCATCAGCAACTCGGAGAGCCATTCGTGATTGATCCACGCGCGGTCGGCGGTGAAGGAATACCGATCGGCGGCGTGCGCCGACTTCGAGGCCAGCATGTCCAGGCCGAACCTCAGGTGTCCCCACAGGTCGGGATCGGCCGCGGTCCTGGTCACGAGGATCAGCGCGAACGCCCAGAGCGCCAGCCGGCACAGCGTGGCGGGCGTGGCGCCGATCGACCATCCCGGCGCGGTCCCGGCGACCGGCAGGTGCACGTTCTCGATCGGGATGGCAGCCATCAGGCGGCGCTGTTAGAGCCCCGACGCGTCCTCTGTAATCTCGTCCAGCTTGGCGAGCAGTGTCGAGAAGCCGCACTGTTCCGGGTCGAAGAACCCCCACTCGTCCTGCACCGGCCTCGACTTTTTCGGCGACTTCTGTTTCTTCGCGACAAGGCGGGGCTCGGCCACGCCGCCGTCAGACGGACGCGCGGCGATCGGATCGGCCGCCGCCGGCGCCTGGTCCGTGCGGCGCCGCTCGAGATCCTGACGCAGCGATGCAACCAGCTCGATCCAGTCCGGCTGCTCGGTCCGCGCCACCGGCATTTCCGCCGGCATCCCTTCAAGCGCCGGCCACATTCGCCCCGGCGTCAGGTACATCGGCACCCATGACGTGGCGTGCGCGCGCGGCGGTTCAGGCGGCTCGACGAACAGCGGTTCGGGCTCGACGCCCGCAGTCGGCGACGGCGCCGCGATCCCGGACCACGCCGCGAATTCCGGCAATGCGACCTCGTCATACCCCGCCGCAGCCGTGTCGACCACGGGCCCGGCGATCGCCGGCTGTTCGACGATCGCGAGAAGACGATCGCCCGCCTCGAGCTCGACTTCGCCCGGATCCGCCGAGATCGTGTAGACGCCGACGCGCTCGCCGTCGAACAGCTCGCCATCCACGGCCACGTCTTCGTCGTCGGACAAGCTCTCGAGCTCTTCGGATAGATCGATCGACGGATCGTCGAGATCGATGTCGGCGTCCGCGTGCCCGGTGACCGGCTCGACGCGTTCGACGGTCTCCTCGACGACCGCCGCCGCCCACGGCTGCACCGGCTCCGCGTGTACCGCCGCGATCGGATCGGCCCACTCCGACTCGATGACCGGCGGCGGTTCGACGACGATGGCCGGGTGATCTACGAGGAGGAGATCGTCATCGAGTTGTGCGCGGGCGGCCGCCGCTTCCTGCAGATAGGCCGAAATCTGTTCGGCGAACACCGCCGGGTCGCAGCCGTCCGGCTCCGGCGACGCGTCGCGCCCCTTGCGCCACTTGGCGAGGATGCCGAGCTTGGGGGCGTGCGTGATGCCGCTCGCCAGCACCGGAATCGTCAGCGTGCGGACGTGCGCGGCGGCCGCGATCACCCGCAGCGCCGCGGCCAGCGCCGCATCGTCCTGCGGCGACAGCAGCGCCGGCACGAGCACGAGATCGGGAATGCGGTTGCCGATCGCGTCGAGCGCGCCTTCGGTGGTGTCGGCAATCAGCAGCTCCGCGCCGACCTGATGCCGGACGATCGCGGCGAGGTGCGCGGCCTGACGCCGGTCGGGTTCGATCGCAAGGACAAGGGGCATTTAGGTTCGCAGCATGAACAAGACGAGCACCGCCGCGGCGAGCGTGAAGATCAGCAGCGGGGCATGGCCGATACTCTGTTGGCGCGCAGCCTGCGCCAGGACGTTCGTGAGATCGGCAACGTGCCGGCTCGCGCTGGCCAACTCCACCGACGGGTGATTGAAGACGCGGAGCGACAGCTGTTCGCGGACGCGATCGTCAGCGCCAATCAACACCAGCAGCAGAATGACCACGGTGCCTGCCGACATCAGCCCTTCGCGGAATACCCGACGCATGACCGCGGTATCGCAAATGCCGTTCCGTCGGCGCCGCCTCCGGGAATCAGGCCTATTTCGCGCTTTGTCCCTCGTGTCGCCTCGCATCGCCCGCACCTTCCCACGAAATCGGTGGCGTGGTTACGAATATGCGGAACCAGGATTTGGATTCGACACGACAACTCCGGCGCGACCGATCCGCGCAATCGACCCTAACCACACCACCGCCCGGTAGTTGCGTGCGATCGGCGCGGCGTCGAAACGCTGATGGCACACGCGTTGCGATTTCACCGTCTGTCACGCGGTCGCCGACTTCATCGCGACCGAATTTCGCACTCGCGACTGTGCGCGTCAGTCAACGCGCTAAGGAGATGGACATGAACTACATCAATCGTTTCAAGAAGCTCGCGCACGCCGAAGACGGTCAGGACCTGCTCGAGTACGCGCTGCTCGTCGCGCTGATCGCGCTGGTCGCCGTTGGCGCGGTCACGCTGGCCGGCACCAACGTCAACAAGATCTTCGGCAACGTGGCGTCGCAGCTGTCGACCGCCGCGGGTTCGTAAGGCGACACGACACACGTAAGGTGATGGGACGAGGGGCGGCCGACGCCGCCCTTCGTTCACGAAAGGCGGGGCTCATGACTCAGTTAAAGACGTCAATCGCGCGCCTGGTCGACGGCGACCAGGGCCAGGATCTCATCGAATACGGATTACTGGTCGCGTTGATCGCGATTGTCGCCATTGTCGGCGTCTCGACGGTGGGCAACACGATCTACACGGTCTTCTGGAGCAGCATTGGCCAGGCTGTCTGATTTCATCGTCGTCGGGACGGTCGTCTGCGGCGCCGTGGCGGCGACCGCGATCGACCTTCGGACCCGTCGTGTGCCGAACGCATTGAACGCGTTGATCGCGTCGATCGGCATCGTGCTCGCCGTCACCGGCCTGAGCGGCGTCTCGGTCGGCGCGGCGGCCGCGGGTCTGGGTGTGGGCCTCGCGCTCATGCTCCCCGGATTTCTCTTCGGTGCGACCGGGGCGGGCGACGTCAAGCTGTTCGCCGCGATGGGCGCGCTGGTCGGGCCGTCGCACATTCTGCGCGGCTTCTTCTTTACCGTCGTCGCCGGTGGCGTCCTGGCGATCGCGGTCGCGGCGAAGCGCGGCCGGCTGCGGCAGACGCTCGACCGCACCGCGGTGCTGGTCGCCACCGGCGGCTTGAACGCCGCCGCGATCGAGGCGCCGGTCGAGAACAACCGGTTTGCGTACGCCCCGGCGATCGCAATCGGCGTCACGCTGGCGACGCTCGGACTGTGAAGGAGATGAGATGACCCGGATGCGCAGACTACTGGCAGGCGAGCGCGGCACGGCGCTGGTCGAAACGGCGATGACGCTGCCGCTGCTCCTGATCGTGTCGGTCGGCATCTTCGAATTCGGCCGGGCGTTTCAGACCTTGCAGGTGTTGACCAACGCGGCCCGGGAGGGCGCGCGGCTCGCGGTGTTGCCGAATCCAGTGGCCGGCGCGGTCGACGCGCGGGTCAGGAGTTACCTGACGTCGGGGCAGCTCTCGAACACGGCGAGCGCCACGATCGTGGTCAATCCGGCCGCGACCGTGCCGATCGGCGGCGGCGCCACCGCGTCAGCGTCGCTGGTGACGGTCAACTACCCGTTCCAATTCATGGTGCTCCAGCCGGTGGCGCGTCTGCTGGTGTCGGGATCGACGCTGGGCGCGCCGTTCACACTCACCGCATCGGCCGCGATGCGGAACGAATCGCAGTAACCGAGGGGACCTGACTTATGGCTCGCATGCGAGTGTTCATGGTGTTCGTGCTGGCGATTACGGCCGGCGGCGCGCTCGCCTTCGGCACCTATAACTACGTCCAGCGCCTGCCGGCGCGGACGACGTCGATGCCGACGCGTCCGGTCGTCGTCGCCGCCAGCGATCTGGACATCGGCGCCGAGCTCCGGCGCGAGGACGTCCGGATCATCGACTGGCCGGCCAACGCCATGCCCGCCAACGCGATCTCCGATCCGAAAGACGTGATCGGCCGCGGCATCGTCCTGCCGCTGATTCAGAACGAGCCTATTCTGCCGATGAAGCTGGCATCCAAGGAGGCGGGCTCGGGCCTGCCGCCGACCATCCCGCCCGGGCTGCGCGCGGTTTCGGTCCGCGTCAACGAAGTGATCGGCGTCGCCGGCTACGTCCTCCCCGGCGGGCGGGTCGACGTCCTGGCGACGGTCAGCCCGACCGGACAGAGCACCGACATGACCTCGAAGGTGATTCTGACCAACGTGCAAGTGCTGGCCGCGGGCACGAAGATCGAGCGCGACACCGACCGCAACAAGCCGATTGCGGTCAGCGTCGTCACGCTGCTCGTCGACCCCGAAGAGGCGGAGCGGCTGACGCTCGCCAGCACTGAAGGGAAGATTCAGCTCGCGCTGCGCAACCCGCTCGACAAGACCATGCCGGCCACGCACGGCATCCGTCCGGGCGCGCTCTTCGGGTTCGGTGTTCCGACCCGCACCGCCGTCACGCGGACGCGCCTCGCGTCGTCGGCACCGTCCTCCCCATCCGTCAGGGTCGCCGAACCGGACCTGCCGACGGTCGAGATCATCCGCGGCGACAAGCGCGCACGCGAAGTCGTGCGTCAGGAGCAGTGACCATGCGCAGATTCATTCTGATTCTCCTGATCGCGGTGGCGATGCCGCGCCTCATCCGCGCCGACGAAGCCTCGTCGCTCAAGCTGCTCGTCGGCCGCTCGACCGTCGTCGACGTCGGCAGCGCGATCGCGCGGGTATCGCTCACCAGCGCCGATATTGCCGACGCCGTCGTCACGTCGGCCAACCAGCTGCTCGTCAACGGCAAGATGCCGGGCACGATCTCGATGTACGTGTGGGAGCGCAGCGGCGGCCTGCACCGCTACGAAATCGTGGTGCAGCGCGATCTCGCCCGACTCAACGACCAGATGACGCGCCTGTTCCCCGGCGAGCACATCGAGGCGCAGAGCAGCGGCAAGGGCATTGTCCTGTCCGGCCTGGTGTCGAACAAGGAAATCTTCGACAAGGCGAGCAGCGTCGCCGGCGGCTACGTCGAGAAGGCCGACGAAGTGGTGAACATGCTGCGCGTGCAGGAAAGCACCGCCAGCAACCAGGTGCTGCTGCGCGTGCGCTTCGCGGAAGTCAGCCGCACCGCGATTACCGACCTCGGCACGTCGCTCTTCACCGGCGCGGGCGGGTACAAGGACGTGGTGGCGCGCTCGACGACGTCGACGGCCGCTCCGACATTCGACACCGGAACTGCCGGGCAGGGCACGTTGGTCTTCAGCGACTTTCTCAACCTGTTTCTCTTCGACGCGAAGCACCAGCTCGGAACGGTGATCAAGGCGCTGCAGACGAAAGGGCAGTTCCAGAGCCTGGCCGAGCCGAACCTCGTGGCCGAGAGCGGCAAGGAGGCGAGCTTTCTCGCCGGCGGCGAATTCCCGGTGCCGATCGCCCAGGGCTCTGGCGCGAACCTGGCCATTTCCGTCGCCTACAAGGAGTTCGGCGTGCGCTTGAACTTCACGCCGGTGATCCACGGCGACCGTATCCACCTGAAGGTGCGGCCTGAGGTCAGCACCCTCGATTTCGCGAACGGCGTCCTCCTGAACGGATTCCGGATCCCTGCGCTCAGCACGCGCCGCACCGAGACCGAAGTCGATCTGCTGAACGGGCAAACGTTCGCCATCGCCGGCCTCATCAACAACACGATGAACTCGACGCTGCAGAAGATTCCGGGCATCGGCGACATTCCGATTCTCGGCCTGCTGTTCAAGAGCAAGGCGGCGAACAAGGACCAGACCGAGCTGGTGGTGATGATCACGCCGGAGATTCTCGAGCGCACGTCCTCGGGCGTCACCCCGGTGCTGCCGCGCACGCCCGAGCCGTTCCTGGCGCCGCTGCCCGAGAAGAAGACGCTGCCGCCGCTGCCTCCGGCGTTCAGCCCGGCGCGCGGCAGCGCGTTCGTGGTGCCTGCTGCGCCGCCAGCCGCGGTGGCGACTCCGGCGGTGACGCCGGGCGCTGCGCTGTCGCCCGCGGCGGCCGCCGCCGTCCTGAACCCGCCGCATCCGCCGGTCGTCGTGGTCGGACCGAACACGGGAACGTTGCCCGCGACGAACACCGTCCCGGCCGCGGGCGGCGTGGCGCGTCCGCTGACGGCGAACGAGCAACACGCGTTCGATGGCGGCAAGGCGGACAGGGCGCCCAAGCAGGCGAGCGCGAAGGATCTGAAGAAGCAGGAGGAAGCCACCCGCAACCGCGACAAGGCCGAGCAGGAACTGAAGGCCAAAGCCGCGCGCAGTCAAGCCAAACATGACGCCGAGGCGGCGAAGGTCGCCGAGGTGGACGCCAGACGGCAGGCGAAGAAAGAGGCCGCAGCCGCCAAGATCGCCGCCGAGCAGGCGAGGCGCATGGCCGAGATCGAACGCAATCACCAGAAGGCGATCAGCGAGGCCGCCGCGAAGGTCAAAGAGGCCGAGGCGAAGTACCAGGCGCAGCTCGGTGACCGGAAGCAGAACTAGAGGTGGTTATGCGCAACAACGCCCGTCATCTCCTTCACGACGAGCGCGGCATGTCGCTCGTCTTCGTCTGCCTCGGCTTCATGGCGATGCTGTCGGCGACGACGCTCGCGATTGACATCGGTCTGTTCATGAACTCGCGGTCGCAGGCCCAGAACGCCGCGGATGCCGGCGCGCTGGCCGGCGCCGTCGCGCTCGTCTACAACAGCTACACCGATCGATCGAGCGGCGGGCCGGCAGTGCAAAGCGCCGTCAATACGGCGCTCGCCAACAAAGTCGCCGGACAGGTGGTGTCGGTCGGGCCGGCGGACGTGACGTTTCCCAACGACGCGGCCGGCGAGCCCGATCGCGTCGCCGTGCGGGTGTTCCGGACCGGCGCGCGCGGCAACCCGGTGGCGACACTGATGGGCACCTTCTTCGGCGTTCAGACGGTTGACATCGGCGCCACCGCGACGGCGGAGGCGACGCCCGCCAACGCCGAGACGTGCGTCAAGCCGTTCACGATTCCAGACAAGTGGATCGAGAACGGGACCGGGCCGTGGGATCCGAGCGATACGTTCGACATCAACACCGACACCTACATCGGCCTGAAGCCGTCTCCTGATCCGAACACCAACTACACGGGCTACAACGCCGAGCGCGACAAAGGCACGGAGGTCGTCCTCAAGGCGGATAACAACACCAAGATCACCGCCAGCTTCTACAACCCGTGGGATCTGCCCGGCAGCGGCGGCGCGTCGGACTATCGCAACAACATCTCCGGGTGCAACCCGGCGGTGCTGCCGATCGGCGCCACGATGACCCCTGAGCCTGGCAACATGGTCGGCCCGACCAAGCAGGGGGCCGACGATCTGGTGGCGAAGGATCCCAACGCGGTCTGGGACACCTCGTGCAACTGCGTCAAGGGCAGCGCGTTCGGCAAGAGCCCGCGGGTCGTGATCATTCCGGTCTACGACCCCGTCGTCTTCGCCAACGGCGCGCAGCACGGCAAGAACATCGACCTGAAGATCGCGAACTACATCGGCTTCTTCATCGAGCAGATGCAGGGCAATGAGGTGGTCGGCCGCATCACGCCGGTCGGCGGCGTGCTCGACGGCAGCCTCGGGCCGGCGCCGGCGGGCGCGTTCCCCAAAGTCATTCGACTGGTTCAATAACATGGCGCAACTGGTCGGGCTCATCGTCTCGGAAGATGACGCGTTCAAGAAGCATTTCGGGCGTCTGCTGCGCGCGAGTGCGATTCCGGTCAGCGTGCTCGACGAACGCGCCGGCCGCGACGGGACCCCTCCCGATCTGGTGATCGTGGACACCCGCGGCGAACCGCTGTCGTCGACATCGAGCATCGAGCGGCTGCGCGCCGGCGCGTCCGGCGCCGGCATCTTCGCCATCGCCACCGCCGCCGACCCGGAGTTGATCCTCCAGTCGATGCGCGCCGGCGCCAACGAGTTCTTCACCTGGCCGCCCGACGAAGAAAGCTTCCACGGCGCGGTCCGGCGGACGGCGGCGCGCCGCGAAACGGCGCAGGGCGCGCGACCCTCAGCCACCACGCTCGTGTTCTTCGGCGCCAAGGGGGGCGCGGGCACGACGACGGTGTCGGTGAACTGCGGCGTGGAGCTGGCGCGGCTCAGCAAACGGTCGACGGTGATCGTCGATCTCAAGCCGGGGCTCGGCGAAGTGGCGCTCTTTCTCGGCGTCCGTCCGCGCTACAGCCTGCTCGACGCGATCGACAACCTGCACCGGCTCGACCGCGAGTTCCTGCGCGAGCTCGTGGTCAAGCACAAGTCGGGCCTGGAGATCCTCGCCGGCTCGGATCAATTCGATCGGCCGGGTGCGGCCGACGGCGGCGCCATCGAGGAGCTGTTCCGGCTGCTCGCCCGGCAATACGAATACATCCTGGTCGACGCCGGCAGCCAGATCAATTCGTGCACCGTCGCGGCGCTGTACACGGCCGACACGATCTTTCTCGTCGCCAACCCCGACGTGCCGTCGATCCGCAATTCGCAGCGGCTGCTCGACCGGGTCCGCCAGCTTGGCGCGTGCGGCGAGCGGGTCCGCATTCTGCTCAACCGGGCGGCGGAGCCGTATCCGATTCCGCCCAAACAGATCGAGGGCGCGCTCGGCCACCCGATTCACCACACGTTTCCGAGCGACTACAAGACCGTCTCGACGGCGCTCAATTCGGGCGTGCCGCTGGCGCTGACCGGCGACTCCGACATCGCGACCCAGTTCGATCACTTCACGCGGCAGATTCTCGAGCCCGGCGCCGCGGCGCCCGCGGCGCAGCCGGCGCGCCGCCGGCTGCCGGGGCTCGATCGCCTCACCGCCGGCATCGCCTCGGTCTGGTAACCAGCCATGAACACAGTCGCCACCGCGCCGCCTCCCGCAGCCGCCCGTCCGCAGCCGCCGCGCCAGCAGTATCTCGACCTGAAAGCCGGCGTGCACCGGAAGCTGCTCAACCGCCTCAACCTCGAGGCGCTCGCGCTGTCGGACCGCGCGCGCGCCGAGAGCGAGATCCGCACGCTGCTCACCGAGCTGTTGGCGGAGGAGAACACGCCCCTCAGCCTCGGCGAGCGCGAGACGCTGTTCGGCGAGCTGATCGACGACGTGTTCGGCCTCGGCCCGCTCGAGCCGCTGCTGCGCGACCCGACGATCAGCGACATCGTGGTCAACACCTACAAGAACGTGTACGTCGAGCGCAACGGCATGCTCGAGAAGGTCGCCGCCAATTTTCAGGACGAGCGGCATCTCATGCGCGTCATCGATCGCATCGTCAGCGCGGTCGGACGGCGCGTCGACGATAGCTCGCCGATGGTCGACGCACGGCTGCCGGACGGCTCCCGCGTCAACGCGATCATCCCGCCGCTCGCGGTCGACGGCGCGCTGCTCTCGATCCGCCGTTTTCCGTCGGAGCGGCTCAAGGCCGACGACCTGGTCACCTTGCGTGCGCTGACGCGCCCGATGCTCGACTTCCTGTCGCACTGCGTCAAGGCGCGGCTCAACGGCTTGATCAGCGGCGGCACCGGCGCCGGCAAGACGACTCTGCTCAACGTGCTCTCGAGCTTCATCTCGGAGCGCGAACGCATCGTCACCATCGAGGACGCCGCGGAGCTGCAGCTCCATCAGGACCACGTCGTGCGGCTCGAAACCCGGCCGCCCAACGTCGAGGGCAAGGGGGCCATCCGCCAGCGCCAGCTGATGATCAACGCGCTCCGCATGCGCCCCGATCGCATCGTCGTCGGCGAGGTCCGCGGCGAGGAAGCGCTCGACATGCTGCAGGCGATGAACACGGGTCACGACGGCTCGCTGACCACCGTCCACGCCAATACGCCGCGCGATGCCCTGACCCGCATCGAAACGATGATCGCGATGGGCGCGACGAACCTGCCGGAGCGCGCCATGCGCCAGCAGATCTCGTCGGCGATTCAGTTCGTCGTTCAGCAGACGCGCCTCAGCGACGGCTCGCGCAAGATCACCAGCATTTCCGAAATCACCGGCATGGAGGGGGATGTCATCACCATGCAGGAGATCTTCGTGTTCGAGAAGATGGGGATTACGCAGGACGGCAAGGTGATCGGCCGCTTCCGTGCCACCGGCGTGCGTCCGAAGTGCTGCGAGCGGCTGAAGATGTCGGGCATCCACCTGCCGGCCGACATGTTCGAAGGCGTGACGGAGGTGCGGTGATGCTGCTGGCGCTGGCCGTCTTCATCGTCGTCGTGGGCGTGGTCATGGGGGGCTACACCGCCGCGATGCGCGTCCCGGGCATTCTCGCGGCGCGCCGCCTCGATCGACGGCTGCGCGACGTGTCGGCGGAAATGCGGCCCGAGAGTCCGGCGGCCGGCGACACCACGGTCGTCAAACAGGATCTCGAAGGGCCTTTGCCGGCGCTCGATCGGCTGCTGGCGCGATCGACCCTCGGCTCGCGGCTCGCGCGGCTGATCGATCAATCCGGCGCGCGGACGACCCCAAGCGGGGTGGTGATTATCAGCCTCGCGCTCGCCGCGATCATCGGCGTCATCGCCTCGTGGCTCGTGCCGCAGCCGTTCGTCGCGCCGCTCGCCGCGCTGGCCGCCGGCGCCTCGCCGTTCTTCTGGCTGGTGCATCGCCGCTCCAGCCGGCTGAAACGCTTCGAAGAACATTTCCCCGAGGCGCTCGATCTGCTGGCCCGCGCCATCCGCTCGGGACAGGCCTTTCAGACCGCGTTGGGCATGGTCGCCGACGAACTGCCGGATCCGGTCGGCCCCGAGTTCAAGAAAACGTTCGATCAACAGAATTTCGGCCTGCCGCTTCGTGACGCGCTGAACGAGATGTCTGTCCGCATCCCGATCCTCGACGTGCGGTTCTTCGTGACCGCCGTCATGATCCAGCGGGACACCGGCGGCAATCTCTCCGAGATTCTCGACAACCTGGCGCACGTCGTACGGGAGCGGTTCAAGATCCGGCGGCAGGTGCGGGTGCACACCGCGCACGGTCGTTTCACCGGCTACGTCCTGATGGCTTTGCCCGCAGCGCTCGCGGTCGCATTGTCGTTCATCAATCCCGAGCACATGCAGCTCCTGTTTCACGAAAAAATGGGGCAGACGATGCTGATCGGCGCCATCGTCATGCAGGCGATCGGCTACGTGTGGATCCGTAAAGTGATCAAGATCGAGGTATAGATGTGACGCTGCTCCTTCCGCTGCTCGCGTTCCTGTTCGCGTCGCTGCTGATTGCCGCCGGTGCGATGGCGCTGTCCTCCGCCGGCGGCACGACAATCGAGCGCCGGCTCGGCGAGGTTCTGACCGGCGAGCGTATCCCGCAGCCCGCCGACGATCCGGCGTACAGCCGCGCCGTCATCGACACGCTCAAGAAGATCGGACGCGCGGCGCCCCAGTCCCCCTCGGAGATGGGCAAGCTGCAGCGCAAGCTGACCACCGCCGGCTATCGCAGTCACGAGGCGGTCGCCGTCTTCTTCGGCATCCGGCTCGGGTGCGCGCTGATCATGTTCGCGCTGCTGGCGACGCCGATCATCGTCCATCCCAACGTCGCGCTCGCGCTGGCGGCCTGCGGCCTCGGCTATCTGCTGCCCAGCATGGCCCTCGGCCGCATGGCGAAGCGGCGCCAGCACCGCATCCGGCTCGGACTGGCCGATGCGCTCGATCTCCTGGTGGTCAGCGTCGAGGCCGGGCTCGGTCTCGATCAGGCGATTCAGCGCGTCGGCGAAGAGCTCGACTTCGCGCATCCGGATCTGTCGGGCGAGCTGCGGCTGATCAACCTCGAGCTGCGTGCCGGCAAGGCGCGCGCCGAGGCCCTGAGGAATCTCTCCGAACGGACCGGTGTCGACGACATCGCCTCGCTCGTCGCCATGCTCGTGCAGACGGACAAGTTCGGGACCAGCGTCGCGCAGTCGCTGCGCGTCCACTCCGAGACGGTACGGACCAAGCGGCGCCAGCGCGCCGAGGAGGCCGCGGCCAAGACCGGCGTCAAAATGGTCTTTCCCCTGGTGTTCTGCATCTTTCCCGCGATCTTCGTGGTGACGATCGGGCCGGCCGCGATCAAGTTCGTCCAGGTCCTCGTCCCGATGGCGGAGAAATGAGCGCCGTCACCGAGACGCTTCCCGAGATCGTGTCGGCGGCGCCGGCGCCGCCGGTGCCGACGTCCATTCGCGAGACCGGCCTGGCCGTCGATCAGATCGAGCGCCTGCTGATCAAGACGCTCTACACCGGCGAGGCGACCGGCCTGGTCCTCGCCGACCGCCTGCGTCTGCCGTACACGATTCTCGAGCCGCTCATCGAGCGGGTGCGCAGCGAGATGCTGGTCGAAGTCCGCGGTGCCACGGGATCCGGATCCGGATCCGCCGGTTATCGCTACTCGCTGACCGACGCCGGCCGCGAGCGCGCCCGGCAGTATTTCGATGCCAGCCAGTACGTCGGCCCCGCGCCGGTGCCGCTCGCGGGCTACGTCGCGCAGATGCGCGCGCTCGCGGCGGCCCGCGGCTATCTCGATCGCGAACGGCTGCGGCAGGGCTTCTCGCATCTCGTGGTCGGCGATCAGGTGCTGGAGCAGCTCGGCCCGGCGTTGAACGCCGGCAAGGCGCTGTTCCTCTACGGACCGCCCGGGAACGGCAAGACCGTGATCGCCGAAGGCCTGGGGCGGACCCTGGGCGGCGACATGTACATGCCGCACGCCATCGACGTCGACGGTCATACCGTCACCATGTTCGACCCGATCAACCACGACTCGCTCGAGGGGGACGCGGACACGTCGAGCGTGATCGCGGTGGCGCCCCGCGATCGGCGCTGGGTCCGGATCCGCCGCCCCGTCGTGATGGTCGGCGGCGAGCTCACGCTCGACATGCTGGATCTCGCCTTCAACCCGATCGCGAAGTTCTACGAGGCGCCGATTCAGCTCAAAGCCAACGGCGGCGTGTTTCTCGTCGACGACTTCGGCCGGCAGCGCATCCGTCCGCAGGATCTGCTGAACCGCTGGATCGTCCCGCTCGAGAGCCGGATCGACTATCTCACGCTGCATACCGGCAAGAAGTTCCAGGTGCCGTTCGACGTGCTCATCGTGTTCGCGACCAACCTCGATCCGGCGGCGCTCGCCGACGAGGCGTTCCTCCGCCGCATTCCGTACAAGATCCCGATCGTCGATCCGACGGTGGACCAGTTCAGCCGCATCTTCGAGCTGAACTGCCGCCGCCGGAACCTGCGCTTTCATCAGGTGATGGTGGCCTATCTTCAGCGCCGGCACTACAACCCGGCGGGACGCGCGATGCGCTCCTGCCATCCGCGCGACCTGCTGGATCAGGTCACCGCCCTCTGCCGCTACCGCGGGATCGAGCCGGTCATCACACGCGAGCTGCTCGATGCCGCGTGCGCGTCGTATTTCGTCGGCTCCGTGGAGGCGGCCCCGGCGCCGCCGCCCACGGTTCGACGACGGTCACCCGCGCACATGGAGGTGCACTGATGGAAGGCGACCAGCTTGAAGCGTCGCGCGTCGCGCTGCCGAGCCGGCAGCTGACGCGACAGCTGCTCACCGATCTGCTCGCCCGCGCGACGATCGTCTCGCTGTTCACCCTGCTGTCCGTCAACATCCTGGCGAATTTCGTGCGCACGGGGCGCGTGACCGGTCTGCTGCTCCTCGCCGGCGAGTCGCTGGTCGTCGTGCTGACGATTGCGCGCCGGCGCGCGCGGGTCGTCGATCGATCGGTCGTGGCGGCGGTGATGACGACGGTTTCGCTGATCGGACCGCCGCTGGTGCGCGCGACCGATGCCGCGCCGCTGGCCGCCGACGCCGCGACCGCGATCTTGTCCGCCATCGGGCTCGGCCTTGTCGTGGTCGGAAAAATCGCACTGGGGCGCAGCTTCGGCCTGGTGCCGGCCAACCGGGGCGTCGTCGTGCGGGGGCCGTACACGATGGTACGGCACCCGATTTATACCGGATATCTGATCACGCACATCGCATTCCTGATGGCGCAGCCGACGCCCTGGAACGCCGGCGTGTTCCTGCTCGCCGACACCGCGCTGGTCCTGCGGGCGCTGATGGAAGAGCGGATCCTGAGCGCCGACGTCGACTATCAGCAGTACTGCCGCAAGGTCGGCTGGCACCTCGTCCCGGGAGTGTTCTGACATGGTCGTCGCACTGATGAACGAGCGCACGCGGGAACAGGTCGCGACGTCGGTCGAGATCGCCGCCACGCGCCAATCGCGCCGCCGCGGTCTGCTGGGCCGCGATCGGCTGGCAGACAAGTCCGCCATGCTGCTGGCGCCCTGCACCGCGGTGCACACCGCGGGAATGCGCTTCGCCATCGACGTCGTCTTCGTCGATCGACAAGGATTCGCGGTCAAGATCGTCCGCGACCTGCGGCCCTGGCGAATTTCGCTGGCGGCTGGCGCCCGCGCCGTCATCGAGATGCCGGCCGGGACTCTGCGGTGGGGGCAGGTGCTCCCAGGCGATCGGTTGTATCTCACCCCGGCGTCCGTCACGACATAACAGGAGGATTCAGGATGGCAATGTTGCTTCTCTTCGCGTTGATGGTAGGAATCGGCGGCGGCTTCGTAGTGGTGCGCCGCAAGCGCAAGGCCGGCGCGAGTGCGGCGGTTACGCACTAGCCCCGGGCTCAACGGCGCACCTTCGGACGCGGACCATCGCGAACAGCGGGGGGCGGCGGTGCGGTCGGAGACCGCCCGCCTTTCCTGCTTCACGCCGGTTGGCACCACGCTTGCTCAAGATATGAGCAATGCTTCGCCCGGCAGCCGCCCTGGCGGCCGGCAACACACCTATCCCCCCGAACGGGAGGCGCACGATGCCTCCCGGCTCGCCTGTACCGAATTCTTACATGCTGATGAGCAAAGCGGTCCCTACGAAGGGAAGACAGTGCCTAGCCCGAAGGCGTGGTGTGTGATTGGGTTCCGTCCGCCTGCGCGGGACCTCTACGAGGTCGACAGTTTGATGGTGATCTGGACCATCTTGCGGAACTTGACCGGCACACCGTTGAGCGTCGCGGGCCGGTAGCGCCAGTTGCGGGTCGCCGCGAGCACCATCGCGTCGTAGTTCTGCGTGACAGTCGACGTCATGGTTGCCGACTCCACCGCGCCCGACTCGTCGATCACGACTTCGAGCTTGCCGTTGCGCGGGAAGACGCTCTGTCCCGGGAACGGCGGCAGCGTCTGGTTGACGATCACGGGCGCGACGATGCCGGTTTCGCCACCGGTGTAGATTCGGGGTGCCGCCGGCGTCGCTGGCGGCGCGGGAGGCGCGACGACGGGGGGAGGCGGCGGCGGGGGGGCCGACGCCTTGGCCGCGAGCTCCTGAAAGCCGCCGGCGAGGGTGCGCAGGTCTGCCAGCGGCGGCTGCTTGGCCTCGGCGGCGACATCCTTGTCGCCGAGCGCGGCCAGCACCTGGCTGAAGCCCTCGGCGGCGGCGGCGAACTCCTTGCGGTCGAAGGCCGCCTTCGCGGTCGCGTACCGCTGCTGGATGATCGACGGCAGCATCCGGCGACGCACCGCGGTAAACGCCTGGCGGATGCGCGGCGACGCGTCGGCGTCGCCAGGTTCGAACGACGGCTCCGCCGCGACGACCGCTTCGATCGCCTGCTCCGCGTCGGCCGCGCGGCCGAGCGCGAGCAGGCAGAAGGCGCGGTACTGCTCGATGGTGCGCGACTGGCTCGCTGGATGATCCGCTGACCGCAACCGGTTCAGCACCACCAGCGCATCGTCATACGCGGCCGAGGCGTAGAGGTCGCGGGCGGAGCCGAGGTCCCCCTCCTGCGCCGAGGCGCCGGCGGCCGACAGCGCGAGCAGGATCGTGAGCGCGCCAATGCGTGCGGTGGCGAAACTGCGCTTCATTTTTTCCTCATGTCGACGCTGAGTCGCGCCGGCGAATTGAGCGTGACCGTGGCGGCATGACGCTGCTCACCCAGCTCCGGATGGCGGAAGACGATTTCGTGCGGGCCGATCGCGAGCGACAGGTTGCCGATCGGGGTGTCGCCGACGCGTTCGCCGTCGACCCACACTTCCGCCCAGGGCACCGCGTTCAACGCGATCGTGCCCTTGGGGAAATCGATCCGGATCGGGGACACCTTGCCGGGCGCCACCTGCACCGTGCGGGTGGCGCGGTAGCCGAGCGTCTCGTTGACGATCTCGATGTCGTGCCGGCCGGCGGACACCATCAGCCTGTCGCTCTGGCTGGTGCCGAGCAGCCGCTTGTTCTCGAACACCTGGACGTCGGCGGCGGCGGTGATCGCGATCCAGCCGGACACGGGCGCGCCGTCGGGCGTGCCGAGCGGCACCATCAGCGACGCGGTGATACCCGCCTCGATCGTGACAATCTGCTTGACCGAGCCGTGCTCGCTTTCGAGCAGCACCGTATGTTCGCCAGGCGTCAGGTCGGCGACGGTGATCGGCGCCGCGCCGCGCGGCGTGCCGTCGACCGTCACCTTCGCGCCGGCCGGTTCGGTCCGCACCTGCAGCTGCCCCAGCGTCGACGCGGTCTTCGGCAGCTCGATGTACTGCGTCACCTGGGCGCCGGCGGTCATCGTGATCGGCATCAGCCGCGTGCCGCCGTCGCCGCGCAGCTCCAGCGCGTGCGCGCCGGTATTGAGGGTCACGGTCAGCGGCGTGACCCCGCGTTCGACGCCGTCGACGAACAGTTTGGCCCCCGGCGGATTGGACGTCATCACCAGCGTGCCGTCGGTGATCGTCGGGGTCGGCGCCGCATAACGCCGCGCGGCGGTGACGCCCGCGCCGGCAACGCCGATCAGCACCAGCGCCGCGGCGGCGAGCTGCCACTTGGGACGGCCCTGCGGCGGCACGTCGGGCCGCGGCGGATCCATGTCGAGCGGCGCGAGCACGGGCGGCGCCGGCGGTTCTTTCCTGGCGGCGGCAGCTGTCACAGGTGCCGGCGCCAGCACAGGCGCATGCGTGGCGAGCGGCGCAGGGCTCATCGCGGCCGGCACTGATGCGGGTGGTCGTGCTGGTGAGGCGACAGGCACGCGCCCGGACGAGGGCGGCCGCACCGCCGCGACGGGCGCCGGCATCGTCATCGGCGTCGGCGCGATTTCCGGTTCGTCCGCGACGAAGTGGCGCACCGCAACGGGATGGCTGACGGCCGGCTGACTGATCACCGGGGGCTGACTCAGGACCGGCCGGTTCACGAGGGGAGGATTCACCATCGAATGACCGAACGTCTCGCTGACATCCTCGTCCGCGGCGGTCGCAGCGCGGTAGCGCTCGAGGAACGACTCGAGCGTGGCGGGAGCGGCCAGGTAGTCGCTCTCGCCCAGCACGCGCTCGAGCTCCTCCTGCGCGTCGATCGCCGATGCGAACGAGTTGCGCGCATCGAGCTGCAGCGCGCACATCAGCCAGGCGCGCAGGCCGGCGGGCAGCGGCTCGAGCCCGCCCCGCGTCGAGACCGCCCAGGCGGACGACACGAGATCGCCGAGCCGCGCCGGCGTTTCCTCTTCGTGCAGCCGGCGTCCGAGAATGAGTGACAGCGCGACGACGCCAATCTGGGTGACGTCGGTGCGGTGATCGAAACGCGGCAGCCCCGCCGAGCGCGGCACCGCGACGCGCAGCTCGCGCCAGTAGCGATCCTGCGAGAAACGCAGCTGCTCCAGCGCCGATCCCATCACGTGCTCGACGACGATCAGGCGCGCGCCGGGAGTGACGATCAGGCGCTCGGCGCCAATCGCGCCGTGCGCGATGTCCGGCATGTTCTCGTGCAGCATCGCGACCGCGGGGACCAGCTGACGCAGCAGGCAGAGGGCGGCGTCGATATCGAGCGTCACGTCCGCCGCTTCGGCGAAGCGCAGCATCTCGGACAGCCGCCGTCCGGCGGTGACGTCGGACACCAGCGCCAGCGTCGACGCGGGATCCTTCAGCCGTTCGACGCTGCGGACGCGGCCGTAGCAGGCGTGGCTGAAGGCCGCGAGATGGCCCAGCCGCTCGCGCAGGGCGAACTCGAAGGACGGCACGGCGGTGAGCTCGCCGCGCAGGCAGAGCATTTCGACCGTTTCGTTGCGCGACCGATCGACGGCGAGGCGGCGCGTGCCGAGACCGTCTTCGAAGGCCACCGGCGCGGGCGTGGATGCGGACGCAAGGGCTGGATCCATGCCGGCGCGAGATGCGGAAACTGTGCCGTTGCCGTACCCCGCAGGTCAGGCCGGAATCCGACGATCACAAAAACGCGCTTACAGATCGGACTGACGAGACGCGATTATGGTCTTACAGATATGGCGGCGCCGGCGGGATCTGAAATGACGCGGTACTTGCGCACGGTTACACTACAACCATGAGATTACGAACGGCGATCGGCGTGGGACTGCTGGCGTGCGCCGCGGTGTTCGCCGGCGCCCAGGAGGCTCGCGTGCCCGATCCCCGAACGCTGCAGCAGATGGCCGCGCGCTTCGCGCCGACCGACATCACCGCGGATCTGTCGCACCTTTCGGATGCCGACCGCCGCGTCCTCGCCAAGCTGGTCGAAGCGTCGAAGATCGTCGACGCGCTGTTCCTGCGCCAGGTCTGGGCCGGGAACGACGCGATGCTGGCGGATCTCGCGCGCGATCAGTCGCCCGAGGGGCGCGCGCGCCTGCACTACTTCCTCATCAACAAGGGGCCGTGGTCGCGGCTCGATCATGATGCGCCGTTCGTGCCCGGCGCCCCGGCCAAGCCGGCAGGTGCGAACTACTACCCGGAAGGCGTAGCGAAGGCGGATCTCGAGCGCTGGATCCAGTCGCTGCCCGAGGCCGAGCGCGCCCGCGCGACCGGGTTCTTCACGGTGATTCGCCGCGCCGGCCAGTCGTTCACCCTGGTGCCGTACAACGTCGAATACCAGGGCGAGCTCGCGCGCGCGGCAGCGCTGCTGCGCGAGGCGGCGCAGCTCGCCAAGGAGCCGACGCTGAAGGCGTTTCTCGCCAAGCGCGCCGACGCATTTCTGTCGAACGACTATTACGAGAGCGACGTCGCCTGGATGGAGCTGGACGGCGCGATCGAGCCGACCATCGGTCCGTACGAGGTCTACGAGGACGAGCTGTTCAACTACAAGGCCGGCTTCGAGGCCTACGTCACCGTGCAGGATCCGGTCGAGACCGCGAAGCTTCAGACGCTCGCCGCCGAGCTCCAGGACATCGAGGATCACCTGCCGATCGATCCGAAGCAGCGCAACCCGAAGATCGGCGGGCTGGCGCCGATCACCGTCGTCAATGAGATCTATGCGTCGGGCGACGGCAACCGTGGGGTGCAGACGGCGGCGTTCAACCTGCCGAACGACGAGCGCGTCATCCGCGAGAAGGGGGCCAAGCGCGTCATGCTCAAGAACGTGCAGGATGCGAAGTTCGCCAAGACGCTGCTGCCGATCTCGAAAATCGTGCTGCCCGCCGCCGAGCAGTCCGCCGTGTCGTTCGACGCCTTTTTCACCCACATCGTCGTCCACGAGCTGATGCACGGGCTCGGTCCGCACAGCATCACCGTCGACGGCCGCAAGACGACGGTGCGGCAGGAGCTGAAGGACACCTACAGCGCGCTGGAGGAGGCGAAGGCCGACATCTCGGGGCTGTTCGCGATCCAGCACATGATCGACAAGGGCGCGATGCCGAAGTCGCTCGAGCAGTCGCTCTACACGACCTATCTCGCATCGGCATTCCGCTCGATCCGTTTCGGGGTCAACGAGGCGCACGGCAAGGGCATTGCGATCCAGTTGAACTACCTGCTGGATCAGCGCGGCTTCCTCGTCAACGCGGACGGCAGCTTCACGGTCAACAAGGATCGCATCAAGGAGGGGGTCGCCGGGCTGACGCGCGACATCATGACGATCCAGGCCGACGGCAACTACGCCGCGGCAAAGGCGCTCGGCGAGAAGATGGGCGTGGTGCGGCCGCCGGTGCAGAAGGCGCTCGACAAGCTGCAGTCGATTCCGGTCGACATCGAGCCGCAGTTCGTGACCGCGAACGATCTCCTCAAAGCACGATGACGCTGACGCCTGCCGAGTACGCCGCGCACGATGCGCTTGGCCTGGCCGCGCTCGTCGCCAGCCGGCAGGTGTCGGCCAAAGAGCTCGCGCTGACGGCCGCCGCCGCCATCGCGGCGCTCAACCCGGCCATCAACGCGGTGGTGGAGACCTACCCCGATCGGATCGACGGCCTCGACGAGCGCACGCTCGGCAGCGGACCGTTCCGCGGCGTGCCGTTCCTCATCAAGGATTTCTTCGGCCACGAGGCGGGGCGCACGATCGAGTTCGGCAGCCGGTTGTGCCGCGGCATGGTGGCGCAGCAGAACACGCACCTGTTCGAACTGTTCAGGGCGGCGGGGCTGAACGTGCTCGGACGATCGGCGGCGCCCGAGTACTCGATGGCCGGCACGACCGAAAACGCGCTCTACGGCCGGACGTCGACGCCGTGGAAGTACGGCTACTCGTCCGGCGGATCGACCGGCGGCGGCATGGCGGCGGTTGCCGCCGGGATGGTCCCGATCGCGCACGGCTCCGACATCGCGGGATCGATCCGCATTCCCGCCAGTTTCTGCGGCGGCGTCGGCTTGAAGCCCTCGCGCGGCCGCGTATCCGTCGGGCCGCTGCAAGACGAGAACGGGTTCGGTCTCGGCCAGAATTTCGTGCAGACCCGAACGGTGCGCGATGCCGCGGCGATGCTCGACTGCCTCGCGATTCCGCAGGTCGGCGATCCGTTCGTGATCCCGAAGCCGGACGGCTCGTATGCCTCGCTCGCGACGCAGCGCAGCCCCGCGCTGCGCGTCGGCTGGTCGACGCGCGCGCTGATGGGATTTCCGGTCGACGGAGAAGTCGCCCACGCGGTGGAGCGGACCGCGGCGCAGCTCGCCGCGATGGGGCATCACGTCGTCGAAGAGAGCCCGCAATTCGACGGCCTCGACGCGATGCGTCAGATGACCGACGTCTGGTTCTTCGGGTTCGACCTGCGGCTGGACGGCTATGCGGCGCGCAGCGGCCACACCATCGGTCCCGACACGCTCGAGCCGGTCACCTACAAAATCTACGAGTACGCGAAGACGATGACGAACGCGACATTCCTCGCCGCGATCGCCGGGATGAATACCGCGCGCCGCCAGCTCGCGCGATTCTTCGAGCGGCACGACGTCTGGTTGTGTCCGACCACGTCGCGCGTGGCGGAGCCGTGGGGGACCTACCACCTTGGCCGCACCGATGTCGCGATCACGGATCTGGCGGAAGCGATCTTTCGTGGACCGTGCCAGTTCACGCTGCCGCACAACGTGCTCGGCGTGCCGGCGGTGTCGTTGCCGCTGGCGATGCACTCGAGCGGGCTGCCGATCGGCGTCCAGCTGGCGGCGCGGCACGCGCACGAGCACGTCGTGCTGCAGCTCGCGAGCGCGCTCGAAGAGGCGATGCCGTGGTCCCGGCGGGTTCCGCCGATACACTTGTCTGCCCCGGTGGCGCCGCCGGATCCAACCGGACCAACGTGCGGCTGAGCACGCGTAATTTATCTGCGTAAGGATGAGCTAGAGATCTGTTACGCTCGGGGACAGAACGGTTTTCAGAAACGCGAAGTCCCACGCCCTGCCCGAATGAACGCTCCCCCAGCGTCCTAGTCCGGGGCCGTCGCGCTTTGACGCGGGTGTTGTGGCGCCACCTCTTTCCTTGTTGTTGATCGGAGACTCGCCGGCCGACGAGACGCTCGTCGTCGAGGCGCTGACGCGCGGCGGCTATGACGTGGCGCATCAGCGCGTCAACGATTCCGAGGCGCTGACCGCGGCGCTCGGTCGGCGCGCCTCGTCGATCGCGATTGTCGACGCAACCGTCACCGGCGTACCGGCGGCGGTGGCGCTCGATCTGATCCGCGTGCACGACGCCGATCTCCCGTGCATCGTGATCGCCGACTGGGGCGGCGACGAAGCCGTGGTGGCGGCGATGCGGTGCGGCGCGCGCGACTTCATCCTGAAGCGCCATCTCGAGCGGCTGGCGCCGGCGGTCGACCGCGAACTGGGCGAGGCCGGCGCGCGCCGCGAGCGGCGGCGCGCCGAGAAGCGGCTCGCCTATCTCGCCTATCACGACCCCCTGACGGATCTGCCGAACCGGCTGCTGCTGCACGATCGCCTGGCGCAGGCGCTGCGGGTGGCGGCGCGCACCAGCACCTCGCTCGCGCTGCTGATCCTCGATCTCAACGGCTTCAAGGAAATCAACGACACCCTCGGCCATCACGCCGGCGATCGCCTCCTGCAGTGCGTCGCGTCGCGGGTGCGCGGCATGCTGCGCGACGCCGACACCGTCGCGCGCCTCGGCGGCGACGAGTTCGCCATCGTGCTGCCGGTGACTGACGTCAACGGCGCGCTGCTCACGGCCGAGAAAGTGCTGCACGAGATCGAGCAGCCGTGCGTCATCGACCATCGCGCGCTCAGCGTCCGCTCCAGCCTCGGCATTTCGTGCTTCCCGGAGCACGGCACCAGCGCCGAGGCGCTGCTGCAGCGCGCCGACGTCGCGATGTACGTCGCGAAGAGCGACCGCGTCGGCATCGCCGTTTACGCGCCGAGTCAGGATCGCCACACGCATCGCCGCCTGACCCTCATCTCGGAGCTGCGAACCGGGCTCGACGAGAATCAGTTCACCCTCGAGTATCAGCCGATCGTCCACCTGCCGACCAACGTCGTCACCGGCGTCGAGGCGCTCGTGCGCTGGAACCATCCGAAGCAGGGGCGCGTGATGCCGGACGGCTTCATCCATCTCGCCGAGCAGACCGGGCTGATCAATCCGCTGACGACGATCATCCTGGAGACGGCGATCCGCGAGTGGAGCCAGCCGCCGCCGGTGCCGCCGCTGACGGTCGCCGTCAACCTGTCGCCGCGGACGCTGCAGGACCCCGGGCTGCCGCGGCGGATCGCCGACATGCTCGCGGTCTATGGCGCGCCGCCGCAGTCGCTGGCGCTCGAGATCACCGAGAACATCCTCATGTCCGACCCGGTGCGATCGATGGACTGCCTCAAAGGTCTGCACGAAATGGGCGTGCGCATCGTGATCGACGACTTCGGCACGGGCTACTCGTCGCTCAGCTATCTGCGGCGGCTGCCGGTCGACGAGCTGAAGATCGATCGGTCGTTCATCACCGGTCTGCTCGAAGGCGCCGACGACGTGATCGTCCGGTCGACGATCGATCTCGCGCACAACCTCGGCCTGACGGTGGTGGCCGAAGGGGTCGAGAGCGACGAGGTGCATGCCCGGCTGATGGCCCTGGGCTGCGACGCGGTGCAGGGCACCTTCATCCGGGCGCCGGCGCCCATGGCCGAGGTGCGCGCCTGGATCGGCAGCCAGAACCTGCTCGGCCTGATGTAATCCGCGCGCGCCGCTCGTAAGGCCGACCTTTAGAAGTCGTAACGAGACAATCCTTTACAAGGAGTAGCCGGCCCACAGCCGTCGTATACTTTCGAGGTTTCCGCCTTCGAGGGCTGCCACTTCTATGTCTGTATTTGCCCGTCACTCGTGTGAATCGATCGCGCTCGCGGGGTTCGCGGCGCTGGCGCTGACCGCTGCCGGCTGCGCCAAGAGCGATACGGCGCAGGCGCGCGGACGGGACGCGGCGGCGAAGCCGGTCAAGGTCGAGACCGTCACCGAAGAAACGGTGAAGCGCGCGGTCGAATTGGTGGGGACGCTCGCCGCCGTCGATCAGGTGACGATTTCCTCCGAAGCCGACGGCAAAGTGAGCCGCATCCTCGCCGACCTCGGCGATCGCGTGAAGGCCGGGCAGCCGCTGATTCAGGTCGATCGCGAAAAGCAGCAGTACGCCTTCGACCAGCAGCGCGCGTCGCTCGAGAAAGCGCTCGCGCAGCTCGGCGCGCCGGATCCGCAGCATCTCCCTGACGCGGAAAAAACCCCCGACGTGCAGAAGGCGAACGCCGATCTCGCGCAGGCCAAGCAGGCCTACGACCGTGCCAGCCAGCTGTTCAAGCGCACCCTCATCCCGCAGCAGACGCTCGACGATGCGGCGACGACGCTGCAGTCGAAGCAGGCGAGCTACGACCTGTCGCTGCAGAACGCGAAGAACCTGCGCGCCAGCATCCAGGCGTCGGAAGCGAGCATGAAGCTGGCGGACCGGCAGCTGCGCGACACCGAAATCCGGGCGCCGTTTGACGGCTACGTCGAGAAGCGCATGGTCAATCTCGGCGAGCTGGTCAAGACCCAGATGCCGGTGATGTCGGTGGTGCGGGTCGATCCGCTGAAGGTGGTCGCCGAGATTCCCGAGAAGATGGCGCCGTGGATCAAGGACGGCCAGCCGGTGCAGCTGCACGTCGATGCCTATCCGGATCGCACGTTCACCGGCAAGGTCTCGCGCATCAGCCCGGCGGTCAACACCGCGACGCGCGCGTTCCCGTTCGAGGCGGTGGTGCCGAACCAGGACGCCGTGCTGAAGCCGGGCACCTTTGCCCGCGTCCACATCGAGAGCGGCAAGGTCGACACCGTGATGACCCTGCCCTACGCCACGATGCAGTACCGCTACGGCGTCAACCGCGTCTTCCTGGTCGAGGGGGACAAGCTGTCGGCCCGCGAGCTGAAGGTCGGCGAGCGGCTCGGCGAACGCATCGAGATCCTCAGCGGGGTCAAGGCCGGCGACCGCGTCGCCGCCAGCGACATCGAGAAGCTCACCGATGGCCAGAGGGTTACGACCAAGTAGGGATTAGGGATTAGGCCATGTTGTCTGAACTGTGCGTCCGGCGGCCGGTGTTCGCGACCATGCTCGTGATGTCGGTCGTGGTGCTGGGCATCTTCTCCTTCCGCGATCTCGGCGTCGATCTGTTCCCCAAGGCCGATCCGGCGACCGTCAACGTCGCCCTCGTGCTGCCCGGCACCAGTCCCGACGAGATGACCACGTCGGTGGTCGAGCCGATGGAGGAGACGCTCAGCGGCGTGTCCGGCATCGACGAGATGTCGGCGCGCATGACCGAAGGCAACGCGATGATCACCGTCCGCTTCGTGCTGGACCGGGACATCAACGACGCCGCCAACGACGTTCGCGAAAAAGTGGCGAGCGCGATGAAGAACGTGCCGCCGCAGGTGCTGCCGCCGGTCATCACCAAGGTCGATCCCGACTCCGATCCGGTGATGTCGATCGTGGTGTCGTCCGACGCGATGAGCCTGCGCACCCTGACCGAGATCGCCGACAAGCAGATTACCCGCGTGATCCAGACCGCGGACGGCGTCGGCCAGGTGAGCATCGGCGGCGGCCGCGCCCGCGAGATTCACGTCGTCGCCGACATCCAGAAACTGAACGCCTACGGCTTGTCGCTCGATCAGGTGCGCGATTCGCTGGTCAACGAGAACGTCGAGATCCCGGGCGGCGCGGTCGAGCAGGGCAACGGCCAACTGCTGCTGCGGACGCTCGGCCGGGTCGACGCGACCCAGGACTTCAATAACATCGTGATCGCGACCAAGGGCGGCACGCCGATCCGCGTCTCCGACATCGGCTACGCCGAGGATACGTTCCAGCGTCCGGTCTCGGCGGCGTGGATGGGCGGTGCCCCCGCCGTGATCATCGACATCCGCCGCGCGATGGGCGAGAACACCGTCTCGGTGATCGAGGGCGTGCGCAAGAAGCTGACGACGCTGCAGCGGACGCTGCCCAAGTCGGTGGTGCTGACGATCATCCGCGACGACTCGAAGTTCATCTACGCATCGGTCGAGTCGCTCGAGGAGCACCTCGTCTTCGGCAGCCTGTTCGCCGCGATCGTCGTGATGTTCTTCATCCGCAACATCCGCGCGGTGATCATTGCCGGGCTGGCGATCCCGGCCTCGATCATCTCGTCGTTCACCCTGATGCGGGTGATGGGGTTCACCCTCAACAACATGACGCTGCTCGGCATCACGCTCGCCGTCGGCATCGTCATCGACGACGCGATCGTGGTGCTGGAGAACATCTTCAGGTACATCGAGGAGAAGCACTGCACGCCGTTCGAAGCGGCGATCCGCGGCACGCGCGAGGTCGCGCTCGCGGTGATGGCGACGACCCTGTCGCTGGTCGTGATCTTCCTGCCGATCGCGTTCATGGGCGGCTACGCCAAGCGCTTCATCAGCCCGTTCGGCTGGACGATGGCCTTCTCGATCATGGTGTCGATGCTGGTCAGCTTCACACTGACGCCGATGCTGAGCTCGCGCTTCCTCAAACTGGCCGATGCGGAGGCGGACCACAAAACCAAGGAGCAGGGCTTCTTCCACTGGCTCGACAACACGTATACCAAACAGGTGAACTGGGCGCTCGACCATCCCGGTGTGATCATCACCGTGTCGCTGCTCACGTTCGCGCTGACGTTCCCGCTCAACCGGATGGTCGGCCGCGAGTTCGTGCCGAACGAGGACATGGGGGACTGGACGGTGCACTTCGACGCGCCCGAGGGCACGTCGCTCACCGGCAGCACCGAGTACGCGACCAGGGTGCTGAAGGATCTCGAAGGGATCGAGGGCGTGGCGCAGATCGAGCCGTCGATCGGCGTCACCGGGCCGGGCGCCGGCGCCTCGACGCACATCCACTTCCTGGTGCAGGCGCTGCCGCTCGAGGAGCGCAAGAACACCCAGGCGCAGATGATCGCAGAGATGCGGAAGCGGCTGACCGCGTATCCCGGCAACAAGCCGACCATTTCGTCGCGCAACGCGCTCGGCAGTGGTGAAGGTGCCGGAGGGTTCCCGATCTCCGCCAACATCCTCGGTCCCGATCTCGATCAGCTCGCCGATTATTCGATGAAGGCGCTCGCCGCGGCGCAGAAGACTCCGAGCCTGAACGAAGTGAAGATCTCCTTGAGCGTGTCGAACCCGGAGGTCCATGTCGCGGTCGACCGCAAGCGCGCCGCCGATCTCGGCGTCCGCATGTCGACGGTCGGCAACACCCTGCGCCTGGCGGTCGCCGGCGACGACGAGATCACGAACTTCCGCGAAGGGGCGGAGCGCTACCCGGTCAAGCTGCGCGTGCTCGAGAGCCAGCGCCGCGACATCAACGAGATCGGCCGGCTCACCGTGCCGTCGGTGAGCGGCCCGGTGCGCATCGACAACATCGCGAAGATCGAGCGCGGCCTCGGCCCGAGCACGCTGCAGCGCTCGAACCGCCAGTACACCGTGCAGATGACCGCCGACGTCGCGCCCGGGCACGCCCTCGACGAAGCGTCCAACGACGTGCGCAAGGTGTTCGCCGACCTCAACATGCCGTCGACGATGTCGTTCCGACTCCAGGGGCAGTCGCAGATCCTCGACGAGACCACCACCAACCTGATCCTGGCGATCGGGCTGGCGATGATCTTCGTCTACATGGTGCTGGCGTCGCAGTTCGAGAGCTTCATCCAGCCGGTCGTCATCATGCTGGTGCTGCCGATCTCGGTGCCGTTCGCGCTGTTCACGCTGTGGGCCACGCACCGCACGCTGAACCTGTGGAGCGCGCTCGGGATGCTGCTGCTGCTCGGGATCGTGAAGAAGAACTCGATCCTGCAGGTCGACTACGCCAACACGCTGCGCGCCGAAGGAATGCCGATGCGCGAAGCCATCGTCGAGGCCTGCCGGACGCGGCTGCGGCCGATCCTGATGACGACGTTCGCGATCATCGCCGGCCTGATTCCGACCGCGCTCGGGATCGGCATCGGCGGCACCGGCCGCTCCGCAATCGCCGTCACCGTCGTCGGCGGCCAGTCGCTGTGCCTGTTTCTCACCCTGCTGCTGGTTCCGGTCGCCTACGTGAAATTCGACGCCCTGGAACAGTCGGCGATCAACCAGGGGTGGAAGGGACTGCTCGCGCGCTTCAAGACGCCTCGGCGGCTTACTCCGGTTTCGGAGACGCGGTGACCGGCGATCGTCATGGCTGATGGCTCATGGCTGATGGTTATGGACGAGGGTCGTTCAGCAGCCACCTCGCCACGACGACGACTGAGCCGTTCTGATGGCTTGGGTGATCATGGCGCGTAGCTGCGACGCTTCGTCGAGTTCCCAACTGACCTCGTCCTTCGTTGTCATTGCCGTGGCAATCGCGACTCGCAGCCAATAGACGGATTCACGACTCTCTTTTCGGGAGATCGCGAGCTTCGCGATGAAGTCAGGCTTTGTTTGTGCACCCTCTGCTTCTTCGGCATGCGCACCGATTGACGTTCCCGCATCGAATAACTGGTCGGCGAGCTTCCTAGCGGCGGGCCCACGCGCCCACAGCTTTTCGCAGAGCGGGACGATTCGACAGGCGAAGGCGAATGCGCGTTCCGAGATGATTCGTGATGCCATGACGGCGACGGCACCCAAGAAGCGAGCCGCTGAGAATCCCTGGCTTTCCGGATGTGATCGGCCTAAACGTGGCAGAATCTGCCCGGGCGTCAGCACAGACGCGGGCAGAAAGATCCATTGCCCATGACCATTAGCCATCAGCCATGACGAGCAGTGCCGAAGCATCAGCCATGACGAGAATCGCAGTCGCCGCCTTCTTCCTCCTCGGGATCGTCGCCGGCGCACAATCCCAGACGGGCGACCCGATGCTGGCGCGCATCCGGGCGGAGGGCATGGAGCGTTCGCAGGTCGAGGTGGTGTTCAACACCCTGACCATCGATATCGGCCCGCGGTTGACGGCGTCGCCGGCGCACAAGCGGGCGGCGGAGTGGGTGCGCGATCGGCTGGCGGCGTACGGTCTCGAGCACGCACGTCTGGAGCCCTGGTCGTTCGGCCGCGGGTGGACGCTCGAGAAGCTGACGGTCGAAATGGTCGAACCGCGTTACCTGCCGTTGATCGGCTACGCCGACGGCTGGTCGGCATCGACCAGCGGCGAGATCGTCGCCGCGCCGGTGTTCGTCGGCGACAAGAGCGCCCCCGAGCAGTTGACCGCCGCGGCACCGCAGTTCAAGGGCGCGATCGTGATGACGCAGCCAATCCTGACCAACTTCGTCCGCACGGATCGGCCGCAGCCGAGCGAGCCCGATTACGTGCCGATGTCGGCTGCCTATGCGACCTCCGCCGGCCGCGGCCGGGGGCCCGCACCGGTGGGCGAGACCGCGCAGCAGCGCAACCAGCGCGTCAGCGATGCGATGAAAGCCGCTGGCGCCGGCGTGATCCTGAAGCCGAGCACCGGCGAGCACGGCACGGTGTTCGTCACCGGCCGCGACGGCGGACCGGGCGCGGTGCCGTCGGTGACGCTCAGCGCCGAGCACTACAACATGATCGCGCGCTACCTGCAGCAGCACGTTGCGGTGAAGCTGCGCGTCAACGTCCAGACCAAGTTTTACGATGCGGACGCCGGCAACGCCTATAACGTCATCGCGGAACTGCCGGGAACCGATCCCGCGCTGAAGGACGAGGTCGTCATGATCGGCGGCCACCTCGACTCGTGGCACACCGGCGTCGGCGCGACCGACAACGCCGACGGATCGACGACGGTGATGGAGGCGATGCGGATCCTGAAGGCGATCGACGCGCGGCCGCGCCGCACGATCCGGGTCGCGCTGTGGGGCGGCGAAGAACAGGGGCTGCTCGGGTCCAAGGCCTGGGTCACGCAGCATCTCGCCGGTCCCGCGAACGTCGCCGCGCGCGACAAGTTCGACGTCTACTACAACATCGACAACGGCACCGGCAAGATTTACGGCTGGTTCCTGCAGAACCAGGAAGAGGTCCGGCCGATCTTCGACAGCTGGCTCGAGCCGCTCAAGAGCCTGGGTACGCGCCGCAACGTCAGCGAACCGGTCGGCTCCACCGATCATCTCAGCTTTACCGACGCCGGCGTCCCCGGCTTCAACCCGATTCAGGACTACGGCAACTACGACATCCGCACCCACCATACCAACATGGACACCGACGATCGCCTCGACGTCAACGACATCCGGCAGGCGGCAATCGTGATGGCGACCTTTGCGTACCAATCGGCGATGGCGGACCGGAAGCTGCCCAGGCCACAGGCGCAGTAATGCTGACAAGACGAGTGCTGTTCGGCCTGTGCGCCGTGGTCGCGGTCGTCTGCGCGCGACGTCCGTCTGCCCAGGAGCGCGAGGACCGCACCCTGCTCACGCACGAGCAGATGCGCGCGATCGTCAGCGAGGCCTCGGGCGAGCGCGCGATGCACCACGTCATGGAGCTGGTGCCGTACCCGCGCATCCGGCCGATCTCGGAATACCAGGGGCACTTTCGCGAGAGCGAGGTGATGGCCGGCTTCGCGAAGGAGTACGGCTTCTCCAGCGTCGAGATCGAGTCGTTTCCGGCCGCGGGCCGCAGCTGGGCGCCGACCATGGGCGAGCTCTGGCTGGTGACCGCGGCCGAGCAGCGGAAGCTCTACGACATCCACGACGTCGCGGTATCGGTCGCCGCCAACAGCCAGAACGGCGACGTGACCGGCGAGCTCGTCGACGTCGGCCTCGGCACGCGCGCATCGGACTACGCCGGCAAGGATCTGAACGGGAAAGTCGCGATCGGATCCGGGGGCGTCGGTCAGATCTTCGCGCTGGCAACCGGGCGCGGCGCGATTGGCGCGGTCGGCTACAGCACCTTGTATCCCGATCGCGGCGTCGACGTCATCCCGTCCTCGAGCATCGCGGTCAACGCGCAGGGGTTCGGCTGGGCCGTGTCGCCGCGCCAGGGGCACGAGCTGGTCGCGCGGCTGGCCCGCGGCGAGAAGCTGTCGCTCCGCTCGGTGATCAAGGCGGAGACGATGCCCGGCGAGCTGGAGACGGTGCACGCGACGATCGCCGGCGATCCGGCGTCGACGCAGGACGTCATCATCTCCGGGCATCTCTACGAGGGGTACCTCAAACAGGGCGCCAACGACGACAACTCCGGCTGCGCCCTGACGATCGAAGTCGGCCGCGCCTACATCAAGCTGGTCGCCGAAGGAAAGCTGCCCAGGCCGAAGCACACGATCCATTTTCTGTGGGTGCCCGAGATCAGCGGCACCAATGCCTGGCTCAACGCCCATCCCGACATCGCCAGGCGGGTCGTCGCCGACCTGAACTTCGACATGGAAGGCATCCGGCTGTCGACGTCGCGCAGTTACTGGATCCTGCAGCGCACCCCGGACACCTTCCCGTCGTTCCTCAACGACATCGGCCAGAGCATGATGGAGTTCGTCTCGGAGATCACGCGCGAGCGGGTCCGCTTCCGCGCCAACGGCTATGCGCCGAGCCTCGCCGTCCAGGCGCCCAACGGCAGCGATGATGCGTTCTACATCAAGGTCGACAAGCACTACGGCTCGAGCGACCACGTGACCTACATGCAGCACGGCATTCCCGCGGTGATGTTCATCACGTGGCCGGACAACTGGTATCACTCGTCGCAGGACACGCCGGACAAGCAGGATTCGACGCAGTACAAGCGGGCCGCCGTGGTGGCGACCGGCGCGATGGCGGTGCTCGCGACCGGCGGCGACGAGATGGCCGCGCGGGTCGTCTCGGAGAATCTGTCGCGCGGCGCGGAGCGGATGGGGGAGTCGTATCGCAAGGCGCTGTCGTACATGGCTGATGCCACCGACGCCGGCGCGCTCTCGAACGCCTACAAAGAGGCGGTCGTCACCATCCGCCATCAGGCCATCGTCGAGAAGGGGGTCGTCCGATCCGCGAAGGCGCTGTTCGACAACCCTGCGGACGGCGCGACGAAGGTCCAGGTGTTCGAGCCGCTGATCGACAACCGGGCCGCGGCGCTGATCGACGAAGCGAAGGCGGCGTTCGCGCTGCAGGCGGCGCAGCGAAAAACGGCTGTCACCGAACCGGCGACGACGGCGGAAGAACGCGAGGCGTCGATGCTGATGATCGAGTGCGTCAACGGCAGCAGCTTTTCCGGCTGCAACGCCGCGCCAGGCGCCGCTGGTGGCCGGGCCGGCGGGCCGGGAGGCGGTGGAGGCGGACGCGGCGGGTCCGCCAGCGGCCTGCCGCAGCACATGACCGCCGAGGCGACCATCCTCCTCGGCCAGAAGAAGAGCGCGCTCGAGTTCCGCGACTTCCTCGCCGGCGAGTTCGATCCCCTGTCGCTTGCCGATGCCATGACGTACCTGCGCGCCCGCGAGCAGGCCGGCCTGATCCGTCTGGTGAAACGATGAGCCTGGCGGCGCAGCTCGCGACGGCGCGCGTCTTCGATCTGGAGCAGCCGCGGTTCGCCGGCATGCCGACGCATCCGGCGCACAAACCAGGCTACTTCTACGCGCTCCACCGTCGTCACCGCGATTCGTACCGACCCGCCGAGTTCGGCCCGCGCTCCGGATCGTCGGGCGTGCTGACGATGATGGAGCACAGCGGCACGCACATCGACGCGTTGTGCCACATGGCATGCGACATGACGATGCACGGCGGCGTCAAGGTCGAGGATGCGGAGCGCGCCGACGGCTATCGCGAGCTCGGCGCCGAGACGATGATGCCGCTGCTCGGGCGCGGCGTCCTGCTCGACGTCGCGGCTCATAAGGGCGTGGCGCAGCTGCCGGAGAACTACCCGATCTCGGCCGACGATCTGATCGCCACCGCGCGCGGCGCCGGTGTCACGGTCCGGGCGGCAGATGTCCTCCTGGTCCGCACCGGATACGCGACCGCATGGGGAGATGAACCGGCGTATCTGAACGCCGCCGGCGTCGCCAAGTCGGGAAACATCTGGGCGGCGGATCAGAAGGTCGTCGCCGTCGGCGCCGACAACATGGCGTGGGACAACATGACCGAGCGCGATCCGGACACGAACATGGCGCTCTTCGGCCACGCGCACCTGCTGGTCACGCACGGCATCCACATCATCGAGAACCTGAATCTCGAGGAACTGGCTGCGGCGAAGATCTACGAGTTCGGTTTCGTCGGCATCCCGCTCAAGTTCCGCGGAGCGACCGGATCGCCGATTCGGCCGCTGGCGCTGGTTGACGCGCCTCGCGGCCAGGCGAATTAGTACGGTTGCTGCTCCCTCGCCGCGCAGCCCTTCAGGGCTGCCGCCTGTCAGGGCTCACGCCCTGCGCGATACGAATCTGCAGAACGTTTAATGGGCTGAGAGGTTGGTGCCGGTCATCTCGGCCGGCGGATCGCCGCCGGCCATCTCCTGGGCGACGATCAGCTCGCGCGCTTCGTTGCGGATCTTCGGCAGCCGCAGCGAGAAGACACCGCCGCCGGCGAGGCAGACGACGCCGCCGAGCGCGACGGTCATCGGCGCACCGTAGCGTTCCGCCACCCACCCCGCGAACAGGGCACCGAACGGCGCCATGCCCATGAACATCATCGAGTAGAGCGCCATCACGCGGCCGCGGAGCGCGTCGGGCACCATCGCCTGCAGCAGCGTGTTGGACACCGCCATCTCGACCATCATCGCGGCGCCGACCGGGATCAGCAGCAGCGCCGACAGCCAGAACGTCCGCGACAACGAGAAGCCGATCAGCGCCAGGCCAAACGCCGCGGCCGACACCGCCACCCAGCGCCCTAATCCGCGAACACCCCGCCGCGACAGCAACGCCAGCGCGCCGCCGAGCGCGCCGAGACCGGACGCGCCCATGAGCAGGCCGAGACCCTTCGGACCGGCGCCGAGAATCGATTCGGCGAACACCGGCATCAGCACCGAGTATGGCATGCCGGCGAAGCTGAGGAGCCCGAGCAGCATCAGCAGCGCGCGGATTGGCGTCGTCGTCGTCGCGAACTGGAAGCCCTCGACGGTATCGCGCCACGCCGATCGGTGGGTGACGGTGCGCGGCCGCCGCGGCGCGTTCATCATCACGAGGCCGGCGATCACCGCGAGATAGCTGATCCCGTTCAGCAGGAAGCACCAGCCTTCGCCGACCGCCGCGACCAGCAGTCCGGCGATCGCGGGTCCGACCACCCGGGCGCCGTTGACCATCGAGGAGTTGAGCGCGATCGCGTTGGTCAGATCTTCCCGGCCGACCATTTCGACGACGAACGACTGGCGCGCCGGGATGTCGAAGGCGTTGACGATACCGAGGCAGGTGGCGAGGACGAACACGTGCCAGACGCGGACATGTCCGCTGAGGGTCAGCGCGGCCAGCGTCAGCGGCAGCACCATCGAGATCGTCTGCGTCGTGATGAGGATGCGACGCCGGTCCATCCGGTCGGCGAGGATGCCGCCGAGGGTGGCGAAGAGAAAGACCGGGGCCAGAGTGAAGAACGAGGTGACGCCGAGCAGCGCGGCCGAGCCGGTCAGGCGGAAGACGAGCCACGACTCGGCCACCGACTGCATCCAGGTGCCGGTGAGAGAGATGAGCTGGCCGGCAAAGAACAGCTGATAGTTGCGGTGCCGGAACGCGCGGGTGAAATGCGCCAACGCGCTAGTTCATCGAGCAGGCACCGGGGCCGCGCGGATCGCCGCAGGATCCACATGCGCTCATCGGCCGATCCGCGAACGACTTGGCGGGGCTGCTCGACTGCGCCGCGAAGACCGACATCAGCTTCTGAAGCTCGGCGCCCTGGCACGACGGGCACGCCGGCGACTGGCTCTCGCGCGTCAGGTACTCGAAGCGATGGCCGCAGCCGCGGCATTCGTATTCGAAAAGAGGCATTCCGCATTCTAACGCGGTGATTGCCGAAAGCGGAATGCGGATTCATCGTCGATTAATCAGGTATTCTTACGCCAAATCCACAATGCCGATCGCCACAATCCGCAACAATCCGAATCCGAATCCGAATTTAAATTTGAGTTTGAATCCGCGATCCTCAATCCGCAATCCGCAATGGTAATCGCCGCCGTGATGCCGGCGCCGCGCGTGCCGATCGAGTTGCGCGAATTCGCGGAGCCGGCGCTCGCGCCGGACTCGCTGCTGCTGCGGACGCTGTATTCGGAGGTCTGCGGCACCGACGTCCACATCTGGCACGGCCGGCTGGCGGGCGTACCGTATCCGATCATCCCCGGCCACGTCTCGGTCGGGACCGCCGACAAGATCCGCGGCGAGGTCCGCAGCGTCGACGGTACCGCGATCCTCGAAGGCGACCGCGTCGTCTTCTTCGACGTCCACCGCACTTGCGGCCGGTGCCGCGCCTGCGCGGTCAACCGGACGCCGACGCGATGCGACTCACGGCGCGTCTACGGCATCACCGACTCGGCGGCGGAAGGGCTGTTCGGCGGCTGGGCGGAAGCGATCTACCTCGAGCCGGGCGTGTCCATGGCGAAGCTGCCCGACTCGGTGCCGGCGGAAACCTATATCAGCGCCGGCTGCGGGCTGATCACCGCGGTCCATGCGATCGATCGGGCGGCGCTGACGCTGGGCGACACCGTGCTCGTGCAGGGCACCGGTGCGGTCGGGCTCAGTGCGATTGCGCTGGCGAAAATCGCCGGCGCCACGCGCGTCATCGCCTTCGGGGCCCCGGCCGATCGTCTCGAGCTTGCCGCCGCGATGGGGGCCGATCACCTCGTCGATATCCAGCAGACGTCGCTCGACGAGCGCGCGCAGATCGTGCGCGATCTGACCGGCGGCGTCGGCGTCGACGTGGCGATCGAAGCGGCCGGCTCGGCGCGCGCGGTCGAGGAAGCGCTCGATCTGCTTCGCGACGGCGGACGCTACGTCATCGCCGGGCACTACACCGACGCGGGGCCGAGCTCGATCAACGTGCATCGGCAGATCAATCGCAAGCATCTCGAGATCCGCGGCTGCTGGGGCAGCGAGGTGGCGCATTTCGTCCGCGCGCTGCGCGTCCTCGAACGTCATCACGCCGCGATCCCGTGGCGCGCGATCGGCGCGAAGACCTATGCGCTCGGCGAGCTCAATCAGGCGCTCGCCGACGCCGAGGCGATGCGCCTGCCGAAGGCCCTTGTCAAACCGCACTGAGCCCGGCAGGGCTGAAGGCCGGCGCTACACGGCCGAGATCGGCATCGCGGTCGCGGCGCTCGGGTTCCGTCTGGTGTCGGCCTTCCTCGGGCTGTGCGTCAATCTCGCGTTCCCGCTCGATCGGCGGCTGCCGGAGCAATCGACGGTGTGGGGCACGCCCAGTCCGTTCTGGGACGCGTTCGCGCGCCACGACTCCGGGTGGTATTTCGACATCGCGCGCAAAGGCTACGACGCGACGGCGGCGGTGGCGGGCGGGCGCAGCAACATCGCGTTCGCGCCGGTGTATCCGCTGCTCATGCGTTACGTCGGCCGCCTGTTCGGCCGCGCGCCCGGCGACCTCTATCTGGGAGGCATCCTCGTGTCGTGGCTGTCGTTCGCGGCGGCGATGGTCGTGCTGTATCGCCTCGCCGCGCTGGACCTGCCACGCCGGCGCGCGGCCCGCGCGGTGTTGCTGACGGCGGTGTTTCCGTTTTCGTTCTTCTTCGGCGCCGTCTACACCGAGAGCACGTTCCTGCTGTTCACGCTGCTGTCGTTCTATGGCTTCCGGACGCGGCGGTGGGCGCTCGGCGGCGTCGCCGGCGCGCTCGCCGGCGCAACCCGGGTCACCGGAATCATGATGTGGCCGGCGCTGGCGTGGGTGGCGTGGCGATCGGCGGAGCCGACGCGCCGCGATCGCGCCGCGGCCGGCCTGGCGCTGGTGGCGGCGACGCTCGGCTTCGTCGGTTACTGCGCCTATATCTACGATCTCACCGGCCAGCCGCTGTTGTGGGCGACGGCGTTGACCCGGTGGGGCGGCGGCTACCACCCGGGTGGCGCGCCGTGGACGGCACCGGTCGATCTCGCGCAGCGTCTGCTGACGCACCCGTACGCGTTCCTGACGTCGCAGCCGATGGCCCTCTACGATACGTTGTACGGCGTGACGGCGCTCGCATTCGTCGCCTCGATCCCGTTCGTGTGGCGGCGATTCGGCGCGGCATACGGTGTCTTCATGCTGCTCAACCTGTACGTGCCGCTCTCGTCCGGCGCGTTCGAAGGGCTGGGGCGGTATTGTTCGGTGCTGTTTCCCGCGTTCATCTGGCTGGCGTCGATCCGCTCGCGGTTCCTGTACGGGTCGCTGGTCGTAGTGTTCGCACTCTTCTATACGCTGGGCCTGGCGCTGTTCACGACGGTTCACCCTCTCTTCTAGGCGCTGCAGGCGCTCGGGACGCCGCTTCGGAAGCCATGAGGCGGCGAGCGGGGTCTAAAGGGTCGATGCGAATCGCGGCGCTCGTC
>JAOBWF010000136.1 GCA_025463215.1 Acidobacteriota bacterium | reverse complement strand
CGGCCGCGCTCGACGTACCCGCGGCGCCGGCGGATGCCGGGGTTCCGGTCGCCGCACCGGTGCCGGTCCCCGTCATTGTTCCGGTTCCGGTCCCCGTCATTGTTCCGGTTCCGGTTCCCGTCATCGTTCCCGTTCCGGTTCCCGTCATTGTTCCGGTCGCGACCTGACCAGGTGTCGTGGTCCCGACGCTGCCGAGCGACACGTCCGACAACATGAATGGATCAGCGGCGCTCGCGCCGCCGCCGACGCAGCCGACCAGCGTCATCGTCTGGTTGGAGGAGCCCGCTGCGGAGGTGCCGGTTGCGGTGCCGCCGGAGGTCTGTGCCGTTTGGCCCGCCGAGGCGTTCACGGCGCACGTCAGTGCGAGTGCCGTCAACGCAAATGCTGTGTTCCTCATCTGTACTGTTCTCCTTTTGACGGAGAAGAGTGGTGCAAAGCGGTCGCCATTGCGGCGAGCGGTCATATGTGCGAACTGCTCTACAGCGAGAAAAGCAGAGCCGCGATCAATGTCGGCAGCAGCGCGCCGAGCGCGAGCCCGAGCGGAGACACGGCGCCGCCGAAATAACGGCAGAGGAGCGCCTGTCCGGCCGGGTTCGGCGCGTTGGCGATCACCGTCATCCCGCCGCCGGTGACCGCGCCCTGGACGATCGCGAGCCGGAGCGACGGATCGAGGCTCGGCACCAGCGTCGCAAGGTAGGTGAGGAGCGCGTTGTCGTTGAACGCCGTCAACACGGTGGCGCCAAGAAACAGCGGCGCTTTCGAAAGCCGCGCGAGGACCGGCGCGATCCACCAGCCCTGCAGCCCACCGTGCACGACCAGGCCGCCGAGAAAGAACCCGACGAGCAGCGGAGTGCGCAGATCGAGCCGGCTCTGATACGCCGCCGTGGCCCGCGCGAAGCCGAGAAAGAAGAGGAACCCGGCGATGAACAGGACCGGGTAGTGCGCGTTGACAACGGTCCACGCCATGAATGCGAGGTGAATGGCGGTGACCCACCACGGCACGGGCAGCACGCGCGCCGCCTCCTCGTCCGGCTGCTCCTGCGTCGCGATCGCGCCGCTCGCCGACAGGGCGCGAAGCTCGCGGCGGAAGACCCGCGCGTAGATTGACGTGGACGCCGCGATCGCGAGCGCCGCGCGCCATCCGACGTGGGTGAGCATGAACGCCGTGCCCCAGCCCCACGGCCGCGCGACCATCAGCACCGGCGGCGCGGCGAAGTGCGTCAGCGTGCCGCCGATCGACACGTTCACGAACAACAGGCCGATGGTCGCGTATCTCAGGCGGACACCGGGCTGCCGCGCATAAAACTGGCGCGCCAGGAGCAGCGCGCAAATCGTCATCGCGGCCGGCTCGGTGATGAAGGATCCGATCAGCGGGCCGATCGTGAGAATCGCTCCCCACCATGCCGCCGGCGTGCCGCCGGCGGCGCGCGCCACGCGCCGCAGCCCGGCTTCCGCGAGCAGCACGATGGGGCGCGTCGAGGCCAGCGCCATGATCACCACCACGAACAGCGCCTCGGTGTAGTTGACGGTGTCGTTCAGGTAATGCCGCGCCGCGCCCCATCCCATGGATCCGGTGATGGCGACCGCCAGCACCGCGGCCCACAGTCCGAAGACCAGTTCGACCTCGCTGAAGAAATGGATCGCGCTGAAGCGGGCGGCCGCGAAGGTGTGAACAATCGCGAGGAGGAAGATGACCGTCGCGACCGCGTTGAACGGCTCCGCCTGCACGCGTGCGGCAAGCGTCGCCGCCAGCGACGCGCCGGCGACGTCGGCATACGAATTCAGTGCTCTCGGGAACGCCGCCAGGGCGTCAGGGGCCATCGGGCGGCATCTTCGCACAGGTGACCGGCCGTGCTACGGTGTGGGCATGCCGCCGGCGCGCGTTGCCGCGCTCTACGATATCCACGGCAACCTGCCCGCGCTCGAGGCGGTCCTCGGCGAGGTGCGCGCCGCACGCGTCGATCGCATCGTCGTCGGCGGCGACGTCGTCCCCGGCCCGATGCCACGGGAGTCGCTCGCGTGCCTGCTGGATCTCGAGGTCCCCGTGCAGTTCATCCAGGGCAACGGCGATCGCGAGGTGGTCGCACCGACCGGCGCCGTGCCCGAGCCGTTTCGCGAGGCGCTGCGCTGGAACGCCGGGCAACTGAGCGCGGAGGAGCACGCGCGTCTGGCCGGCTGGCCGCCGACGCTGCGGATCACCATCGACGGGGTCGGCGACGTCCTGTTCTGTCACGCCACCCCGCGCAACGATACCGAGATCTTCACGCGCAACACGCCGGACGATCGGCTGCTGCCCATCTTCGGGGCGCTCGACGTCGCGCTCGCCGTCTGCGGCCACACGCACATGGCCTTCGATCGCATGGTCGGACGCGTGCGCGTCGTCAATGCGGGGAGCGTCGGGATGCCATTCGGAGAGCCGGGCGCGTACTGGCTGTTGCTCGGGCCGCACGTGGAGCTGCGGCGCACGGCATACGATTTCGCGAAGGCCGCCGATCGCGTGCGGGCCACAGACTACCCGCAGGCGGAGGAGTTCGCCGCGCGGAACATCCTCGCACCGCCGGCCGAAGCGGCGATCCTCGCCGCTTTCGCGCACGCCGAATTGACGTAAACGGCCGTGGTGAGAACGTCGTTGGTGATTATCGGGATGATCGGTGCCGTCGTCGTCGCCGGCGTGGTGATTGGAATCGTCGCGATCCGCGGCCTGCGCCGGTTTGTCCGGTCGGTCTGGCCACATTCGTAACCGTCTTCGATCCAGCCGCGAGGCTAGCGTGCCCGGTAGAACATATACGCGACCACCACGACGATGAAGAGCAGGACGCCGCGGGCGACCCCCATCATGCTGGTGCGGGCGACGTGGCGGCTGCCTTTCGGTTTGATGCCGGTCACCGCGGCGACTGCGGTGATGAGCACGGCGATAGTGAGCCAGGCCAGCCAGGTCATGCCCTGGGCTTTACAAGAACCGCGCCGCTCTTGCCGCTGAGCGTCACCACTGCGTCCATCAGCTCCGCCGGTTCGATGGGCTTCGCCAGGTGCATGTCGAATCCGCTCCGCAGGGCGCGGACGCGGTCTTCAGAACGGGCGAAGGCGGTCAGCGCCGCCGCGGGCAACCTGCGGCGCCGTGGATCGCTGTTGCCGCGCACGCAGGCGATCAGGTCGAAACCGTCCATTTCCGGCATGCCGAGGTCGGCAACCAGGACATCCGGACAGGCGTCCTCGATCGCCTTCAACGCCTCCCTCGCCGAGGACATCGTCGAGATCTGGGCGCCCGAGAGTTCGAGGATGTCGCGCACCATGCTGAGCGCGTCCGCGTCGTCGTCGACCACCATCACGTGGACGCCCCGGAGATTCGGGATCGCGGTCTCGGTGCCGTGTGCGGCATGGCCGGTCGCGCCGCGCACCGGCGCGTCCTGGCGCCCCATCACCAGCGGCAGCGACAGGGTGAACGACGCACCGCGGCCGACGCCGGCGCTCGTGCCGACGATGGTGCCGCCGTGCATCTCGATCAGCTGCTGCGCAATCGCCAGGCCGAGGCCGAGCCCGCCGCGCTCGCGGGTCGTGCCCGCGTCCGCCTGGCGGAAGCGCTCGAAGATGTGCGGCAGGAACTCCGGCGCGATGCCGATCCCGGTGTCGGTGATCGTCAGGGTGGCATGTGCGCCGGTTCGGCTGAGGGCGACGTGCACCTTGCCGCCGGCGACCGAAAACTTCACCGCGTTGGACAGCAGATTCCACACCACCTGCTGCAGGCGTTCCGGGTCGCCGGGTACCGGACCGGTCTGCTCGTCGAGTGCACACTCGACGGTGACGCCTTTGGCGGCCGCCGCGGGCAGCACCGCCTCGACCGAGTTCCGGGCCACGGCGGCGAGGTCGACCGGCTCGACGTTGAGACGCATCTTGCCCGAGATGATGCGCGACACGTCGAGCACGTCTTCGACGATCACCGTCAGCGATGCCGCATTGCGCTCGATCGTCTCGAAGGCGCGCGGCAGTTTGGCGGCCGGCAGGATGCCCGCGCGCATCATCCGCGCGTAGCCGAGAATCGCATTCAGCGGCGTGCGCAGCTCGTGGGACAGCGTGGCCAGGAATTCGTCCTTCAACTGGCTGGCGTCCTGCGCCGCCAGGTAGAGGCGCGCATTCTCGAGCGCGACCGAGGCCCACGAGGCGATGCCGATCGCAATTCGCTCGTGGTCGGCGGTGAAGCGGCCGGGTTCAGGGTGGCCGAAAAACAGGCCGCCGAGCGGCTCGCCCGATCGTGTCTTCACCGGCACCGCGAGATAGCTGCGCACCGGAAGATGTCCGGCGGGCATGCCGTGGTACGGCGCGCTGTGGCCGTATCGCGGATCCTTCGTGATGTCGTCGCTGCGCAGCGGCTCGGTGCCGCGGAAGGTCGGCTCGAACACCTGCGTGTTCCGCGGCATCGGAAACGTTGCGAACGCTTCACGCGGCACGCCGGAAATCGTGTAGAGCGTATACGCTTCGCCCTGCCGGTTGACCACGTTGTAGAAGAAGGCGCCGAATGCGGCGCCGGTCACCTGCGTCGCCGCGTCGGTGACCTTCTGCACGACCGCCTGCCGGTCCAGCGCGGACGCCACCGCGGCGCCGATCTCGTTCAGCGTGTTCGTGATCGCCGCGTTCTGCTCCGCGAGCGCCAGCAGCCGGGTACGCTCCGCCTCCGCCGCTTTCCGCTCGCGGATATCGCGCGCGATCTTGGAGGCGCCGACGACGAAGCCGCGCTCGTCGTGGATAGGGGAGACGGTCAGCGAGATCGGAATGAAGGATCCGTTCTTGTGCTGCCGGATGGTCTCGAAGTGATCGACCTTGCGCCCCCCGCGAATGGAGGCGACGACCTCATCTTCCTCGCTCTGGCGATCGGCCGGAATGATGCGCCTGATCGACTGGCCGATCATCTCTTCGGCCGTGTAGCCGAACATCCGCTCCGCCGCCGGGTTCCACGACGTCACGATCCCGTTGAGCGTCTTGCTGATGATCGCGTCGTCGCTCGACTCGACAATCGCCGCCAGCCGCTTGCGGTCCCTGATGTCGCGCGCGATCTTCGAGGCGCCGATGACGACCCCTTCATCGTTGCGGATCGGCGACACCGTGAGCGAGATCGCGACGAGGGTGCCGTCCTTGTGCTGGCGGACGGTCTCGAAATGATCGAGCTTTTCCCCCCGCCGGATGCGGGCGAGGACCTCGTCTTCCTCGGACTGGCGATTGGTCGGGATGATGACGCGGATGGAGCGGCCGATCATCTCGGCGGCGGTATAGCCGAAGATCCGCTCGGCAGACGGATTCCAGGTCTGAACGATGCCGTTCAGATCCTTACTGATGATCGCGTCGTCGCTGGAGTCGACGATGGCCGCGAGGCGTCGCGCCTCGAGGCCGGCGCGTTCCGGATCGGTACCGCCCACGGCCCGAATGGTAACAGGAAACTATTGATGAGTTTGTGACGCGGCGCGCGGCTTGGCGAGCAGGGTGCGCGTCAGCGTGACGACTTCGTCGATCCACATCGGCTTGAACCGGACCTCGGCCTCGAGGTCGTGGAGCTCGATCATCGCCGGATCGTCGATGCAGGAGTCGCCGGTGATGATCGCGACCGGGGTATGGCGATGCGCGCTCTGCGCGCGCAGCCGATAGAGGAAGCCGACGCCGTTGACGAACGGCATCCGCAGATCGAGCAGGATGGCGTCGGGCGGGGTGTCTTCGACCTCCTGGAGACCGATCAGCGGCGACGCGGCGGTGCGCACGTCGAACCCTTCGAGCGACAGCGCTTTCGCGAACGTCTGCAGTACCGTCTCGTCGTCGTCGACGATCAGGATGCGCGCCGGTGTCATCATCTGCTGGCTCCCCGAGCGGCGATCAGAAGGTCTTCGAGTTCCAGCTCCCGCATCAGCGCGGCCGCCGACGTGTCGAAGTACTCGACGATGACGCCCAGGGCGTGATGGACCGTCAGGCGAAACGGCCCGTGCGAGTCCACGGCGGTCAGTTCCCATCGTACCATCTCGGGACCCGCCATGAAGAAGTTGATCACCCACGTGCGGCTCGCAAAGCCGATGCCCGGCCGAGCTTCCCGCACCTGCACAGGACGGCAAAACGGGGGTGTCCCGGAACAGGGCACCCCCGCCACCTTGGTAAGTAAGACGCGCTAGAAGCTGTAGCGGAACATGATCTGCGACAGGCGCATGAAGCCGGACTGGCTGCTGATCTGCCCGAACGTCGAGGTTCCGGCGGTGGTCGCGATGCTGTTGGTCTGCACGCGATTGAACAGGTTGATGACCTCGAATTTCAGTTGCGCCGACTTGCCGCCGCCAAGACCGAAGTTCTTGGACACCGAGAGATCGGTGTTGATGGTGCGCGGCGTGCGGACGTCGGTCTCCAGCCGCGGCGCGGTGCCGAAGGTCTGGGCCGGCGCGAGGGTGACCGCGGCGGCGTTGAGCCACGTCGCCGTGGCGTGATCGGCCGATGCCAGCCGCGCCGCGAGATCGCCGGCGGTCACGAGGTCGACGCCGGGCACGATGTTCGGCCGCTGGCCGTTGCCGAGCAGGCCGAGGTTGTCGCTCTGCGCGAGGCCGATCGGAAACCCGCTCTGGAAGTTGAACACGGCGGCCGCCGTCCAGTTCGCGGCCAGCCACCCCGCGACGCTGTCCGTGCGCCTCGGCGACGGCAGCTGCCACACCGGCGCCAGGATGATCCGGTGCGGGACGTCGAGGATGCCGGTCTGGTACTCGGCCATCGGGTTGAAGCAGGCGGCGTTGTTCGTCGTCGAGCACGCCGCATACGACGCGATGTAGTTGTAGTTGTTCAGCGGCGCGCCGACGCCGTTGTTGGAGTAGAAGTTCGTCTCGCCGACCTGGTTGTCCTTGAGGATGCTGTAGGTGTAGCTGACGCGGCCGCCGAGGCCGCCTTTGCGCGGCCGCTTGGTCCATTCGGCGACGAACGCGTTGTAGCGGTTGACCCCTTCCGAGACCTGGCGATCCTGGACGTTGAGGAACTGCGGGAACGGCCGCAGCGACTGCGCCCGGCTCCAGGTGGCCTGCGTCGCAAGCGCGCCGGCATTCGCGTTGCCGAAATAGGGATTCGGAATCTGCGCGCTCAACTGCGCCGCGGTCAGCGACAGATATTTCGGATCGACCTGGTTGATGTTGACGACGGTGTCGACTGTGCCGCCGAGGGGCAGGTGATCGCCGCGCGCGCCGATGTAGCTGGCGGTCACCGCCATCGCCCCGGGCAGCTCACGCTGCAGATCGATCGAGAA
>JAOBWF010000130.1 GCA_025463215.1 Acidobacteriota bacterium | reverse complement strand
GCCTGCGTGCTCGGGCTCATGTCGCCGATTTCGTCGAGGAACAGCGTGCCGCCGTCGGCCTGCTCGAAGCGGCCGATCCGCTGCTTGTCGGCGCCGGTCAAGGCGCCCTTCTCGTGGCCGAACAGCTCCGACTCGAGCAGGTTTTCCTGCAGCGCGGCGCAATTCACCTTGACGAAGTTGCGGTTGTTGCGCAGCGAATTGTGGTGGGTCGCACCAGCGATCAGCTCCTTGCCGGTGCCCGTTTCACCGCGGATCAGCACGGTCGTGTTGCTCTTCGCCACTTTCTTGACGATGTCGAGCACGTGCTGCAGCGCGGCGCTCTGGCCGACGATCTTGTCGAACTCGTAGATGTCGTTCTGCGTGCCGCGGAGGTAGTCGAGCTCGTTCCTCAGGCGCTTCAAGTCGAGCGCCTTCTCGATCTTGACCTCCATCTCCTCGATCTCGAACGGCTTCTGCACGTAGTCGAAGGCGCCGGTCTTCATCGCCTCCACAGCGGTGTTGACCGACCCGAACGCGGTCATCAGGATGACGGCGGTGGTCGGGTGCATCGCACGCGTGGTGCGCAGCACGTCCATGCCGTCGCTGCCGCCCATCTTGAGATCGCTCAGCACGACGTCGAAGTAGCTGTCGTGCAGCCGCTCGATGGCGGCGTTGCCGTTCGACGCCTCCTGGACTTCGTGACCGGCATCGGTCAGCCCGCGGACGAGTCCGCGGCGCAGCGCATCGTGATCATCGGCGACGAGAATGCGACCCATCTGAATATGCCTCGCTATTTGAACCAACCGGATGCGCTCGTCACGGGAAGCGTGACGCGAAAGCGCGTGCCGGTGTCCTTCGTGCTGCTGACGTCGATGCGCCCGTCGTGCGCGTCGACGATTTTCCTGACAATCGCCAGCCCCAGCCCGGTGCCGGTGACTTTCGTCGTGAAGAAGGGGTTGAAGATGCGATCCGTGAGCTCCGCCGGCACGCCGGGGCCATCGTCGGCGACTTCGACGAGCACCGCCGGCGTCGGCGGGTGAATGCCCGCGAACGCCGGGTCCGCTTCGATCGCGGTCGTCGTCGCCGCAATCGTGATGCGTCCTTTGCCGTCGAGCGCTTCGAAGGCGTTGGCGACGAGATTGGTGAAGACCTGCGACAGCTGATGATGATCGCTCTCGATCATCGGCAGCCCGGCCTCGATGTTGACGCGCACGATGACGTCCCGGCGCGGCACCTTCGACTCGGCCATCGTCACCGACTGCTGAATCACGTCCCGCAGATCGGTGCGTTCCACCTGCAGCCGGACCGGCCGCACGAATTCCAGCATTTCGACCACGATCGCGTTGGCCAGCTTCGCTTCGCTGAGGATGTCGGCCAGCAGTGACTGCGCGTCCTTTGAATCCGGGACCTGTCTTCGCAGCAGCCCGGCCATCACTTCGATGCCGGCCAGCGGGTTCTTGAGCTCGTGGGCGATCCCGGCGGCCATCTCGCCGAGCGATGCGAGCCGATCGCGCAGCCGCTCGCGCTCCTCGAGCTGCTCGACCTGCGTGAGGTCCTTGAAGAACAGCACCGCCCCGACCGGCGTCCCACCGTCGTCCTTCACCTGCGAGAGCGTGTAGCCGATGACCCGGTCGAGCTCTTTGAGCCGCAGTTCCGCGCGGTTCGGGAGGTGACTGAGCTCGAAGGCGCCGGACAGCACGCGGATGATCTCCTGCCTGTCGCGCAGCACGTCGGCGAACGGACGGCCGACGTCCCTCCCGGACGGCGTCAGCCCGAACATTCTGTACGCCTCATCGTTCATGAGCGCGATGGTGCCGTCGCGCCGGAACGCAATCACGCCGTTGCGCATGCTGCTGACGATGTGCCGGAAGAAACGGTCGTCGGGGGTCTGCCGGTCAGCGGCGGGGCGGCGGGCGGGGTGCGACGCGGACGCACGGGTAGTCCGTCGGCGCGGCGCGGCCTGGGGTCGCTCGGGCATGTCGGGCATGGCTAGGGACACGTGTCTCAACGGCAAAGGGGCAAATCGTATGCCCAAATCTCAACCGTTCCAGAACGCGAAAACCGCGTCAATTCAACCGGTTACGGAAGCGCCTCCCAACCGGCCGATGACACAATTGTAATGCAATTACGATTCGGTCAGGCCTCGGCTGACTGATCGGTCAGTCCCTGGAGTTGTTCCCATTGGTGCATGAGGTCACCGACCTGCCACATCAACGCCTGATGGCGGTCGATCACCGGCTGGGAAGCGGTGCGATCTTCGTAGAAACCGGGAGCGGACATCTGCTGTTCGACTTCGCGGATTGCCGCTTCCGTTTCCGCGATGCGGGCCTCGAGGGTCGCGATCCGCGCCTGGCGCGCGCCGGCCGCTTTCTGCTGCTTTCGCGCTTCCGCATCGATCCGTTTCTTCTCGTCGTGATTCTGTTTCGGCGGAGCGTTGGCCGCCTTCGGCGGCGCGGTGTGCTGCGGCGCGGCGCCTTTCTTCCTCGGCGCATCGGCGGCCGCGCGAACGGCGTCGGCCTTACCCGCCTGCCGTCCCGCCTTCCCGGCGTCCTGCCTGGCGGGTTCGCCCGCATGGGCCTTGTGGTAGAGGAACTCCTTGTAGGTCCCGGGGAAGGCGACCGCGGTGCCGCCGCCGATCTCGATGATCTTGGTCGCGAGCCGTTCGACGAAGTAGCGATCGTGCGACACGAAGATCAGCGTGCCGCCGTAATCGACGAGGGCGTCGAGCAGCACTTCCTTCGAATCGAGATCGAGATGGTTGGTCGGTTCGTCGAGCAGCAGCGTGTTCGACGGCCGCAGCAGCATGCGCGCGACCGCGAGGCGCGTCCGCTCGCCGCCCGACAGCACCCGCACGTGCTTGTAGACATCGTCGCCCGAGAACAGGAAGCCGCCGAGGATGTTGCGGATCATCGGCACCATCTGCAGCGGCGACCCTGATGACAACGTCTCGTATACGGTCGGGGCCGGGTCCATCCGCGTCGCCTCGTCCTGCGCGAAGTACTGCATCACGACGTTGTGGCCGAGCACCCGCTCGCCGGCGTCCGGCGCTTCCTCGCCCGAGAGCATCCGCATCAGCGTCGACTTGCCGACGCCATTGGGACCGACCAGCGCGATGCGATCGCCGCGCTCGATGTGCAGGTTGAGATCCTTGAAGATGCTGACGTCGCCGTACGACTTGCGCACGTGCTTCAGCTCGAGCACGATCCGGCCGCTCTTGGCGCACGCCGGGAAGTTGAAGTTGATCTTCTTGCGCTCCGCCGGAACCTCGATCGGGACGACTTTCTCGAGCATCTTGATCCGGCTCTGCACCTGCGACGCCTTCGTCGCCTGGTAGCGGAAGCGGTCGATGAACATCTTGACCCGGCCGACTTCCTCGTCCTGATCGCGCTTCGCCTTGCGCATCGCCTCGATGCGCTCGTGATGCTCGGCGAGGTAGCCGCTGTAGTTCGTGTGGTAGTCGGTCAGCGTGCGCAGCGTCAGGTCGGCGATGCGCGTCACGACGGCATCGAGGAAGAAACGATCGTGCGAGACGAGGATCACCGCGAAGGGGTAGGCGTTGAGATAGGCCTCGAGCCAGTTGCGCGCCTCGAGATCGAGGTGGTTGGTCGGCTCGTCGAGCAGCAGCAGGTTCGGCTCGCCCAGCAGCAGCCTCGCCAGGGCGATGCGCATCTGCCAGCCGCCCGAAAACGTCTCGGTCGGCCGCTCGAAATCGGTGGTCTTGAACCCCAGGCCCTGCAGCACC
>JAOBWF010000126.1 GCA_025463215.1 Acidobacteriota bacterium | reverse complement strand
GCCGCGCCGGTGCACGCACCGGACCAGCCGGTGAAGGCGGCGCCAGCCGCGGGCACCGCGTTCAGGGTCGTGACGTCGCCGCTCGTGTACGCCGCCGTGCAGGTCGCGCCGCAGCTGATGCGTCGGTCGCTCGAGGTCACCGAGCCGCTGCCCGACTCGACGACGGTGACCGACGGCACGAGCACGTTGGCGGCCGTCATCTGCGCGCTGATGAGCGAGCCGACCTCCCCATCCGCGGGAGCCGAGCAGTTGGAAATCGCACACACCGCCTGGTGAAAGACCGGATCGTATAGACCGGCAAACTCGTACAGCTCGTAGCGGCGCACGACCGCGGCGGCGTCGCTGCCGATCGGACCGCCGTTGCGCGTGCGGCCGCGAGACGGGCTTGTCTTGCCGGAGGTCCTGAACTTGATCAGAGGGTCGGCCTGGATGAAGACCCACGAGGTTTCGAGGTGCGCGGCATCGGCTGGCACGACGGCGGGATTGTCGTTGGTCAACTCGTCGAGCGCAATCCCGCGCGCGACGTCGGCCTTGAAGATCTTGAGCCAGTAGGCGTCGCCGTAGTGCGTTGGAAACACGGCGGCGGCCGGCGCATCGACGTCGGCATTGAGAATCGGCATCGCCCCGGCCACCAGCGGCGGCGCCACTGAATAGGCCGGCGCGGCGACCGCGGTGGCGACCGCACCGACGACGATCTGCCCGGGCAGCGAGGGATCCTCGACCAGCCAGCGATAGGTCGCGCGCGTCGCGTTGACGCGGAGGCTGGCGCCGAAGTGTTCGCAGCCCGATTGATCGTAACCGGCGCCCGCCCACTGATAGCAGGTGCCCGCCAAAGGCGCGTCGGCCGGATGCGCCGCCGTCGTCGCGGCGAATCCACTCGCGGCGTCGTAGCCGCTCACCCACCGCACGATCGTCCCGGTGGTCGTGGGGATGATCGCCGGCGCGCCATAGCGCTGCGCATCGAAGGTCGAGGCGATGTCTTCGGGGTGCACGCCTTCGAGCTCGACCTCGAACCCATGCGCCTCGCGCTGCTGGTTGTTGGCGACATCGAAGTTGCCGACCGATCCGTATATGGTGGCGGACTGCGCGTGCGCGGCCCCCTGCACTGCGAGAAGCGCTCCCGCGAGGATTCCGACGAATGTGGCGAACGGCTGCTGCTGCATGAATTGATGCCCTCCTCAGGGCGCACGTGGAAAAACGCGACGACGACGTGTCGGCGGATGCGGCTGGATGGAGATCGAGCCGCAGGCATTTGAGCAACGCCAGTGCCACGCCACCTCGGCGGGACACGCCTAGCAGAATGACGCGATCGCCGCACGCGACACGCGACGTGCCGCGGATAGTCCATCGTTCGGTCTCGATTAGTCCACGCATTCCGAGAATGTCGTTCGGCGCGATCGATCGCGATGACGCAAGACGCGGGCATTTACGCGCATTGCCTCGTGAATGTCGGTCGGCACCGCTCTTGCCCCTTGTAGTGATTACACGCGCACGTCACGCGCCTCACGCGCTGAGGCAATCAGACCCACGCGGCGGAAATTCTCGACCGGGAACAGTGCTCGGCTGTTCTCGCTGCGGCAGCTCTGTCTGCCCCAGTGCCGACGCGAGTGTGCGCGCGCTGAATACGAGGGAGATCAGAACGATGTTGACACGAGGACTCACACGGTTGCGCGCCAGGACGCTGTGGATCGCGGCGCTCACGGTGGCCGCTCTGTACTCGGCGACCGACCTTCGCGCGCAGCTGCCGATGCCGGCGGCGACGCCGTTCGAGATGACCGGCTTCATTCAGACCGCGACGCTGGACGCCGGCGCCGATCCATTCCGGGGCGGCACCATCACGCTGAACAACCACAAGGTGATCGTGCCGCGCAACACGATCTTCCAGATGCCGGCGACCTCGGTGACGTGGGCCGAGCTGTTCACCGAGGCGCCGGCGCCCTACGGCCCGGCGCAGACCGGTCTGGCGCTGAACGACACGCCGAAGCCGCCGTTCACCTTCGAAGTGATCGTGCAGGGCAACCGCGTCGGCGACGACTACATCGCCGGCCTGCTGTTCATCAACCAGCTCTCGATGATGGCGCACCAGGGGTTCGTCAACTTCATCGACTACGGCACCGGCGAGATGCGCGTCGGCGGCACCCCGGGCGTCGCCGACGGCACGCGCGTCCGTTTGAACGATCCGATCGGCCGCTACGGGCGCGCCGGCAGTCACGATCGCCGCTTCACCGTGGACGAGGACAACCCGACGGTGAAGAGCGAAACCGGATTCCCGATGTGCGTGCCGCGCGGCAATCCCGCGGTCGCCGACGACGTACTCTGCCCGCAGGGCAACCGCCCGACGGCGGGGACGAAGTATCAGTCGATCTTCACGATGCCGGTGCAACCGACGCCGACCACCGCGGAATACGCGAACAACGGCGCGACCCGCACCACGCCGGATCCGTGGCGCATGGCGCCGTTCGAAGTCGGCGACTACGTCACGGTCAAGGGGCCGATCGTGTTCGACGCGGCGGGCCAGTACGTCGATGCATGGGGCGTCGACGCCAACGTCGGCATCTTCACCACACCGGGCACGCAGCCCTTCTATGTCGCGATTGACGTCCTGCTGATGGGCACTGGGCCGCTGGACGATCTCACCCTCGCGCAGGAAGGCGCCAAGCGCACGCGGGTCGAAGGATTCACCACCGACATCTCCACCGCGGTCAAGATTTCCGCGGTCGACGTCGACGCGTGCACCGGCGAAGAGGTCGATCGGGTCTGGAACCTCCAGGCGGTCGACCCTGGTCCGCCGAACGGCGCGGTCGCGGGCCGCTGGCGCTTCCGTCCCGGCGCGCCGCTGTTCGACCTCAAGGGCTTCCCGTTCCTGCCGCCCACCCGTGAAGTGCGCGCGGTCGGCCTCGCCGGTACCGTGCCGACGCTCAACGGATTGAACGCGGGGGCCTACCAGGCGCCGAACTTCGAGTTCATCCTGCCGGAGAACCGCGGCATCGGCAACCCGAAGGTCGCGGCGAACTTCGACGCGATGCCTTTCCTGGCGCAGGGCTCGGGTCCGCGCGACGCGTTCGGCACCCGGACGCGGCTTGGCTTCGTGTCGCAGCTCTCGCCGTGGCCGGACGATCCCGCACGGCGGCCGATCCGCAACGCCTGCGCGCCGATTGCCAGCGCCGGCACGACGCAGACCGTCAGCTCCGCCGCGACGGTGACGCTCGACGGCAGCGCGAGCAGCGATGCCAATACCCCGGCGTCGCCGATCACGTTTGCGTGGACGCAGACGGCCGGCCCCGCGGTCGCCCTGTCCGGCGCCAACACCGCGAAGCCGACGTTCAACGCGCCGACGCTCGCGGTCGGCGCCGCGTCGGCGACGCTGACCTTCCAGCTCACGGTCAGCAACGGCGCGACCGCCAGCTCGGCGTCGGTCAACGTCATCGTCGTCGCGCCGGCAGACACGGTCAAGCCGACGGTCGGCACGGTCACGACCAATCCCGTGACGCTGTTGAAGGCCAAGGCCGCGACCGCGTCGGTCGTGGCGACCGACAACGCCGCCGTGACCAGCGTCACGTTCCTCTATTCATACACCGCCAACGGCGTCAAGCAGACCGGCACCGTGATCGGCGCGAAGGCCGCGTCCCCGGCGAACACATGGACCGGCAGCTTCACCATGCCGAACGTCACCGGGACCTTTACGTTCACCGCCGTCGCGACCGACGCCGCCGGCAACTCGACGACGAGCGCTGTGACCTCGAAGTCGGTCACGCAGTAGGAACAGTCATGAAGGAGACAAGGCCGATGCGCATTCGTTCCAGGGCAACCGGATGGGTTGCCACCGCCGTGACGGCGTACGTGGCGGTGACCGCCCTCGCCGTCCACGCGCAGCAGAATCTGAAGCCGACGGTCCAGCCGACGTCGCTCAAGAGCATCGCCGTGCCCGAACCGCCCAACCTGGGCGACTTCGTCCAGGACAAGGCGGCCGCGATCCGCCTCGGCAAAGCGCTGTTCTGGGATCAGCAGGCGTCGAGCGACAACCAGATGGCGTGCGCGAGCTGCCACTACCACGCCGGCGCGGACAGCCGGGTCAAGAATCAGCTGAATCCCGGTCAGGCGGGCGGCAGCAATCTCTTCGATCCGACCGGCTCCGCCAGCAAGGGCGGGCCGAACTACACGCTGACGGCCGCGGACTTCCCGTTCCACCGCCTGTCGGATCCGAAGGACCGTGAGTCGTCGATCGCGTTCGACAGCGACGAAGTGGCCGGCGCCTCGGGCGTCTACAACTCCGACTTCGCCAAGAACCTGGGCCCGCTCGAGAAGACGATTCAGGCGCCCGACGGCGTGTTCGTCGTCAACGGCGTCGAGACGCGCCGCGTCACCGCACGTAACGCGCCGACGGTGATCAACGCGGTCCTGAACTTCCGCAACTTCTGGGACGGCCGCGCCAACTTCGTGTTCAACGGCGTCACCCCGTTCGGACCGCGCGACACCAAGGCGCAGATCTGGATCGACGACTGGTCCGCGGATCAGAGCGGCACCCAGGTCGAGCGCGCGGTGCCGGCCTATGTTCGCATCCCGTACGCCAGCGCCGCGTCGCAGGCGGTCGGCCCGGCGCTGAGCGGCTTCGAGATGTCTGGCGCGGGCCGCAACTTCGCCGACCTCGCGCACAAGATGCTGCTCGCCCGCCCGCTCGGCGCGCAGACGGTCTCGGCGAGCGACAGCGTGCTCGGCAAGTACCGCAACGTGCTCGGGTTCGGCCTGAACATCAGCAGCTACGAGTCGATGATCAAGGCGGCCTTCTGGCCGGAGTACTGGCAGGTGCCGGACGCGGCCTTCCAGGCGTCGAGCGGTCTCCCGTACCGCCAGGTCGAAGCCAACTTCTCCCTGTTCTGGGGCCTCGCGATCCAGATGTACGAAGCGACGCTCATCTCCGACGACAGCCGCTTCGATCGTTGGGCGGCCGGAGACCCGACGCAGCTCACCGCGCAGGAACAGGCGGGCCTCGCCATCTTTTCCGGCGACCGCGGCCGCTGCGCCAACTGCCACAAGGGCGCGGAGTTCACTGGCGCGTCGACACGCATGGTGCTCGGAACCGGCGTCGACTCGTTCGCTGGCGACGGCCCGATCGAGCACATGCTGATGGGCGATCGCACGGAAGCCATCTACGACAACGGCTTCTACAACATCGGCGTAACGCCCACGCGCCAGGACCCCGGCGTCGGCGGCACCGATGGGTGGCACAACCCGCTGTCATTCGCACGCCAGCTCAAGCAGCAGCTCGCCGGCGGCC
>JAOBWF010000123.1 GCA_025463215.1 Acidobacteriota bacterium | reverse complement strand
GCGCAGATCGTCGACGCTGTGCCGGCACGCCGCGCAGCCGGCGAGGTGCTGGTCGACGCCATGCCGCTCGACCAGTCCGAGCGATCCGTCGACGTAGTCGTTCAGGATCGTGTCGTTCGGATGCATTTATTTCCCGCGCAGAATCGCGCGCAGCTTCAGCCGCGCCTTGAACACTTGCGACTTCGAGGTGCCTTCCGCGATCCCCAGCAGATCGCCGACTTCCTTGTGATCGAACCCTTCGACGTCGTGCAGCACGAACGCTTCGCGGCAGCCCTCAGGCAGCCGCTCGACGGCGCGCTCGAGATCCATGCGCGCGACCGGCGTCTCGCGCCGCGCGCTCGGCTCGAACGAGGTCTCGGCGTCGAGCGTTTCGGTCAGCTTGTTCATCTTCGCCTGCCGGCTGCGCACGAAGTCGAGGCAGTGGTTGAGGGCGAGGCGATACAGCCAGGTGCCGAGCGCGGAGTCCCCCTTGAAGCTGCCCAGCTTGCGGTAGGCCTGGAGGAAGATCTCCTGGAGCAGGTCCTCGCCGTCCTCCGCCGATCCCGCCATCCGGCTCGCGAGCGTGTAGATGCGCGCGCTGTGCTGCCGGTAGAGCGTCTCGAACGCCTCGCCGTCTCCCGCCTGGATTCTGGCAACAAGATCCACCGTCGTCTATTTAGACGGGAAGGGGCTTGCCGGGCGTTGCTTTAGGGTGGCCACGTAAGGAGATACGAGGGAAACGGGCCTGGAAGTTCAGACGTCTGACTTCTAACTTCTAACTTCTAACTTCTAACTTTTAACTTCTGACTTCTAACTCTCCGAACAGGCCTCCACCGCACTCGGTCGAGGCCCCGCACCCTCGAGCCCGAGATGATGATGCCTTCGGCGACGAGCAGGGATCGTTTGAGGATCTCGCTGCCGCCGTAGCCGCCCAGCCGTCCGCCCGCGGCGATCACCCGATGGCACGGCACGTCCGGCCGGCCGCAGCCGCGCATGATGTTGCCGACCGCGCGCGCGGCGCGGGGACGGCCGGCGAGCTTCGCGACGTCCCCGTACGACGCGACATGCCCCGGCGGAATGCGGCGCACGATCGACAGGACGCGGTGAGAGAAGGGATCCGCCGCCGCGTTGTTCTTCACTGCACGCATGCCAGCGGGTGCCCCTCGGCTTTCATCGTCAGCCCCGAAATCGCGGCGAGCGTCGGCGCGACATCGGCCGGCGTCACGGCGTCCTGATACTTGCCTGGCTTCACGCCTCGCCCATAGAACAGGATCGGCACGCGCTGATCGTCCGCACTTGCCGAGCCGTGCGTCGTGCCGCCGCCGGACACCATCCACCCGGGTTTGGTCGCGAAGACGATGTCGCCGCTGCGTCCAGGAAAATAACTCAGCGCCGCGGCGCGGACCAGCGGATCCTTCGACTTGTCGGCGCCGCGAATCTCCTCGCTGCGGAACGCGCGCTGGATCCCCGGGCGCGACTGGATCGCCGAGATCACCGCCGTCGTCAGCTCGCGCGACTGGATGATCTTCGTGTACACGCCGGGCTCGAAATAGAGGTCATTGGTGTTGAGCACGACAATGTGTCGCCCGTCGCCGAGCGCCGGCTTCAGGACCTGCTCGACCGCGTCGACGAGCGCGCCGCCGTTGATGCGGCCCGCGTCCTTGCCTTCGGCGACGAGCTGCTCGGGGATCGGCGTGACGCCATGATCCGCCGTCAGCCCGGCGACCCACTGATCCTTGCCGACGATCGTGTCGAGCTGATCGAACAAGGTGCCGATCGTCTTGTCGAGGTGCGCGTACATGTCCTGGACCTCGTGGCTGCGCGGCCCGAACGCGTGGCCGACCAGATCGGGGCTCGAAAAGCTGATCGCGAGGACGTCGGTGCCGTCGTGTTTACCGAGCTGCAGCGACTGAACGAGCGCCGCGGCGAAGCGTCCGACGTAGGCGTCGGCGAACGGGCTGCGTTCCCACTGCGAGAAGTAGGAGCCGTCGACCTTGTCGGCCGTCCCTTTCAGCACGTGCGGGAAGCTGCGGGTCCATCCCAGCGGCGGCGCCTCGCCGGGCGCGTCGTCGGCGCCGCTGTAGGATGCGGCCGGCAGACTGCGTTCCCACGTCTTGCCGAAGTCGGCGGCGAGCGGATTGGCGTCGATGAATGCCTTGACCGCGGGCACGCCCTTCTCCGAATATCCGGCGGCGGTCTCCCAGCCGTCGAGCGTGTCGGTCAGCCAGGTGATCGCATCGCCGCCGTGGCCGCCGAGCATGATCGCGCTGCGCGCCTTGATCGACAGCGAGACGACGTGCGCCTGGCGGCTGGTGCGCATCTGATCGGTGAAGGTCGGCACCTGCAGCCGGTACGCGCTGTCGCCGCCAGTGACCGGGATCCCATAGCCGACGTCCTTCGCGCTCGGGTCCTCGGTGCACGTCACCTGCTTGCGGGCGTCGCGATCCCACCACGCGTTCTGGAAGACGCCGTGAACGTGGGGAAACGATCCGGTCGACACCGTCGCGTGGCCGGCGCACGTCACGGTCGTCAGATACGGATACGCCGCCTGCTGGTACCACGCCCCCTGCGTCACCATCCGCTTGAGGCCGGCGGTCCATTCGGCGTTGAACCGATCGACGTAGTCGGCGCGCATCTGATCGACGACGATCACGACCGCGAGCTTCGGCGGCGTGACCGCGGCGGTGGTCGAGAGCGAGAGCAGCGCCGCGATCGCGGCCGCGGTCATGAACGTTCGCACCAGGAGATCCCTTTCCAGAAGCTTACATTAGCAGCAGCGGATCGAACTGATAGTCGGCCGGGTCGAGCGGCGCGACGACCGACGCGGGACGCTGTGGATCCTCGGCCGGCTCCCACAGGTTGAGCTCGTACGGCAGATCGAGCCGTTTCCCGTCGCGATCGATGAGCACGCGCACGTGCGGCCGGTATGGATCGGGCGCGTAGACGTTCATCACCACCGCGGTTTCACCGGTGTTGAGCCGCACCAGGTTGCCGACCGGGTAGATGCCGATCAGCTGGACGAACCGGCGGACGAGGTGCTGATCGAACTGCGTTCCGTCGTTGCGCTGGAGCACGGCGAGAATCCGATCGGTCGGGAACGCCTTCTGGTAATGGCGCTGCGAACGCATCGCGTCGTAGACGTCCGCGATGCTGCACAGCATCGTGCCGATGTTGAGCGCGGAGCGGTTGACGCCGGAGGGGTAGCCGGAGCCGTCGATCCGCAGGTGGTGCTCGAAGGCGACGACCGGCGCGAGCGCCGGGACGTCCGGCGTCATCCGCAGGATTTCGGCGCCGTCGACGACGTGCCGCTTCATGATCAGGAATTCGGCGTCGGTCAGCTTGTCCGGCTTGTTGAGGATGTCGAGCGGCGTCCGGACCTTGCCGATGTCGTGCATCAGGGCGGCGAGGCCGAACTCGCGCAGCAGCGGGCCGTCGATGCCGAGGCCGCGCGCCTGCCCCATCGTCAGGATCGACACGTTCACCATGTGCGTGAACGTGTAGTTGTCGTAATTCTTCAACGTGGTCAGCGCGAGCAGGGCGGTGCGGTTCTGCGCCACGGCCTGGGCGAGGCCGTCGATCATCGAGCGCGCCGCGGTGGCGTCGGGGCGCCCGTCGGTCTGGGCGCTGTCCCAGATGTTGCCGGCGACGGTGACCGCGTCGCTGTAGAGACGCTTGATCGTCGCCATGTCGGTGAGGCTGCCCTCGATGCGCTGCTCGACGGTGACGCGGCCGACGCGGACGTGCGCAATCGCGGGGAAGGACTCGGCGGCGTTCGAATCGCGCGCGTCGATCGTGGTGATGGCGGCGAGGAAGGTCGTGATCTCGTCGACCGTGACGCCGCGATCGACGGTGATCCGCTCCACGCCCGCCTGCTGCAGCCGGCGCACGAACGGTCCGAGCGCGTCGGCCCGGGCCATCGGCATGTCGTCGACGATCACTTCCTCGCCGACCAGGCCGATGGTGACGGTCGGCTGTAGGCCGTGCAGCATCTGAAACGCCGCGGACAACGACGCGAGGTTGCGGGCGATGATCGGATGCCCCGGCGAATAGAGCTGCGCCGATCGCAGCGACGCGGCGAAGCGGCGCAGGAGCTCGTCTGCGAGCTGGAATCGCGGCGCGCTCATGACTCCCACTCGCCGCGGGCGCGCGCCGGCCGCCGGGCGCGGACGTTGGCGAGC
>JAOBWF010000114.1 GCA_025463215.1 Acidobacteriota bacterium | reverse complement strand
GCCGCCGGAGCCGCGCCGGCGAGCGCGTCTGCCGACGCCGCGGCAGGTGCGAGTGGGGTCGCCCCTTTTTGTTCGACCGGTGCCGCGTCCCGCGGACGGGCCAGCGGCGGTAAACGCGGGGCATCTGCCTGACTCTTCGCGGCTGCGTCTCCCGACGTCGATGCCGGCGAAGCCGACGGTGCGGACGCCGCCTGCTCCGCGCCCGCTTCGGCGCTCTGGGATTGCTGCACCGGTGCGCGTTGCGGCACGGCGAACCACACGACCAGGGCCGCTGCCACCGGCGCGATCGCCGCGAGCCACCAGAACGCCCGCCTGCGCAGCGGCGGCGCCGCGGCCTGCGGCGGCGGCAGCGTCTGCACCATCGCCGCGAGCAGCGCCTGACAGCGGGCGCAGCCGGCCGCATGGGCTTCGACTGCCTGACGTTCGCGCGCGCCGAGCGCTTCGTCGGCCCACGCCGCGACAGTATCGGCGTCGAGGCAGGCGCCATCCGCCGGCACGCCGGGACGCGCCTTCAACGTGCCGGCCAGCAGCCGGTCCATCGCGGCGTCGCTCTCGTCCTTCATATCGCTCGTCATCTTCGGTGTGCGCCGCTCATCATATAGAACGATCCCGCGCGAATTTCTTGCGCAGCTCATCCTCCGACAGGATCCCGCGCAGATCGAACGGCCCGGATTCGTCTGAGACCGCCGCAAAACATTCGGCGATCTGCACGTCGCTCAGCCCGTGCCGATCGCGCAGCTGACGCTCGACCTGATCGCGAAGTGCGCGGCGGGTGCGCGCAAGCTGGCGTGAAACCGTCGCTTCGTGTTCGCGCAGCACGCGTCCGGTGTCGGCGAGCGTCAACTCCTGGACGTAGTAGCAACCGAGCCGCAGGCGATCGCGGCTGTCGAGCCGATTCATTGTCTGCTCGAGGGCCTCGCGCAGCCACGCCACGTGTCGGCGGCGATCGGGATCGGGTACGACGTCGGCTCGGGACACGTGCGGCGGCGCCGCAGCGTCTTCGTCCGGCAGCGGCTCGAACCGCTTCTGCGCGCGCAGGCGATCGACATAACGCTGCGAGAGGACGGCGCGGAGCCAGGTGGCGAGGCTGCTGCGTCCCTGAAAATAGCGGAACAGCGATCGGCGTTCGGCGTCGGCCACGCCGTACAGGTCGGCGTACAGCGCGTCGGCGAGATCGCGCGCGCCGCCGCTGGCGTCGAGCGCATCGGCCGCGCGATAGAGCACGGGGCGGTACTCGAGGATGAAACGCTCCCACGCCGGCTCGTCGCCGGCGGCGCACCGGCGCGCGAGCTCGAGGTCGCGCGCGTAGGCGGCGTTCACCTGACGCGCACGGGCTCGACTTCTTCTTCCTCGTCGTGAAACGGCAGGCCGTCGGTGAGCTCGGCCGCCTGCAGCATGCGCGGGACGCGATCGATCGGCTCGAGCGGCCTGATCTCCTCGCCGCCGTTGGCCGCCTGCAGCTCCTTGAACTTGCGCGCTTTGACGAGGACGTTGCCTTCGAGCGATCCGACCGCGTCGTTGTAGGCCTCCAGGCTCGACTTCAGCCTGGCGCCGAGCCCCTGGAAATGACCGGCGAGCGCGCGGACCGATTCGTACAGGTTGCGGCCGTTCTCGCTGATCTTGCGCGCGTTCTCCGTCATGGCCTCCTGCTGCCAGCCGTACGCGACCGCCCGCAACAGCGCAATCAGGGTCGTCGGACTCGCCGGGATGACGCGCTTCTCGACGCCGCATTCAATCAGCGATGGATCCTGTTCGAGCGCGGCGCTGAAGAACATCTCGCCCGGCAGGAACATGACGACGAACTCCGGCGTGGAGGCGACGCGCTCGAAGTAGCTCTTCGCGGAGAGCTGGGAGATGTGGTTGCGCACCTGCTTGGCATGCTCGCCGAGCAGGTGCTGCCGCGCGACTTCATCGGGCGCTTCGAGCGCCCGCAGGTAGGCGTCGAGCGGCGCCTTCGCGTCGATCACGATCCGCTTGCCACCGGGCAGCCGCACGATCACGTCCGGCCGGATCCGCCCCTCAGCGTCCGATCCCTGGATCGTGTGCTGCTCGGTGAAATCGCAGTACTCGATCATGCCGGCGAGCTCGACGACCCGCTTCAGCTGCAGCTCGCCCCAGCGGCCGCGGACGCCCGGACGCTTGAGCGCGTCGGTGAGGCGCCGGGTTTCGTCGCGCAGCCCCTGCCCGGCGGTGTCGAGCGAGGCGATCTTCTGCAGCAGGTGCGCGCCGCTTTCGACCCGGCGCCGCTCGGCGTCCCTGATTTCGCGGTCGACATGCTCGAGCGTCTTGGCCATCGGCGCCAGCAGCTCCTCGATCGCCTTCTTGCGCGCGTCGATGTCGCCGGCGGCGGCGGTGCGCGCTTCGCGCAGGCGCGTTTCGGCGAGGGAGAGGAACGCTTCGTTGTTGGTTTTGAGCGCGTCGGCGCTGAGCGCCTGGAAGGCATCGCGCAGTTTGCCTTCGGCATCCTGATAGGCGGTGAGCCGTTCGGCGTGGACGGCGCGATTTTTTTCGAGCTCGGTCTGGAGGCGCGTGTGACCGGGACGGGACGCGAGCCACCCGACCACGACGCCAAGGGCCACTCCGAGGATCAGCGTGATGACGAGGGTGACGGGCTCGATGGACATCAGTATCGCATGTTCAGATTGAGCGCTGACGCCAGAACTCGAGGCCGGTCAGGCTGCGGCGTCCGGCCGGATCCTTGCGCTGACGAAGCAGCCGGACGCCGGCGGTGTCGTCGTCGATCGACGCGGCCGATCGGCCATGCGGCGTTTCGTCCGCGTCGACGCCGGCGATCGCGCCGCCGCCGCGCCCGGGTCGCCGGCTGTTCTCGGACAACAGCCGGGTCATCGCGACACCACGTACGGCAGCCATGCCTCGGGCAGCTGCAACTCCGCGGCGTGGGTCGCCGCCGCCATCGCTTGTGCCTGCGCCGCGGGCGTCAGCTGACGCGCCTTCAACCCGGCGGCGATCGTCTGCAGTGCATGGCGCGCCTGAATCTGCGCGTGGCGCCGCTTGTCGGCGTAGTGGCCGATGCCCTGGCTCGCCGTGGACTGTGCGTCGGCCCGGGCCGCCTTGAGGCCCTCCAGCCGCGCATGATTCACCGGCTCGAATGGCAGCTGTGACTGAAAGCGCGCATCCGACGCCGTGTCCAGGTCGCCGGCATCTTTCAATGCGCGTGCGCGGGCGAGATCGGCGCGGTAGCAGTCGAAACAGAGCAGCCGCGAGCGCCGCGCGCCACCGAGGGCGCCATAGGTCGCCGCCTCGCGCTTCAGCGCGTCGCGGCAGGCGGCGCACAAGACCTTCGGCCGCTGCCCTTCCAGCTCGCCGCCAGGGAACGTAACCCACTCATCCGTAACGAGTTGCTGCTTCGAAGCCGCCATCTGACCCTCCGCTCTAGCCAGTACAAGAACCGTGCCTGCAGACAGTCTAGATGGGGGGTGTGACAGGGGAGGTCACTCAAGAAGTTAGAAGTTAGAAGTTAGAAGTTAGAAGTTAGAGGTCTGAAGCCTGAAGTCTGAAGTCTGAAGTCTGAAGTCTGAAATCAAATCGAGACGTGCTGGACCGGATTGCCGCACGCGGCCAGGAATCTGGTGAAGTCCGGGGCGGCCACCGTGAACGTCAGGGTGTTGATGTTCGGGTGAAAGGCCAGGCGCGTGGCCCTTTCGAAGTCGCGGTCGAGCACCACGCGGACGAGGTGTTCGCGGTCGTTGATCAGGCCGAACGGCGAGACCGAGCCCGGCGTCAGGCCCAGATGGGTCATCAGCCGTTCAGGTGACGCGAAGCTCAGTTTGCCGTCGCCGATCTGCCCCGCCACCGCCTTCAAATCCGCTTTCTTCGACGCGGTCAGCACCACCAGATAGTGCCGGTTCCCCTTCTGATTCCTCAGGTAGAGGTTCTTGCAGTGGGTCGCGTCGATGCCGGCCCAGTGCGCCGACGCGTCGGCGACGGTCGTGACCGCCGGATGTTCGTGACGGGTGAACGGAATCCCGAGCTCGCGCAGTCTGGCGATGACCGGCGCTTCTTCCGGAATGGTCACAGCGTCAGCACCGCGGCCCCCAGGAGCCGTCCATCGCGCATGTCGGCGAGTGCACGATTGACGTCCGCCAGCTGGTAGGTCTGCGCGCGCGGCTCGAGCGGCACGGCGGCCGCCAGCGTCAGCCACTCGCGCGCCGAGTCGCGTGTACAGCTCGTGACCGACCGCATCACCCGTTCGTCCATCAGCAGCTGACAGGGAAACGACGGGATG
>JAOBWF010000093.1 GCA_025463215.1 Acidobacteriota bacterium | reverse complement strand
TGCCGCCGGGGCTGCCGGCCGATGTCCTCCGCCAACGGCCCGACGTTGCCGAAGCCGAGCAGAATCTGGTCGCGGCCAACGCGCAGGTCGGCGTGGCGACGGCGAATCTGTATCCGACGTTCGGCTTGACCGGCTCCGCCGGATTCGAAAGCGGCGCGGTCGGGAACCTGTTCGACTGGCAGAGCGGCCTCTGGTCTCTCGCCGGCGGGCTGACGGCTCCGATCTTTCAAGGCGGCCGCCTCCGCGCCAATCTCGACGCGATCAAGGCTCAGTACCGGCAAACGGTCGCGTCGTACGTGAACCAGGTGCTGATCGCCTACGGCGACGTCGAGGACGCGCTGACCGACCTGCACGCGCTCACCACCGAGGTGGCTGATCTGCACGATGCCGTGGCGGTGTCGCAGAACTATCTCCGTCTCGCCCAGGTGCAGTACCGGAACGGCCTCGTCGATTACCTGATCGTCATCGACGCCGAGCGGACGCTGCTCACCAATCAACTGGCGCTCTCTCAGGCCGTCAGTCAGCAGATGAGCGCCAGCATTCATCTGATCAAGGCCCTCGGCGGCGGCTGGCAGGGCCATCCATAAGATCGCAGGAAAGAAGGCAACATGCGCACGAGTATGGGGCGTCTGAGCGTGGCAATCGTGTGTGGTGCGGCGCTGCTGGTGCGGCCGGCGGTGCGCGCCGAACAGCAGCCCCCGCCGATCAACGGCGTCACTGGCACCATCGCCCTGGAAGGCACGGTGGATCAGACGTCCGAGGCAGGCAAGACGGTGATCGTCAAGACCGTCGACGGCATCCGCCACCTCTTTCATGTGACGGAGAAGACGGTCGTCCACGGCGGCGCGGCCTCCGGCACCGACACGCTCGGTGGTCTCGAGGCCGGAAGCCGGATCCTCGTGCATTACACCGCGACGGCGGGGCAGCAGACGGCGCACGAAGTCGATCGGCTCGACGGCAAAGGGCTGAAGACCATCGAGGGGGTGGTGACCCGCGTCGACCGCGGCGGCCGCGAACTGTCGCTGCGGCTGGCCGACGGATCCACCCAGACGCTGCGGCTGACCGAGCGGGCTGCGACCGACGTCGGCCGCGACGTCGATTCAGCCGCGACCGTGGTGGTCTATTACGCGGACGAAGGCGGGCATCAAGTCGCGCACTATTTCAAGAAGATTTCCTGAGGTAGACCAGGCCGCGAAATCCCCAGCTTTTTCATCCTGGCGATCAGCGTCGACCGGTTCATCCCGAGCCTGGCCGCTGCGCCTCTCGATCCGCCGACGACCCAGCCGACCGCCGTCAGCGTGTTGAGGATCAGCATGCGCTCGGAGCCTCGCAGCGTCGTGGCGTCGGGCGCCGCCGATACCGGTGCGGCGGCGGTGGGCGCTGCGTCTGGCGGCGGCAGCGGATTCGGGAGCACGCCGTCGTTGGCGAGGATCACGGCCCGTTCGATCAGGTTCTGCAGCTCACGGATGTTCCCCGGCCACGAGTACGACCGCAGCGCGGACATCGTGTCCGCCGGGATCTGTTCGATCCGCTTGCCGATTCGGCGGGCGACGCGCTCGATCGAGTGGGTCACGAGCGCGGGAATGTCCTCGCGACGCTCGCGCAACGGCGGCAGCTGAACGGGGAACACGTTGAGACGGTAATAGAGATCGATTCGGAACTCGGCCCGCTTCACCATCTCGGCCAGATCGCGGTTGGTGGCCGCCACAATCCGGACGTCGACCTGATGGGTGTGGGTGCTGCCGAGACGCTCGAATTCCTGCTCCTGAAGGACGCGGAGCAGTTTGGGTTGCAGCTGCGCCGGAATGTCGCCGACCTCGTCGAGAAAGAGCGTGCCCCGATCCGCCAGCTCGAAGCGGCCGATCTTCTGCGCGATCGCCCCGGTGAACGCGCCTTTCTCGTGGCCGAACAGCTCGCTCTCGAGCAGATCGAGCGGGATCGCCGCGCAGTTGACCTTGACGAACGGGCGGCCGGCCCGTGCGCTGAGATTGTGAATGGCGCGCGCGATCAGCTCCTTGCCGGTGCCGGTTTCCCCCTGAATCAGGACCGTCGAATCGGTGGGCGCCACGCGTTCGACCTGTTCGAGCACCGACTCGAGCGCGGCACTGCTGCCGACGATCTGCTCGAAGCGGTGCTCCTCGAGATGTCGATCCGTTCCAGGTCTGTCGAAAGCTGCCACTCGAGGACCTCCCGCGGCGCCGTCGTGTTGTGCGTCAACGCGCCAGAGCGGCGCGCACGCTGTCGAGCAGCACTTCGTCGTCGAACGGCTTGGCGAGGAACTCGACCGCGCCCGCGCGCAACGCCTGCATCCGCATGCGTGAATCGCCGTGCGCCGTGATGAAGATGGTCGGGATGCTGACCTTGTCGTCGTTCAGCCTGGCCTGGAGCTCGAGGCCGGACATCCCGGGCATGCGGATATCGGCGATCAGGCACGCGGAGTGGTGCTGCTCTCCGGAGTGGAGAAACGCCTCGGCCGACTCGAACGCCCGCGCCGGCAGTCCCGCTGATTTCAGCAGACCCTGCAGCGCGCCGCGCATCAGATCGTCGTCGTCGACAATCGCGACGAATCGAATGTCCCCCGCTATGGCCATGTCGTCATGGTGCCGCGATCGCGATTCGGGCGCAATCATCCCTTGGTATGAAAGGGATCATCCTCGAGCCTCGCGGCCATTCGCACCAGATCGGCCAGCGAGGCGGCCTGCATTTTCCGCATCACCTGACCACGCTGGATCTTCACGGTGATTTCGGCGGTGCCGAGGTCGGCCGCGATCTGTTTGTTGAGCATGCCGGAGACGACCAGCGCCATCACTTCGCGCTCGCGCGGGCTCAGCGTGGCGTAGCAGTGCTGCAGCGCCGACAGCTCGTGGCGGTGCTGCCGCGCCGACCGATCGCGTTCCAGCGCCTGATCGATCGCATCGAGCAGCACCTGATCGCCGAACGGCTTGGTCAGGAACTCGACGGCGCCGGATTTCATGGCGCGCACGGTCATCGGGATGTCGCCGTGACCGGTGATGAAGATGATGGGGATCAGCACACCGGCGTCAGCCAGCGCGCGCTGAAAGTCGAGGCCGTTCATGCCAGGCAGCCTGACGTCCAGCACGAGGCAACTGGGTGCATCCGGTCGCGTGGTATCGAGGAACTCCTGCGCCGTGCCAAAGACGGCCGACCGCAGGCCGGCCGATTTCAGCAGGCCCGCGATCGAGGCACGAACCTGCGGGTCGTCATCGATGATGAAGACCGTCGGTGCCGCTGGCGGCTGCTTCATGCGTCTCCGCGATGCCCGGGAGAGTGAGGTGGAAGCTGGCGCCGCGCGGCAGGTGGTCCGCGACCCGCAGCGTGCCGCCATGCGACTCGACGATGGAACGGCTGATGGACAGACCCATGCCGGTGCCGTGCGTCTTCGTGGTATAGAACGCGTTGAAGATCTCCTCGGCGTGGCGTGCCGGTACACCGGGCCCGGTGTCGCTGACTTCGATCGCCACCCCTTCGGCCGTCGGCTGCGAGCGGACGATGAGCTCGCGCGTGCCGGGCGCCTCCTTCATCGCGTCGATGCCGTTGATGATGAGGTTCATGATCACCTGCTGCAGCTGCACGCGATCACCGACGACGGGCAGCGCGTCCGGCGCCAGTTCGGTGCGGACCGAGATCGCGTGTCTCGCCGCCTCCCCATGGAGCAGCACGATCATCTCCCGGGCGACGTCGTTGACGTCCACGACCTCCCGCTGCGGACTGCCTTTCGTGAAGAGCTGGCGGATGCGGCTGATGATCTCGGCGGCGCGCGTGACGTCGGTGACGACCCTGACCGCTGCCGCGCGGGCCTCGTCGGGGTCGGGGGTGGCGCGATCCAGCCATCGCAGACAGGTCCTCGCGTCGGTCACGGCCGCGGCAATCGGCTGATTGACCTCGTGCGCCAGCGACGCGGTCAGTTCGCCCATCGTCGTCACCCGGCTGATGTGGGTGAGATCGGCTTGCAGCTGGCGCAGCCGCTCGCGTTCCTCTTCAGCGTGCCGCCGTTCGGTGACGTCCATCAGGAATCCGACGAACTCGCCGGGATCGGCCGACGGTGTGACGACAGGATGTCCGACCGCCAGCACGTAGCGCGTCGTGCCGTCGGGTAGGACGATGCGATAGTCGATCGACACATCCGTTCGCCGCTGGCCAGCGTCGCGGAAGGCTTCGACCAGCCGGCCGCGATCGTCTGGATGGACGCGTCGATAGAGATCCTTGAACGACGGTCCGCCCTGCGCCGGATCGAGGCCGTACAAGCGGGTATGTTCCTCGGAGGAGTGCAGGCTCGAGCCCTTGACCATGTTGCCGGCCCAACTCCCGGTGTGCGTCAGCCGCTGCGCTTCTGCCAGATACGCCTCGCTCTGGCGCAGCTCCTCGTTGGTCCGGGTCAGCGCGACGGTGCGCTCGGCGATGCGTTCCTCGAGCTCGTCACGCGCCGCGGTCGCGTGGGTCATCAACACCGCGAAGATCAGGAAGACGAGGTCATATGTCAGACGTGAGACGAGGTGGACGTCCGGTTCGAAGATGAACGTCCTGATGATCGCCGCAAGAACAGCGGCGACCACGCCCGCACGGTTCCCGCCGTACCAGAAGGTGATCGCGATGGCACACAGCGCAAAGGCCGCGAACGGTTGAGGCAAATCGAAGTACAGGAATGCATGCGACAGGCCGATCGCCACGGCCATCGAGACCAGCGCGAGGCCGTATCGCGCGGCCGCGGGCCCGAGAGGTGTGGTGTGCGACCCATTCACGCGATTGATCCTGGTTGACGCCGAGATTATCACAGCGCACACCGGGCGGACGGCCGGCCGCGTGGCGCCGCGCTGCGCGCGGGCGAACGCGGCTGACCAAATATCGACGCCGGCGCGCGCGGCAGCGCCTTGCGATCGGCGACTGTGCACGCCGGGTTTGTTCAGTAAGAGGCCGCTCGCAAAGAACTTGAGGCGCGCGGGGCGCTCACGGACCGCGGCTGGAACGGCACGTGCTCATCGATCGCCACATGTGCGGAGGAGATGAGCAATGACTGCAATGGAAATGATGATGGCAGATTCGGGCAGCCGCTTCGTCGGCGACACCTCGACGGCGCTGCTGCGCACGATCGCCGAAGTGCTGGACATTCGCCGCGTGTTTCCGCGGGTGTCCGAAATCGTGAAGCCGGTGCTGCCGCACGATGCGCTCGTCCTGGTGTTTCTCGACCAGGCCGGCCGGGTGACGCTCGAGGCGCAGTCGGTCGACGACCTGCCGCAGCACGGATGGCGCGCACGGACGGACGGCAAGGAGTACGCGATCGTCAGCGATCTGCGCCGGCCGTCGGCGCGGCTCGCCGGCTGGGAGCCGGCGATTGCCGATACGCTGATTGCCGCAGGATACCGGTCGGTCCTCAGCGTCCGCGGCACGGCCTGCCATCAGGTCATGCACCTGGAATTCGTGTCGAGGACCGTGGACGCCTACACGCCGGCCGATCTGCCGGCGGCGCAGCACGTCGCCGCCTACGTGTCGCTGGCCGTCGCGCACGAGCAGCTCGCGGTCGCCGAAGGCACCCGCGCCGAGGCGCGCGGCCGGTCAGAGCGGGTCGACGCCCGAGTACGCGCGCTCGCCGATAAGGGCGAGGCGGTTCCGTCGCACGGCCGGATGATCGGACGATCGGACGCGTGGCAGCGGGTCCTGACCCGCGCGTTGCGCGTCGCCCCGACCGACACCACGGTCTTTCTCCAGGGGGAGTCCGGCACCGGCAAGGAAGTCGTCGCCCGGTTCATTCACCACGCATCGCCGCGCAAGGACGGCCCGTTCGTCGCGATCAACTGCGCCGCGCTGCCCGAGCAGCTGCTCGAGTCGGAGCTCTTCGGCTACGAGCGCGGCGCCTTTACCGGCGCGCACCAGAGCAAGGCGGGGCAGATCGAATTGGCGTCGCGCGGCGTGCTGTTTCTCGACGAAGTCAGCGAGATGAGCCTGACCGCGCAGGCCAAGTTCCTACGGTTCCTGCAGGAGCGCGAGTTCCAGCGTCTCGGCGGGACGCGGACGCAGAAAGCCAACGTCCGCGTCATCGCCGCGAGCAATTGCGACTTGCGCCAGGCGGTGGCGAACGGCACGTTTCGCGAAGACCTGTTTTACCGGCTCCAGGTATTCGACATTCCGCTGCCGGCGCTGCGCGAACGCGCGAGCGACATCCCGCTGCTGGCGGCGCAGTTCCTGAGCGAGATGCGCGAGGTGACGGGCGGCCGCGCGGCCACGCTCGCCGACGCGGCGCGCGACGCCTTGCAGGCGCACGACTGGCCCGGCAACGTGCGCGAGCTGCGCAACGTCCTCGAGCGCGCCGCGATCTTGTGCGACGACGGCGTGATCGAGCCGTGCCACCTCTGCCTGCACGCCAAAGCCGCGCCGGCGCCGCCGCACGACCTCGGCACGATGGAGCGGCAGACGATCGAAAACGTACTGCGCCAGACCGACTGGAACAAGGCCAAGGCGGCACGGCAGCTGGGCCTGACGCGCACGCAACTGTATGTCCGCTTGCGCCGGTATGGACTCGACCCGCATGCGTGATCGTCTACGGCTCATTCCTTGCCCGCGTTGCAGCCCTTCAACGTCGAGGTATCGGTGAAGAGCGTCTGGGGACTGCCGGCGCTCAAGCTCCCTTCGCCGTCGATGCGGTACTTGATGTTGAGCGCGCTCAGAATCGCGTTGAACAGTTTGGTGACGACTTTCGGAATGATGTAGCCCACGCCGGCGGACAGCTTGACGTCGATCGTGGCTTCTTTACACGCGATCATGCCCGCGCTCGAGCCCTTGAACACGCCCATGGCCGACGTGACTCTGAAGTACGGCCCGGCGGCAAATCCGTGGACGCCGATTCCCGCGATGACCTTGATCTCGTCTGTCAGATCGAGGCCGGCCGCGCCGAGCGAGATCCCCTCGGCGGTTTTCATCATGTTCTGGTCGGTCGAGAAATCGACCGGCCCGCCCACCGTCCAGTCGCCGTTGACGAAGCCGATCGTGAACGCGCCGTTGAAACTGTAGACACCGGTCGCGCTCAACGTCGTGTTTTTCACCCCGAGGGCCGTCTTGACGAGGAGCCGCTGCCGCACCGTGACCGAGACAGGAAGGGGGCCCAACCCGCCGATCGGCAGGCTGAAATCGGTGTCCGGCTGGATGATGCCGTTGACGTTGGCGCGAAGCCCGAGGTCGGTTCCTACCGCGAATTTCCACGTCAGGCCTGCGCCGCCGGTGAGTCTGAGATACGCGTTGGTGAGTCCGCCGAGCGGTGTGATGTCGATCTTGCCTTCGAACGTCGGCGCCGCGATGTGCAGGGTCGAGTTGGCATAGAGCTTCAGGCCCCCGGCGTCCGACCCGACTTCGAGGCCGATGCCGAACCGGTTGGCGACCGGCTTGACGTTGAAGTGAACGAGATTCGATACGTCACGTCCGGGATCCGCCGGTGGCTGGCCGCCGGCGTCACCCGCGTCGACGACGTAGACCGCTGGGCGGATCGCGGGCTCGTTTCGAGGAAGCGCGCTCGCGATGACGTCAATCCGTCCTGGCAGATCCGGCGACGTGTACGCAATCGCCTCGTCGAAATCAATCGGCGTGTTGATCGCAATGTGCGCTTCGCTGACCACGTCGGTGAGGTTCACCGGACCGACGACGACGACGAGATCGCCGCCTTGCTTGCGGACATCGAGCACGCGGCCGACCGCCCGGTTGGTCATGAAGAAGACCTTGCCAGGGGCCAGTTCCTCGGCGTGAGGCGCGCTCGCGTCGATGGTCCAGATGAAGCCGTTGGTGCTCTGCGAGCGGATCTTCTCCCCGCCGCCGCCGACGACGATCACGTCGGGTTGATAGGTGACGGTGGCATCCGGAATCGGTGCGATGCCGTACTTCAGCTCGGCCGGCGTCATCTCGCTCTTTTTCAGCTGGTGCGGCGCGCCGGTCCGCGAGGTCCGCGGTCGTCGGCCGCATCCCGCGATAACCGCCAGCGCCATCAGCGACACGATCAGCGCACGCGCTCGATATCCTGGCAAGTGGGCCCTCATCATTCCGGTTATTGATGAACGAGGGCGGTCGGGCACGCAATATTGCCTCGGGCGCGAGCTAATATCGGCCGCCGTTCGCCCTTCTCCGTTCGTGAGGTGAAAAAAGGCCTTCTCATCGCCGCCGTGATCGCGGTTGCCGCGATTGCCGGCTACGTGGCGCTGCGGCCGCGCGAGGCGCGCCGGCCGCGTGCGGCAGTGGCGTCGGCGCCGCTCGCCACCCCCTCGCCGACCTCAACAGTGCCGCCGCCGGCGGCCGCGGCGTCCGCTCAGGGCGATGCCGGCGCGCCGATGAACATCGCGTCGCCTGAATTCGGCGGTCATATCGAGCTCGCGACGTCGGAAGCCGATCACGACGATCGTGCCGCCATCCACGTGATCGATCGCGGCCTTCCGGAAGAGTCGACCTGGTCCGCTGCCGGTCCGAGCCCGCAGGAGGTCGTCATCGGCTTTTTCGATCGGCAGCCGGCACGGATCTCCGCGATCGTGTTCAACCCGAACACGCACACGTCGGCGCGATGGGCCAGGGACGTCGAGGCGTGGACGTCGATGGAGAGCGCGACGTCGGGGTTCACCAGGTTGGCGGCGCTGACGCTCCAGCGGGAGGACGGCGAGCAGACGATGACGTTCCCGACGGTGGAGGCGCGGTTCGTCAAGATTCGCATCCTGTCGCAGTACCTGGGGGACGACACCGCGGTCGGACTGGGAAAAGTGAAAGTGCTGGGCGTGCTCGAAGGCGCCGCCGCGCGAGCAGCCGCCGCCGCCGCCGTCCCGCTCCCGCTCCCGCCGGCACCGGCCGGCACGGCGCTGCCCGCCGGGGTGTGCGAGGCTGGTCCCCCCGCGGTTCCGCCGCCGCCGGCACACGGGGCCAGCGCCCGCGTCCTCGTGCTGTCGCGCAAGGACAGCATGTATCCGCCGCTGGGGTACTCCGCGAAGGACGCCGGCGAGGATCCCGACACGTCGATCTTCGGCCGCATCACATTCACGCGCGTGCCGGCCGGAGCGGCGAGCGTCTCGCTTCTCGACCCGGCACAGCGCTTCGACACCGTCGTCCTCTCGCAGGTGTGCGACATCAAGACCAGTGTCCCCGACAGCTTCAAAGCCGCGCTCGTCGCGTGGGTCGGCCAGGGGCACAAGCTGATCGTTCACGACTCCGACGTCTGCGACGCCGCGCACTTACCGGACTACAGCTTTCTGCCGTACCCCTTTGCGACCAGCAATCCGGGGAAGCGGGGCGCGGAGAGCCAGAAGCTGACGTTCGTCGAGGAGAACACCCTTGGGCGCTCGTCGCCGCGCGATCCGGCGTTTCTCGACCTCGACGCCTGGACACGAGAGCACAACGAGCTTGGCGACTCGAACACGGTGACGACGTACGACGATCACTGGTGCGGCGATCTGATGACGCGCAATGTGCTGAACATCAATGGGTTCGTCGAAACCTACGCGCACTACGGACGCGGGCTGATCATCTACGATGGCTTCGATTACGACCAGGCTTCGAATCCGCACTATCGCCGGCTCGTCACCCACGAACTGTCGCAGCCGTTCGATCCCGACGGCCTGCAATGCACCGCGCGATTGTCGAACTTCGTGCTGACCACCGACACCGCGCTGCGCACCCGGTTCATGGCGGCGGGACAGACCTTCCGCTACCCGGTGACGCTGCTGTCGAATCAGGGGTACAAGGGCACCGTTCACCTGTCGGCCGCGGCCATCCCCGCGGACCCGGCAATCGGCGTCGCGCTCGAAAGGGACGCGATCGATCTCACCGACTCCTCCGACGTACAGCTCACCGTGACCACCAGCAGCGCCGCCCGCGTGTCGCCACGCGTCGTCGCGGTCAAGGGCACGGATGACCGCGGCCGGACGAATATCCTGTGTCTGCGGCTGGATGAGCGCGCGACCGGGGGGCTTCGCGTCACGACCGATTTTCCGCATCCGGCCCGTCCGGTGAAGAACCTCGAGATCATCCTGGACCTGTCAGGATCGATGAAGCTCCCGCTCGGAAAGAGCACACGCATCGCGACGGCGCGCCGCGTGCTGCGCGACGTCGTCGCGAAGTTGCCGGACGATTTCAATGTCGGCCTGCGGGTCTACGGCCATCGCTACGGGTCGCGGCAGAAAGAGACATGTACCGACTCCGAGCTGGTGGTGCCGATTCAGAAGTTGAATCGCGATCGACTGCTGGCCGTCGTCGACTCGAAGCAGCCGCGCGGCGAAACGCCGCTGGTGTATTCGGTGCTGCAGACCGCGGCGGACCTGAAGGCCGCCGGCGGTGGGTCGGTGGTGCTCATCACCGACGGCGAAGAAAGCTGCCACGGTGATCCGGCAGCCGCGGCGCGAGAACTGAAGGCGTCGGGGGTCGACATCAACCTGCAGATCCTGGGCTTTACCCTGACCGGCCAGCAGGTGCAGCAGGAATTGTCGCGGTTCGCCGAGGCGACCGGCGGGCGGTACTACAGCGCGCAGGACGGCGAGGCGCTCGCCCGCGCGCTGCTGATGGCCGCCGTCGACAAGATGTCGTTCGTGGTGCTCGACGGCCAGGGCCATCAGGTCGGGCAGGGCGAGACCGACTCGTCGGCGATCGAACTGCCGCCCGGCGAATACACGGTCGTGGTGAGGGCCTCGACCGGAGAATTGCGGGCCGACCACGTCGCCGTCCAGGCGCGCGGCGATTCGGTCGTCAAGGTGGCGCTCGACGCCGGCCGCCTCCAACTGCGGCGCTGATCAGCAGCTGACCGAGGACGTACTGAAATGGGCACCGACATCAGAGAATCCGCGGCTCACGGCGACGCGCCGGCGGCCGCCGTCGCGATCGCGTTGTCCGTGGCGCTCGTCGACGCCGCGATCGAAACATGGTGGAGCGGTTCGGCGGTGCGCTGGTGGATCGTCGCGGCGGTCGTCGCCTATGCCGCGGCGATCGCCGCGTCCTGGCGGCGGATCGGCTGGCCGAACACGGCCGCGATCGCGATCGTCGTGTTTCTCGGACTGGTCGCGGCGACCGCGTGGCTGCCGGGCGGACTCACCGCCGGCGTGCAGATCGCGGGCGGCGGGACGTCGACGCTGCTCACGGTCCTGACGGCCGCGGCGGTGGCATTGGCCGCGACGGTCGTCTGGCGCTTTGGCCTGCTGCATCGTGCCGCGCGAACCGCCGTGCTCGTGGTCGCGGCCTACGCGGTGATCGCGTTCGGCTACGGCCTGGCGAACGGCGTCCCGTTCGCCACTCTGTTCAGCGGCGACAGCATCTGGCAGCGTCTGCCCTGGTGGCTCCAGGGTGCGGTTCTCGGCGGCGTCGTCGTGCTGCCGCTGGGATTCGTGATTGCCGTGGTGCGCGCGGGCATTCCCCGGCTCAGGGAGGGGTCGCCGCGCTACGGGCTTTATCAGGTCGTCGCCCTCGGTACCAGCCTCGCGATCGTCCTTGCCGCGCTCCCCGCCGGATCCTCCTGGCGGCGCGATACCGGCACCGAGGGCGCCGTCGGGTTCACGGCGTCGGCGCCATCGGCGATTGTGCCGTCTCCCGAGCTTTCGGCGTCGCTCGAAAACAGTCTCCGTGCCGTCGAGGACGGCGAGCGGGAATCCCCACGCGATCGCTGGGATCCGGCATACATCGTCGCGCAGGTCGGGACCGATCCCGCGCACCTGGTCGAGTGGGTGGCGGCCCACACGTTCTGGATTCCGTACCGGGGCGTCCTGCGCGGTGCCGCGGGCGTGTTGATGGACCGCATGGGCAACAGCCTCGATCGTGCGCTGCTGCTCGCCACGCTGCTGCAGCAGGCCGGCCATACCGTGCGCCTGGCGCGCGGCGAACTGACGGCAACCCAGTCTGCCGGACTGCTGCCCGCCCTCATCGTCGCGCGCTCCGGCAGCTCGATGTCCGATCCTCGACCCACGATGGAATCGCCGGGCGCCGACGCTCTGCAGCGGGTTGCCGCGCACTACAGCCTCGACGGCCCGGCCATCGCACAGCAGGTGGGCGTCCACGCCGCCGAGCACGATCGCGTGGTCTCCGCCCTGGAAGATCGTGCCGTGGACCAGAACCGCCGTCTCCGCCAGGCGGTCGGCATCCGAACGGCGGCGAGCGATCGTGCCGCCCGCGTCGACTCCGCTGCCGAGGTGCTGCGCGATCACTGGTGGGTCCAGCGGCAGGACGCGGGCGCCTGGGTCGACCTCGACGTGCTGTCGTCCGACCGTGCGACGCTCACGTCCGCGCGCGAAACCGTACCGCTCGACGGGCTCAGCCCCACACAGTTCCATCAGGTGGTGGTTCGCGTCGTTGCGGAGCAGTGGAAGGACGGCCGCGTCACGGAACATGCCGCGCTCCAGCACACGTTGCGTCCGGCGGAGTTGATCGGCAAGCCGGTCGCACTCCGCTTCTGGCCGAGGCGTTGGCCGGCCCGGGCAAATCCGGGAAACAACCCGAGGCAGTACATCCGAACGACCGCGCTCGGTCAGCACGAATGGCTGGCGTCGCTGCAGATCGGACGGGACACCGCCGCGCAGTCGAGCCTGCTCGATAGCGGCGAGATCAACGACCATCCGGCGGTGAACGATTTCACGCCGGTCGGCGGCAGTGCCGCAGGATCAGCGGACGATGCGGCCAGCCTGCTGCGCGGGTTGACGCCGGAACAGACGCAGGCGCCGGAAAAGAAGTCGGTGTTGACGGCGGCATGGTTCGAGTTCGAGATCCGCACGCCGGGCGAGCCCCCACGAACGGTCCGCCACACCGTATTCGACCTCCTCGGACCGACGGCACGCGCCGCCAGACCGGTACCGACAGCCGGATTGGATGAATCGGCGATTCTGGTGCGCAGCCTGTCGCTGATGATGGAGACCGAGATCCTCCCGATCGCCTGCCGGATCGCTCCCGAGTTCTACCAGCACCTCGTCGCGCAGGGCCTGCTCGGCAATCGCGACATCTTTCGGGCGATGGTCCGCGGCGAGATCACCGACGCGATGAGCCCGGGGGACCTCGGGGCCCGGCTGGCGCCGATGCCCGGCCCGCTTTACCGGCTGGCGATTGCGCGCTTTGACCGAAGCCGTGTCGGCAGCCAGGTGTTCGTCGCGTCGCCGAACGTGCTCACTCGGCATGTGTTTCCGGCGTCCGCAGGCGCCGATCGCATCGTGCTGCGCGACGCGACCGATATCGTCGCCAACGAGGTCGGCGTCGATCTCCGCGTCAAGGACTCGTACGCGATCCGGTTCGAGCAAGGGGTGTTCGACACGAACGCCGAGACGTTTATGCAAAACGGGCGCAGCGTCGCCGGCAACGCGGCGAACGCCTACGCGGGGACGGGCGACTGGGTGACGCTGACGTCGGCAAGTCAGGCGCAGCTCGACAGCCTTCGGTTGTCCAACGACGATCGCCGGCGTATCGGCCAGGATCTCGCCGCCGGTTCCGTGGTCGTGGTTCCGACCGCGCCGATTGGCACCGGTGCGGACGAGTTCGTCGGCTGGTGGCGCGTCGATCCAGCGCGCGGCGACGTGCTCGGGGTGGACCGTCGTGGCTGGGGACAAGCGAGCGTCGAGTACACGCTCCTCGTTTCGACGGTCATCGGCTTCGAGCTCGGATGGCTGATGTGCGAGCTGCCGCCGCCCGGCAATGCGCAAGGCACGACCGCGCGCGCGTCGGTCCCGCTTCTCGATCGCGTCGTCACACCGGTATCGGCGGCCGGAACGGGCTGCCTCGTCGCGGGGTTGTACGGTGCCGCACTCGCGGCGTTCGTCGGACTCGCCGGCATGGTCGGTGGTGGTGGTGGCCGCGGCGGACCTGGCGCCGGGGGCGGCGGCGGCGGCAACCGCGGCGGTGGCGGCAACGGTACCGGCGGCGGTGGCACCGGCGGCGGTGGTGGTAACGGTGGTGGCGGCAATGGCACCGGCGGTGGTGGCACCGGCGGCGGTGGCGGCAACGGTGGTGGCGGCGGTAACGGCGGCAGCGGTGGTGGCAACGGCGCCGGCGGGGGGCCAGGTGGTAGCGGCGGGCCAGGCGGCAGCTATCGCGGCCCGGGCGGGGCGAATCCGACCGAGGAGGTCAACCCGCTCGGTAAAACGCAGCCTGGCACCGTCGAGGCACCGCCCACGAAAACAGTCCGCAGCGGCCCTCCGGAGATGGAACCGCAGGCGCCCTCGCCGCCTGCCCCGGACGGATCCTACGACCAGGTCCAGGCGGCCCGCCGCGCGGCTGACGAAGCGATCGCGGAAGACCTGAAGGCGACGCAGGATTACGTGCGCTACCGGAATCAGCCGTCGCAGGATCCGCAGGTCGAGCAGGCGCTCGACAACGCCGCGAACCAGAAATCGCAGGAGTCGATCGAGGCGCTGCAGCGATTGAAGAGCGCCGAAGATGCGTTCAAGTCCCGTCCCATCGGCAAGGGCGGCGGCTTCGGGTCATCGAACCCCTCGCCGCAGCCGCCGACCGGTCCGGGCGGCTGCCCGCCCAATTGCGGCAGCTCCGGCAGCTCGCCGGGCCAGGCGCAAGCGTCGGATCCGAACAAGACCGTGGTTGGCGCCGGCGGCATCATCAAGAGCCTCGGCGGAAAATAAACCGCCACATGAATGTGAGCACTGGAATGTTTCTGATAATCGGCGCGGCGGCACTGGCGGCGCTCTATTTCTGGTATGCGTCGCTGATCGCACGGCGCAACAAAGTGCGGGAGGCATTGAGCTCGGTCGATGTTCACCTGAACCAGCGGCACGATCTGATTCCGAACATCGTCGCGCTGGCCGGGCGGTACATGGAACATGAGCGCGCCCTGCTGACCGAGGTGACGCGGCTGCGCGAGCAGGCGCGCAGCACGGCGCCGACGAACCCCGCCGAGACGGGCAAGCGATTCGCGCTCGAAGGGGAGCTTGGTCAGCGGATGGCCCAGCTGATGGTCGGTATGGAAGCGTATCCCGACCTCAAAGCCGACCGGCCGCTGATGGACGCGCAGCATACGTGGACGGAAACCGAAGCGCAGATCACGGCGGCGCGCCGCTTCTACAACGCCGCCGTCAATCAGCTGAACAACGCCGTTCAGATTTTTCCCGGGTCGATCATCGCCGCAGTCGCCGGCGTGTCGGCGATGCCGTTTTTCGAAGCCCCGGCCGAAGCGCGGGTCGCGCCCACGGTGGACGGCATTCTCGGGCCGGCCAAATGACCTTGGACCCGGCGCTCGAACTCGACGCGCTCGAGCGCCGCCGCCGGCTGTCGTTGCGCGCAGCGATCATCGCGCTCGCCGTCGCCATCGTCGGATGGCCGGTTGGCATGGCGATGAACGGATCGGATCGGGCCGACACACTCAGCGGCGTATTCATCCTTGCGTCGATCGCGGGCCTGATCGCCGCGCCATGGATCGTGCGGGCCTGGCAGAGTTTCATGCGCCGCCGGATGATGGCCGCGGCCGTGTCCGGCCGGACCGACATCCGGCATATCGACGGCGAGCACCAGCGGGTGGACAGGGAACAGGCGCTGTCTTCAGACGCATTCAATCTCGCGGCATTCCGTGACAGCGGCCTGGTCGAGACGTTCGAGTCGGCCGGCGTCAATCACATCCTCGCCGGTGACGCGCAAGGCGTGCCGTTCGCGGCTGCGGAGATCAGCCTGCTCGATGCCAAGGGGTACCGCACGTTCGGCGGCGTCCTGGCGAGTTTCCGCCTCGCGCATCCGCGTCCGGGGCTGACGATCGTCACCCGCGATCATGGCTTCCTCGGCAATCTGGTCGCGCGTGCGGGCAGCGCGGTCGAGCGGCTGCCGCTCGAGGATCCGACGTTCGAGGGCGTCTTCGAAGCCTACGGCACCGATCAGGTCTGGGGCCGCGTCGTGCTGACGACGACGATGCTGGAACGGCTCAAAGCGCTGGACGAAGTGGCGCAGGCGCACGGTTTCGCCTGCGCGTTTCTGGACGATCATCTGCTGATCGCGTTCCGCGGCATGCACTGGCGGTGTCCGCCGTGGCGGATCCTCAAGCCGGTGGACACGTGGCTGCAGGGGTATGTCGCACGCCTCGCCGGCATCGTCGATCTGCCGGTTGCGATCGTGCACACGTTGAATCTCGCGGTGCCGTCGAACGAATGGCCGGCACTCGCGCCGGCGGCGCGCGCGGCGATTCCGCTCGACGGTTCCGGCGAGGTATTCACGTCCGCGATCTGGCGCGTCGTCGGCGAGGGCGGGAGGCCGCTGGCCGACGTCGCATCCGGAGCGCTGTTCGGCGGCGTGGCGCTGTTCGGCGCGTGGTACGGCATCAAGCAGGGCTATTCCGACAATCTGTTCTGGTATTTCTGGGGCCTGATTGCCGCCGGCCTCGTGTATGGCGGGTTCGCCATCAGCGGCGGTCTGCGCGAGCTCGCGCAGCTGGCGTGGCGGTGGGATGCGCCGCTGCGAAGCGTCAAAAGGCCGCAGGGCTGATGGCAAAAAGGAAGTGAGCACATGAGAATGTTTCTGATCGGCCTGTTCGTCGCGGCATGGATGGCATCCGGTGCCCTCGCGGTCACCATCGTCGCGGCTCCGCAGGTGTCGCAGAGCGCGGCCAATGCGTGGCCGGCGAAGTGGTGCCGGGCACAACCAGGCAGCACGAAGGACGAGCTGATCGCGATCATGGGACCGCCGACCGGCAGCTCGCCGACGACGATGACGTGGTCCGCGCATCAGTACCAGTTCAACGCCTTTCTGGACGCGAAGGGCAGGGTCGAGCAGCTCGACATCAATACCTATTCGCTGAGCACCGCGGAGCAGGCGGCGCTGCCGTGCGACAAGATCAGGACACGCGCGAGCGTGGCACACGCGGCATCGAAAGCGGCTGCGAAGGCGCCTCGTCAGATGCCGGCGCCGTGCGCGCTGGTGACGGCGGCGGAGATGTCGGCCATTCTTGGTGTACCGGTCGTCGCGGCGCCGCGGCCGGGCGGGAACACCGAGTGCAACTACAAGCCGGCGTCAGCCGGCATGCCCGCGGTCAAGCTGACGATCGACTGGGGCGATGGCGCGATCGCGATGAAGTCCGCAGGCATGATGGGCCGTCGCGAGCCGGGGTTGACCAACCCGTACGAGGGCATCGGCGATCAGGCGTTCGCGGTCGGTCCCGCGTTGATGATTCGCACCGGTGACGATCTGATGACGATCGTGTTCACCGGTGTCTCCGGCGCGCCAGCGAAGGCCAAGCGCATCTTCGAGACGGCGAAGGCGCGCATGTGACCGTCGCGCCCTCCGTCCGCGAGCGAGGAGTCCGGCCGCCGCATGAGCTGAGGAACACGAACGCGGTAACGGGCGGGGTGATCGCCCGCTTCATGGCGCCGCCCTCTCTCCGATACAATGCGGGTGGAGCCACTTGCACCCCAGACACTTCGAATGAGGCGCAACATCCGGCGATATTGCCTCTCACTGCTCGTGGTCATCGCCGTCTGCGCGGCGGGCCCCTCGTCCGCCGCTGAATCGCTCGACGCGTTCCCGGCCCAAACCACGCCGCCGCCCGACTGCGACCCGCTGACGCGCGATCCGCTGCCCGCGTGGCCCGACTCGGCGGACAGCTCGAAGCGTCTCACCGACTGCGCCTATCTGTTCTCGAACAAGAGCGACTACCGGCGCGCGGAGCTCCTGTTCGAATCGGCGTTGGAGATGGCGACCCGTCGCGGTGACCGCGCCGCGCGCGCGACCGCGCTCGCGGGTTTGGGGCTCACGCGCGGCACCCTCGGCCACGCCGACGAAGCGGAGCCGATGCTGCTCGAGAGCCTGAACATCAGCGAACAACTCGACGACAAGGACGGCATGGCGGAGGCGTCCAGCCAGCTCGGACACCTGAGCACACAGCGCGGACGCTACGACGAGGCGCGGGCGTATCACCAGCGGAGCTTCACCCTGTGGCAAGCCGAGGGCAGCCATCGCGGCATGGCGGTCGCGCTCAACAACGTCGGCGCCAGCTACCGCGCAGTCGGCGACAACGCCGCCGCATGGGACTACTTCCAGAAGAGCCTCGCCGAGCTCGAGGCGCTCGGCGATCGACGGCGCAGCGCCACCGTGATCGACAACATCGGACGGGTCTCGCGCACGCTCGGCGACTACGCGAGCGGGCTCGAACTGGCGCGCAAGGCGCTCGCGATCCGGGAGACGCTCGACGACCGCGAGGGGATCTCGAGAAGCCTCAACTCGCTGTCCGAGTGCTACCAGGCCCAGGGCAACTACGCGGCGGCGCTCGACGCGCTGCAGCGCAGCCTCGAGATCCGGCAGGCGATCGGCTACGTGCTGTCGGTCGCGGAAGCGCAGAACAACATCGCGGTCGTGTACGAGGCGCAGGGGAATTATCCGCAGGCGGTGGCGTATCTCCGGAAGGCGCTCGCGCTCAACGCCGCCAAGGTGCACAGCGATTCGCTGTCGGCGGAGATCTACACCCATCTGGGCGAAATCTTTTCCCGCCAGGGACTCGACGCGCAGGCGGTGCAGTCGCTGACGCGTGCCCTGCGGGTCAGCGCCGCGTCGGCGCTGGCGCTGCAGGCGGCCGACGCGCGGCTCGCGCTCGCGCGCACTTATATGAAGAGTGGCCGGTTGGTCCTCGCGGCGCAGGAGCTCGAGCAGGTCCTCGCGTTCAGGAACACCACGGGCGACCGCGGTGGCCGGGCCGAGGCGCTGATCGAGATGGCCGAGATCGAGCGCCGCCGCGGCCGCGCCGGCCGCGGGCTCGCGCTCGCCACCGAGGCGCGCGACATGGCCGAGGCGATGGAACTGGCCGACGTCCGCTGGCTCGCGTTGACCACCGTGGGGCGGATGGACGTCGCGCTCGCGCGCGCCGCCGAGGCCGCCGAGGCGTTCGACGCGGCAGTCGCGGTGGTCGAAGACATGCGCGTGCTCAACGGCGGCGGCGAGGAAAGCCGCAGCCGGTTTTTCGCCAACCGGCTGGCGCCGTACCAGGAGCGGATGGCGCTCGCGCTCGCGGCGTCGACGCCGGCGGACGCATTTTATTTTGCGGAACGATCGAAGGCGCGGGTCCTGCTCGACGTCATCCGCGGCGACCGGGTGCCGATCACCAAGGCGATGACCGACGCGGAGCGCCGCCACGAAGTCGAGTTGAGGACCGCGTTGACCTCGGCCAACAGTGAGCTGCGTTTCGCCGCCCAGGCCATGCCTCGCGATCAGTCGCGCGTCGCGGCCCTGCAGCGCAGGCGTGACGAGCGCCGCGTCGCGTACGAAGAATTTCAGGCACGGTTGTACGCGGCGCACCCGGAATTGAAGGTCAGCCGCGCCGACGTCCCGGCCATCCGTGCAGCGGAGGCACAGATGCTCGCCGGCCCGTCCGACGCGATCGTCGAGTTCGCGGCGGGGCCGACCCGCATGCACGCGTTCGTCATCACGTCGACCGGGGTGAAGGCGTTCACGCTCGCCGCCAGCGCCCTCGAGATCGGCCGCCAGGTGCAGCGGTTTCGCGATCAGCTCGCGGCCCGCGACCTGCGCGTATCGGACTCGGCGCGTCGTCTCGACGAGCTCGTGCTCGGCCCGATGCGCGGCGCGCTGAGCGGAAAGACCGCGCTCATCGTGGTGCCGGACGGCATGCTCTGGAATCTGCCGTTCCAGGCGCTGCAGGGCAGCGACGGCCGGTATCTCATCGAACAGGCCGCGGTGTCGTACGCGGCGTCAGTCACGGTGTTGCGCGAAGCGATGCGTCCGCGGACCGGCCCGGCACCGTCGGGCGCGCTGATTGCCTTCGGGAATCCCGCCGGCGGGGAGGCCGCCGCGGCGGGTACAGGCGACGGCTTACATGCGATCCGCGGCCAGTCGGGATCGCTGCCAGAGAGCGGCCGCGAAGTCGAGCAGCTCGCCGCGATTTACGGCTCGTCGAGCCGTGTCTACGTCGGCGCGGAGGCGCGCGAGGATCGGTGGAAAGCGGAAGCCTCGTCCTACCGCGTCGTGCACCTCGCGACGCACGGCGTGCTCGACAATGCCAGCCCGCTGTATTCACATCTCGTGCTCGCTCGGCCGCAGGGCGCGGCCGAGGACGATGGCCTGCTCGAGGCGTGGGAGATCATGAACACGCAACTGAGAGCCGATCTGGTGGTGCTGTCGGCGTGTGAAACCGCGCGCGGCCGGGTCGCGCCCGGCGAGGGCATCATCGGCCTGATGTGGGCGGTCTTCGTTGCGGGTTCTCCGGCGACGCTGGTGAGCCAGTGGCAAGTGGACTCGGCGAGCTCGACGGCGCTGATGGTCGCCTTCCATCAGGAGTGGAGCGGCGGGCCGCGCCGGATGTCGAAGGCGCGCGCCCTGCGGCAGGCCTCGCTGAGGGTTCTGCACACCCGCGGGTTCTCGCATCCGTTCTACTGGGCCGGGTTCATCCTCGCCGGCGACGGACGTTAGAGCGCTTTTCACGACCTCGTCGCGCGCCCCCTCGGCGGTGCCATCAATCCGTCGTCGCGCAGCCCTTCAGGGCTGCCGGCTCGCGGACGAAAGCCGGCGCGACCCGAATCCCAAACCGTTCGAGTGCCTTACCGCGCTGTGCGGGCCTGCCGAAGCTGCGCGAGGAATGCTCCGACACGCTCAGCACCCGTGTCGCCGGGCCTGACGGCGTTGAATTCACGCTCCGCGTCGTCCAGCAATCCGGCGCTGGCATACAGGATCCCGCGTGCCAGCGGCGGCGCCGGCAGCTGTGGCAGGCGGGCGGCTGCGGCTGCGTCCGCGACGATGAAGCGCGCGGGCGCTTCGGGAGGTCGTGGCGCGACGACCTCTTTTCCGCGCTCGGACGCCGCGACCTGCCAGGTGTACGTCCGTCCGCGGACCAGGGGCTGTTCCGGCATCCAGTCGCTGCGCTGCAGCGGCGGGCTGCTGATGGTTTCACCGGTCGACTCGTCCTGGAGTGTGACGGTATACGTCGCCGAGCGCGACAGCGCCTGCCACCGCAGCGTCGGCCGCGGATCGAGCACGGCGGTCGCGACCGGTGCGGTCAGGCTGAACGTGGGCCCCTCCGCAGCGCCAAGCAGCGCGCTTCGGCGTCCCGTGAGCTCAGACACGGTGGAGGGCAACGACAGCCGTCCCGATGCGAGCGCGTTCCGAACTTGTGCGGCGTCCCCAGGATCGAGGGCCGCAACGGCTTCGCTCCCCGCGCCGGGCAGGGCGGTGTGGCTACGCCAGAACAGGGTCGCAGCGATCCCGAGCACGAGCACGGCTGCGGCTGCGAACGTCCCGTACACCCACGGGAAGGACCGGCGCGAGCGGTGAGCGAACGTCGCGGCGAAATCGGACAGGTCGCGAACGTCTTCGGCGCAGCGCGGGCACTCGGCGAGATGCGCCGAGATCGCCGCGCGCCGCTCCGCGTCCACACCGCCGTCTACGAACGCGTGGATCTCAGACTCCGGCACGTGGCCGTCTTCGGCGATGCCGAGAGCCTCCTGCAGCGCCGCGGCGGCGGCGGCCGTGTCCCCTTGGGCCGCGACGCGGATTCGGCACGCGGCGCAGCCGGCGAGATGGTCCCCGAACGCGACAAGGCGGTCGGCGCCCAGCTGCCGGCGGCCGAAACGCTCGATATCCGCGTCCGTCACGTGGGTGGATGCCATGGTCACCATCCTAGAGGGCCCGGAGGCCGCCGATATTAGCTTGGGCTCCCAGCCGGTTGGCCAGCCGTTTGCGGGCCGCCATTCTGAGGTTGATGACCTGCTGGCGCGTGCATCCCAGCCGATCCGCCACCGCATTGTCGGGAAGCGGCAGCTCGTTCCAGAGGGCGGCAAACGTCTCGACCGGCAGGTCCAGGGCCGTGGCGATGTCCCGAAGCGACGCGGTCCCGCTCGTCAGGAAGACCGTAATCGCATCGTCTTTCAAGTTGAGGAGCAGGGCGTGACGCTGGCGGATCGGCAGATCGCGGATCTCGGCCCAGACGCCCGCGACGCGGCCGCGTTGCTCGAGCGCCGCATCCACCCGCGGTGCGGGATCGGCGACGGCTTCGATCGGCTCGCTGTCGTCATGCTGGACCTGGCGAATTCCCCAGGCGTCCGCCGCGACCGTGACGACGCTGTTCAGGTCGAGCGGCGCACCGACGAGTTGAAATACGCGCGCCAGCAGATCGCGAACGTGCTGATTCGCCACATCCGCGAGCTGATGGCCGGATGGCGCCGTGGCCGACGGCTGTCGTGCCCGCCATTCCGCGAGGCCGCAGATGAGCGCGCCATCGCCGGCGCGCCAGAGCGCGAACTGCGGATCGTGTTCCAACGCGTACCGAAGCCGGGCGCGTAGCCGCCAGCGCTCCGGGTACTTGGCGCGGATGAGATGATCGCAGCCGTGATGCGCCGCGGTGGCGACGTAGCTGGCAAACGCGTCGATGGCCGCGACGTTCGGGTCGGCGCGCCCGCGACGCAGCCGCACCATCAGCTGCAGCATCACGTGCGCGGAGACGTCCTCGACATCGCTGTTCGGACCGCCGAGGCGGCGCGACACGATGCGGCGGACGAGCGGCGCGGCGTGCCGCGCGAGAAGATCGCCGAGCTCCTGTTCCGATCGTTCTTCGTCGGGGGAGGCGAGGAACGCCTCGAGCACGTGGTCCATGCGTGCCTAGCTGCCGTTCTGCGAGCGACGAGGTGACATGCCTCATTGTAAGCCGCTGCCGTCTCGGCGATGCCGGCCCCGGTCGCGAGACTGCGGCCGGTGCCGGACGCGGCCGCCGGACGCGTGTGCGCTATTTCACGCCGTAGATGACCATCAACGGCCGATGGTCCGATGGCATCACACCCTTGGCGTCTCGGGTGTCGAATACCTGGGCGCTCTTCAGCGTCAGGCTCGCCGCAGTCGTCGACGTGAACATGTAGTCAATCCGCCCGTTCCTGGTGTTGCCGGCAGGGTTGTCGGGAAATGCGATGGCGGTTCCCATGGTCTGCGTCGCCGTCCACGCATCGGTGTAGGCCGTCGTCATCGCGCTGAATTCCGACGAACCGGGCGACGCGTTGAAATCGCCGGCGATGATCCGCTGTTCGGCGAAACCGGCGACCCATGTCTTCAGTGCGCTAATCTCGGCGAGCCGATAACCGCTAGAATCCGCATCGAGGTGCGTACCGAAAAAATTGAGGGGCCGTCCATTCCAGTCGATGGCGGCGTGCACGACGGAGCGGGACTGGCCGAGCAGGTGCGTCGACGTACTGATGAATGGCGTTTTCGAGAGAATCGCATTGCCGATCCCCGACGTCGCGCCCGATCCGACGACGAACACGCCGTACCACGTCTTGCCGGTCAACTGCTGCAGCAGGGAAAGAAAGAGCGCGAGATCGTCCTTGCCGCCGCTCCAGCTGGTGTTGCGCTCGACCTCTTCGAGCGCGACGATGTCGGGATTGAGCTTCGCGACCCACTGCATCAACAGCTGCGGATCCCATACGCCGTCGGTGCGCCATCCGCCATGGTGCGTGTTCCACTCCATCACTCGGATCGTCGATGAGGAGGGGGCCGGGGTGGTACTGGCGAGGGTCACCGTCAGCGTCGGCCGCGCCGTCGCGTTCGCGCTCGAGGACGAGTAATACGAGCGATAGGACTCGCCGCTCGGCGCGCCGACGTCGACCATCGCAATCCGTGTGTAGCGCGAGCTGCCGAGGCTGCCGCTCACCGCGAGCTGCACCAGCTTGGTCACGTTGAATGAAATCCTGGTGCCCGCCGCGTTGCCGGCCGACGCCTGCGCCAGCTGCATTCCGAGATCGGCCCCGGCGGTGGACCACGCAGTACTCGTCTTGCGCAGGTGCCACGTGGCCTGGTCGGACTGAAACGTGTTGAGCACCTGATACGCGGCAATCGGCCGTGTCGCGTCAGTTCCGCCGGAGGCGACAGTCACGGTCAGCGTCGCCGCGACGATTGTCGTTCCGAGCGGGACGGTGTTCTCGGTGTCGAACTTGAGGATGGCATGCCGGACGTACGATGCGTCGCTGTGCGACTTGGTAATCAGATCCTGTCCAACGTAATTCGCGTCGGCATATGCGCCGCCGCGGATCGTCGTATCGGTCACCTGCGTTACCGGCTGGTTCAAGACGACGATGGTCTGCGCGTCTGCGGTGATGCGCCCTCCGAGGACGAGGAGCGCGACGACGGCGGCACGGACGCTAGACCGACACACACACACACAGGCAACGGGCATGCTGTCTCTCCTGGCACACCCGCATCGCGAGCCGCCCGAATCACTGGATTGAAGAGGTGACGGCGCGACCCGGTCGCGCCGTCAATCGACAGCGCAACGGCTGGGCCAGACGGACGTGCGCGGAATTGCTAGTGTTTCAGGCGGGAATAGTAGCGTGAGGAGCGAAGTGTAGGCGCAGCGAACTCATCATTTCTGTCAGAATTACACTAACCTGGGCAATTCCAGTGATTACGACGGGTAATCGCAAATAGATCAGTTCGGTTCCGAGACACGCAGAGACCAGCAATCTGGATCACGGCACCGTTTCTCGGTTTTGTGTATGACGGCGCGACATCAATGCGGCTGTCGGCATTCGCCACCGCGACTCATGAACCGCTCGTCGCCGGCAAGATGGTCGCGTCGTTCTGTCTCGGGCCCGGAGCCGTGGTCAGATACTTGCCCGGACTGAGCACCACCTGATCGACGATGGCGCCGTCTTCCCGCTGCTGGATCCGCAGCGTGTGCGTACCGCCGGTCGCGAAATACAGGTTGGCGCCCAAGCCGCCCCACCCGTTGTCCGCCCAGCCCCAGCCCTGATCGGCAGACCCGTTCGGACCGTTCTGCAGAATGACTTCGGCGGAACCTGCCGTCCCAATTCGCATGACGGGAGTGCCGTTCGCGTCTGTCGAATCACTGAACTGCACGTGGACGGAGTCGTTCGCGAGCGAGTTGTTCTGCGCGCGAACGCGCACCCAGAGGTGATAGGGCGTACCGGCGGGTACCGTGAACGTCGTCTCCCAGTAGTTCGCCGGTGACGCGAGCGCGGGAGCAACCTTCGCCTGGCCCGCATCCGGGTTGGCTAACGCGACGCTTCCCGCGGCCGTCGAGTCCGCGAGCCGTGACCAGTTGCCCGCAACGGCAGCCGGCGGCACGTTCGCAGCCCACAAGACGACGTCGGGCTGCGGCGGCGGCGGCGGCGTGGCCGCCGTTCCCGAGCCATCGTTATGTGGTAACACGGTCGTGTCGTTGTCGCGGGGGCCAGGGGCCGCGGAGAGGTAGGTATTGGGACTGATCACCACCTCGTCGATGATCGCGCCGTCCTCCCGCTGCTGCACGCGCATCGTGTGCGGACCGGTGGTCGCGAAATAGATGTTGCCGCCGAGGGCGCCCCACCCGTTGTCGGCCCAGCCCCACCCGGTAACCGAGGCATCGGACGAGCCATTCTGCAGCACGACTTCCGCCGAACTGGTCGTGCCGATTCGCCACAGCGCGGAGCCGAACGAGTCGGCGGAATCGCTGAACTGCACATGGATCGAGTCATTGGCGAGGGCGTTGTTCTGCGCCCGCATCCGGACCCAGACGTGGTAGGGCGTGCCGGCCTGCGCGGAGAACGTCTGTTCGAAAAAATTTGCGGGAGTCACGAGCGCGGGCGCGATCTTCGATTGTCCCTTGTCCGGATTGGCCAGTGCCGATCCGCCCGATGCGCTCGAATCCGAGAGCACGCTCCAGTTGCCGTGGATGTTGTTCGTCGCGGTGGTGGAGGCCCACAGCACGATCGTCGTCGCCCCTGACGCCGGCGGCGGTGGCGGCGCGGGCGTCGACCCCGTCGTGGTAAAGCTCCAAATCGGTCCAGTCGCCGTCAGGCCGGCCATCGTTTTCGAGACAATCTTCCAGTAGTACGTCGTACCGGCAGCAAGCGTCGGTAACGTCAGCGTCTGCCGCTGCGTGGTGGTCTCGCTGGGGCCGAGCGACTGGTTCGGCGCAAAAAGCGGCGGATTCGGATCGGTGCCGAAGTAAACGTCGTAGACGTGCGCCCACGGGCCGCCGTACCACGTCAGTTTCATCGTCGTGGGCTGTCCGGTCGCTCCGTTGGCGGGGCTGACGTACGCCGCTTTGTCGGGAGGCAGCGGCACGAAGGGTTCGGTTTCCGCCGCGCCGACCGGGTTCGAGTTGTTCCACTTGCGCTCGAATTGGTCCTGAAAGAACTGGAAGATCCAGGCCTTGTTCGTGAAGTAGTTGTGCTCCTGCTGCGAGTTGGCTGACGGAGAGGTCCAGTTCGACGACCCGAAAATGGTGAGGCCCTGGCCGTAGAGCAGGATCATCTTTTCGTGATTTTCACCGTCGCTCGCCCGGACGCGCATCGGAATGCCGGCGGCAAACAACCGATCCATGTTCCACGCGACCCATAAACGTGTCGGATCCCGATATTCACGGGTCTCGCCCATGTAGCGCACCGGCACACCGCGGCCGGCCGCGGCGATCAGCGCGTCGGTGTGACGCGCATCGGTGACCCGGTACATGTCGGCATCGAGTTTGACCTTCTCTGCGTTATAGAGCTTCACCGCGCGGGCGGCGTAATCCTGCCCGGGCGGAAAGTTGAGGTCGGGACTGATCGTGTACGTGGGATAGACGCGTTGCCGGGCCGCGACGTTCGCGTACGGCGCGTAGTTCGCGGTATCGGTCCACAGATTGTCGAACTTGGTCTTGAAGCTGTTGACGATCACCGGATCGTCGCAGTAGTAGATCGTTTCGGACACGTAGTTGGTGTACGCGCTGACCGGCACGAAGGCATTCGCGCTGTAGTTGGCCGAGCCGAACTCGACGGTGCTCTGCCCGGCGAACAGCATCATTTTCCAGTGCATGATGCCGCCGCCGCTTTTCTTCATCATCGGCACGCCGGCTTTCTGGAACGTGTCGAGACTCGTCTGGTTCAGCGGATACGTCGGGTTGGCGCGGGGGTCGAGAATCAACCGCACCGGGACGCCGGCCTGCCACCGCGCGATGATGTGGCTGACGAACCGCTGATCCTCCATGAACCAGAAGCCGGCATCGATGCCAACCTTCTCGTTGTCTATCAGGCTCAACAGCCGATCGCGGCAATTCTCATACGACGAGTCGCATAGCGACTCGGCGCCCATCGCCGGGCGCGAGCTCGCCAGCGCGGCCAGCCCGACCACCATCACACATAACCCACGTCGCACACCGCCTCGCATGTCGGTCACCTCGCGTCGACTCTGCCGTCGTGACAGAGACACAGACGCACGACAACCCAGTGCGACCGACGTGCCACCACAATCCGTGAGCATGCGCCCGATTCGTGCGGATCGCTGTCCGTGTTCAAGACGGTCGCCCCGGGACTTACACAACTGAACCGCCGCCATTGAAGGGTTGACACGACTTGACAGTTCGCGCGGTGCTGAACCGGTAGACTCGCGTTCGGATGTGCCGCCAGCCGAACGGCCTAGGCGCGACGCCGACGCTCGACCGTTCGACCGTCAGGTGTGCTCGCGTGACGACGCTCGGGAAGGAATACTTCGAACGTCCACCCATCGGCAGCGAGATGGCTCTCGAGCTCGGCGTGTGCGGTGACGAGCGCTTGATGTGAGGCCACGTCCAATGCTCGAAACCCCGACGGCCCCTCAATCATCAGTCGGGTCGCATCCGGTGACGCCGCGCGGCTGATATCCAGAACATCTTCGCCGCGCCGAAACCGCCAGCACAGAGTGAGGGGCACTTCGCCGTTGTCTGTCACAGAAGAGGCAAGGGCAAACCCCGCGCCAGCACGGCGGGTGGATGCGGTTCCCTCGCGTAGTACGGTTGACGATTGAGTACAACAAGGGTCGGCAGACCGATATGGCTGTGGTCGAGCGGAGGAGTGGGTCGGATCGTCGTCAAAGTGGCCGCGGGGGACGGCGAGCTGAGGATTCGAGTGCCCGCACGCCGTTAGTGCTGCTGGTCGCGAGCAGCAGCTCGCACCGGGCGCGCGCCGCTGCGGCCTTGGAAAACAGTGGATTTGCGGTGGCGATCTGCGAAGGTCCCGACGCGTTACATGCCGCGACGACGATGGTTCCTGAAGTGGTCGTCGCAGATGTGGCTGATGCGATTGCGCTTCGTGGGCGCCTGCCGATCGGCCGTGGAGGGCATATCTCGATTGTGGACCTCGTTCGCGACGTCGACCTGGTGTGTGAACGAGTGCGCGGTGTGATCGTGACGGCGGAACGGCGCTAGCGAAGACGCGGCCAGCTGGCCAGAGTGCGCGCAGGCACCTCGGCGTCCGACCGAACGGCGGCGGGTTGGGTGGGAGAAATCGAGAGCAGCTGGAAGAAATACTGTTCGGCTCGGCGTTGGGCGTTGTCGCCGCTGAATCCGACGACGGCGCGACCGTCAACCGTCACCCACCACGCCGGCGGCTCGTCGATCTTGCTCAAGCCGATCCGGAAACTCTCGGGGGCCGCCACCGCGCTGGCGCAGCGCAAAAGATATGCCTCGCCCGATGCGAAGCGGCTTCCGCGCAGGCCGCGCGCCAATGTCGCGCAGTCTGCGCCTGATTTCGGGAGCTCCAGCACTTCCGCCTCGGCGGTAAACACCAGCGCGCCGTTGGCGGAATCGATCATTCTCGAGTGACCGGTTCCGCGACGCTCTCGGCCCGGTGTTACACGGTGCATTCACACATCCGCACTGCGCTTACGCAGTCGTCTCCTCAGCCGACGCCTGGTAGGACATCTCGACTGCGGGTTACTGGCGTTTCGGGCCAACCCGTTGGCGCACGTCTCGCACTGCCGTCCGCATGCCGACCGACCAATCCCTTCAAGAGCTGATCGCGGCCGGCGTCGAGTTGACTTACGCCGAAGCGATCGCCATCGCCCAGGAACTGATCACCTCGGTCCCGATCGACGATTGTGCCGTGCCCCCCTTCAGCGCGCCGTCATTGGACAACGTTCGCATCTATCCGGACGGATCCGTCGAATGCCTGGCGTGCGGTTCGACACCGGCGGTGTCGGAGGTCGCCAGGCTCCTCGAGGCGATGCTGTGGCGGGAAGACGGCAAGTCCAGGCTGCCGGGGAGCCTTCGCTACACCATTGCCAGAGCACAGCTCGAGGTCGACGCACCGCCGTTCGACACGGTCGCAGAGTTCTCGGCGGCGTTGGCGCGGCACGAGCGGGGCGACCGGTCGGACATCGTCCGCGCACTCTTCGCCCGCGCTGCGCCGGCGCACGCGAGGGTGGTCGACGTGCAATCCGAACGGCGGCGCAGAGCCCCGTCCGCGTCGGAACTTCGACGGCAGCTGCGTCTGGCGGACGAGGCCCTGTTCTATGAGGCACAGGCGAACCGGCGGGTGGCGGCGGAACACACAGTTCCGCCGGCCATGGAACCAGTCGCGCTGCCGCCCCGAACGAACATCGTGCACACGGTGAAGCGGTCGGCGGCGTTCCGCTGGCTTGTCACCGGAGCGGCCGCGGCGCTGATCGGATTCGGCGCCGGCTATGCGGTCGTCCACCAGTTCGATGCCGTGACTGCACCGGCGATGTCGACGACGGTCGCGACCGCGCGGGTGCCCGCCGCGACCGCGCGTGGTCGCACCACGCCGTTTGCCATGGTTCCCTCGACGCTCGCGCCGGCGCCGCAAGTGCCAACTGTCACCCGCAGCCGTGCCGCACG
>JAOBWF010000092.1 GCA_025463215.1 Acidobacteriota bacterium | reverse complement strand
GAGAAGATCGCGGCGGCAGGCGGCGCGACGGAGCAACTCTAGTGAACGACAGCCTGAAGAACATCTTCACCGTCTCGGACCTGCGCAACCGCATCCTGTTTACGCTCGGGATGCTGGCGGTGTACCGCGTCGGCCACCACATCACGGTGCCGGGCGTGAACCTGGCCGCGCTCGACGAGCTCGCGCGGCAGATGCAGAACAACATGTTCGGCCTCTACGACATGTTCTCCGGCGGCAACCTGTCGCGGGTGACGATCTTCGCGCTGGGCATCATGCCCTACATCAGCGCGTCGATCATCCTGCAGCTGCTGACGGTGGTCTGGCCGTATCTGGAGAAGCTGTCGAAGGAAGGCGAGCTGGGGCGCCGCAAGATCACCCAGTACACGCGCTACGGCACGATCGGGCTCAGCATCGTGCAGGCGCTCGGCATCGCGATCTTCCTCGAGCGCCAGACCAAGATTGCGGGCGGGCTGCCGCTGGTCTACCACCCCGGCTTCGGCTTCCGGCTGATGGCGGTGCTGACGCTGACCACCGGCACCTGTTTCATCATGTGGCTGGGCGAGCAGATCACCGAACGCGGGATCGGCAACGGCATGTCGCTGATCATCTACGCCGGCATCGTCGTCGGCCTGCCGCGCGCGGTGCTGCAGACGATCGATCAGATGCGGACCGGCCAGCTCGGGCTGCTGCGCATTCTGTTCCTGATCGTGTTCATGGCGCTGACCATCGCCGCGATCGTGTTCGTGGAGCGCGCCCACCGGCGGGTCACGGTGCAGTACGCCAAGCGGGTCGTCGGCCGGCGGATGTATGGCGGCTCGAGCACGCACATCCCGCTCAAGGTCAATACCGGCGGCGTCATTCCGGTGATCTTTGCCTCGTCGATTCTGGCGTTTCCGGCCACGATTGCGCAGGCGTTCCCCGGCCGCTACGCCGACGCGGTGTCGCAGCAGCTCGGCCTCGGCATGCCGCTCTACAACCTGCTGTATGTCGCCGGCATCATTTTCTTCGCGTATTTCTACACCGCGATCATCTTCAATCCGGATGACGTCGCGGAGAACATGCGCAAGTACGGCGGCTTCGTGCCCGGCATCCGGCCGGGCAAGCGGACCGCCGAGTACATCGACACGATCCTGGCGCGGATTACGCTGGCCGGCGCGATCTACCTGGCGATCATCGCGATTCTGCCGAACTTCCTGATCAGCGGCTTCCGGGTCGCGCCGATTCCGTTCATCGGCGACTGGCTCGACGCGGCGCTGCCGAAGTTCATCACGGAAGGCTTGAACGTCCAGTTCTTCTTCGGCGGCACCTCGCTGCTGATCGTGGTCGGCGTGGCGATGGACACGGTGCAGCAGGTCGAGTCGCAGCTGATCATGCGGCATTACGACGGCTTCATGAAGAAGTCGCGGGTTCGGGGCCGGCGGGCGTAACAAGTTAGAAGGTAGAAGTTAGAAGTTCGAAGTCTGAAATCTGACGTCTGCAACCAGAAATCAGAGACGGAACCCATATGGCTTTGAACTTGTTGATGCTCGGACCGCCCGGCGCGGGAAAGGGAACGCAGGCCGAACGCTTCGCGAAGGAGCGGCGGATCCCGAAGATCTCGACCGGCGACATCCTGCGCGAGGCGGTCGCGACCAAGACCGAGGTCGGCCAGCGCGCCAAGGCGATCATGGACCGCGGCGAGCTGGTCAGCGACGAGGTGATGATCGGGATCGTGCGCGAGCGGCTCGAGCGCCCCGACGCGGTGAGCGGCTTCGTCCTCGACGGCTTTCCGCGGACGGTCGCGCAGGCCGCGGCACTCGACCGGATCATGGCGGAGCGGGATCCGCTGATCGTGGTCGACATCGTGGTGCCGGAGGACGAGCTCGTGCGGCGCCTCGGGACGCGGTCGATCTGCCGGTTGTGCGGCACCGGCGCGTCGGTGGGCAGCACGGTCGGCGCGGCGTGCGGCAAGTGCGGCGGCCGGCTGGTGCAGCGCACGGACGACAACCAGGCGGTCGTGCTCGAGCGCCTGAAGGTGTACCACCGGCAGTCGGAGCCGCTGGTCGAGTATTACCGGGTCCGGCCGACGTTTCGATCGATCGACGGCGCGCAGCCGCCCGATCGGGTCGCGGCGGACCTGGCTGCGGCGATTGCGGCCGCCGGCAACGGCGCCGCGGGAGTGCAAGGGTGATCGTCTGCCGGTCGTCGGAGGAGCTCAAGCGGATGCGTGAAGCCGGCCGGCTGGTCGGGGAAGTGCTGAGCGAGCTCGCCGCCCATGTCGCTCCCGGGGTGACGACGGCGGACCTCGACGAGCTGGCGGAGAAGCGGATCCGGAAGGCGGGCGCGACGCCGGCGTTCAAGGGCTACCACGGGTACCCGGCGACGATTTGCGCGTCGGTCAACGACGAAGTGATCCACGGGATCCCGTCGGGCCGCCGGATCCTGAATCTGGGCGACGTGATTTCGATCGACGTCGGCGCCGAGCTCGACGGCTACTTCGGCGACAGTGCGATCACGCTGGCGGTCGGCGCGGTGTCGGAGGAAGCGGCGACGCTGCTGCGGGTCACCGACGAGTCGCTCTACAAGGCGATCGACGCGGTGAAGCCGGGCGGGCGGATTTCGGATATCGGGCACGCGGTGCAGAAGCACGTCGAAGCCTACGGTTTTTCGGTGGTGCGCGAGTTCGTCGGCCACGGCATCGGGCAGAAGATGCACGAGGAGCCGCAGGTGCCGAACTACGGCGAGCCGGGACGCGGGCCGCGGCTCGCGGAGGGCATGGTGCTCGCGATCGAACCGATGGTGAACGCGGGCAAGCCGGCGGTGAAAGTGCTGGCGGACGGCTGGACCGCAGTGACGCGCGACGGCAGCCTGTCGGCGCACTTCGAGCACACGGTGGCGGTAACGGCGGACGGCCCATGGATTCTGACGGCGAGGGAAGTTCCCGTAGCCGCACGGCGCTGAGCGGCGTCGTGATGGAAACCCTGCCCAGCGCGCTCTACAAGGTGCGGCTGGATGAAGGGTCGCTGGTGATGGCGCACATCGCGGATCGGATCGACCGCAACTTCGTGCGGCTGCTGGTCGGCGACAAGGTGCGGTTGGAACTCTCGCCGACCGACGTCGGGCGCGGACGGATTGTGGAGAAGCTTTGAGATTTGAGGATCCCCAAATCCTCAAATCCTGAGATTTCAGAGGTAGTTATGAAAGTGCGAGCGTCAGTCAAGAGAATCTGCGACAAATGCAAGATCGTCCGGCGCCGCGGCGTCGTGCGGGTCATTTGTTCGAACCAGAAGCACAAGCAGCGGCAGGGATAAGCATATGGCGCGAATTGCAGGCGTTGATCTCCCGAGGACCAAGCGCATCGAGATTGGTCTCACCTACATCTATGGCATCGGACGGTTCCGCTCGAACACGATCCTGAAGGCGGCCGGGGTCAGCCCCGACATCCGCATCAAGGACCTGTCTGAAGACGACGTCCGGAACATCAGCAAGGTGATCGAGGAGCAGGGCGGCGTGGAAGGCGATCTCCGCAAGGATATCTCCATGAACATCAAGCGGCTGATGGAAATCGGCTGCTTCCGCGGGCTGCGGCACCGCCGCAACCTGCCGGTGCGCGGCCAGCGCACCAAGACCAACGCGCGGACGCGCAAAGGCCCGCGCAAGGGCGCGATTGCCAAGAAGAAGGTTATCTAAGCCATGGCCAAGAGTGACGTGGTCGACGCCAGCGCCGGCCTGCCGGAAAAAGAGAAGAAGGACGGCGCCGCCGGCAAGCGCAAGAAGACGTTCAAGAAGCGCGGCGAGAAGCGGGTGGTCCATCACGGCCTCGCCCACATCCACGCCTCGTTCAACAACACCACGGTGACCATCACCGACACCGAAGGCAATGTCGTCGCGTGGTCGAGCGCGGGGGGCATCGGGTTCAAGGGCTCGCGCAAGGGCACGCCGTTCGCGGCGACCCAGGCGGCGCTCGCCGCCGGCAACGTCGCCAAGACGGTCGGCATGCGCTCGCTCGACGTGCGGGTGAAAGGCCCCGGATCCGGGCGCGAGTCGGCGATCCGGGCGCTGCAAACAGTCGGTATCGAAGTGAAATCAATCCGCGACGTGACGCCGATTCCGCACAACGGATGCCGTCCCCCGAAGCGGAGGAGAGTGTAAATGGCTCGTTATATCGGACCGGTCTGCCGGCTCTGCCGCCGCGAGGCGATGAAGCTGTTCCTCAAGGGAGAGCGCTGCTACACGGAGAAGTGCGCGATCGAGAAGCGCAATTTTCCGCCGGGGCAGCATGGCAAGACGCGGAAGGCGAAGCTCGCCGGCTACGGCCTGCAGCTGCGCGAGAAGCAGAAGGTCAAGCGCATCTACGGCGTGCTCGAGGATCAGTTCCGCGGCTACTTCGAGATGGCGGAACGGGCCCGCGGCATCACCGGCGTGACGCTGCTGCAGCTGCTCGAACAGCGGCTCGACAACGTCATCTACCGGCTCGGCCTCGCGACCTCGCGGCCGCAGGCGCGGCAGCTGGTGCGCCACGGCCACTTCCTGATCAACGGCAAGAAGGTCGACATCCCGTCCTACCAGGTGAAGCAGGGGGACGTCGTCACCGTGCTGGGACGGACGCAGAAGAATCCGACGGTCGAGCACGCGATGGAAGAAGTGAAGGGCCGCGGCATCCCCGAGTGGCTGTCGTTCGACCAGACATCGATCACCGGCCGCGTCAACGCGGTGCCGACGCGCGAGCAGATCAACCTGCCGGTGCAGGAGCAGCTCATCGTCGAGCTCTATTCGAAGTAAGGTGAGGTTTCGTACCCGCTGACCCGCAGCTTTCTCAGACCTGCGGCGGGAGGTCGGCGGTCAATTGCAGGTCTGGAGGCCCGTCTGCGGGCCCGACGCGAAAGGAATCAGAATGCTCTGGAAAGGTTTTCAGCGACCCAAGCGGCTCGAGTTCGAACGCGAGACGCTCACCGATCGGTTCGGCCGCTTCTACGCGCAGCCGTTCGAGCGCGGTTTCGGCACCACCATCGGCAACGCGCTGCGCCGCGTACTGCTGTCGTCGATTGAAGGCGCCGCGATCACCGCGGTCAAGATCGACGGCGTGCTGCACGAGTTCTCGCCGATTCCCGGCGTGGTCGAGGACGCGACCGACATCATCCTCAACCTCAAGCAGATTCCGCTCAAGCTGCACACCGATCAGGTCAAGACGCTGACCCTCAAGATCGACAAGGCCGGTGAAGTGCGCGGCCGCGACATCCAGGCCGACGGCGACGTCGAGATCCTCGAGCCGGACGCCCACATCGCGACCGTCTCGGAGCACGGCAAGCTGCACATGGAGATGCGGATGAAGCGCGGCCGCGGCTACGTCTCGGCCGACAAGAACTTCGACGAGGATCTCGGCATCGGCTGGATTCCGATCGACTCGGTCCACTCGCCGGTCAAGAAGGTGAACTACCTGGTCGAGGCGGCGCGCCTCGGACAGACCACCGACTACGACAAGCTGACGGTCGACGTCTGGACCAACGGCTCGATCAACCCGCGCGACGCCGTCTCGCTGGCGTCGAAGCTGGTGCGCGATCATCTGAACATCTTCATCAACCTCGAGGAAGGCGCCGAGACGACCGCGGAAGCCGCCGCCGACGCGCCGCGCTCGGGCGCGAGCAACGAGAATCTCGACAAGTCGGTCGAGGAGCTCGAGCTCTCCGTCCGCTCCTACAACTGCCTGAAGAACGCGAACATCCGGACGATCCGTGAGCTCGTGCTGAAAACCGAAGCCGAGATGCTGAAGACCAAGAACTTCGGCCGCAAGAGCCTCAACGAGATCAAGGAGATCCTCCAGACGATGGGGCTCGGGCTCGGCATGCGTGTCGACCAGCCGGCCGGCGCGTCGCAGGATTAAGACAGGGATCAGGGATTCGGGACCGACGTTCCTCGTCCCTACAGGATTGCAGCTATGAGACACCGAGTCGCACACAGAAAGCTGGGACGCGTCACCGAGCATCGCATTTCGATGCTGCGGAACCAGGCGACAGCCCTGCTGAAGTACGAACACCTGACCACGACCGTGCCGAAAGCCAAGGAGCTCCGGCCGTTCGTCGAGCGCCTGATCACCGTCGCCAAGCGCGGCCTCGCGGCCGGCGAAGCGAACGCCAAGGTGCTGAACGCGCGCCGTCTCGTCATGGAAGACCTCCAGGACCGCGACGTGGTCAGCAAGTTGTTCGACACCATCGCGCCGCGCTTCGCGGCGCGGCCGGGCGGCTACACGCGGCTGATGCGGACCGGCTACCGCAAAGGCGACAGCGCGGAGCTCGCGATGGTCGAGCTGATCGGCAGCGAGTTCGATCCGAACGCCAACGTCGACGTGCCCGCCGACGAGGCGAAGCCGAAGGCCAAGGGGGTCGGCGGACGCCTGCGCGCGGCGGCCGAACGCCTCCGCGGCACCAAGAAGGGCGACGACGAGAGCCGCAAGGTCACGGCCAAGCCGACCAAGGGCGCCGGCGCCGGGCGCCGCTCGACGACCCCGCGGAAGGCTGGGGGAAGTTAGGAATTAAGAACTAAGAACTAAGAACTAAGAATTAAGAACTAAGGATTAGGAATTAGGAATTCGTGAGCCCCGCGTGCCGAAAGGTGCGCGGGGTTTGTGTTTTCGGCGAGCGCGCGTACAGTACCGCATGCCCGAGACGCGGCCGCGACAGCTGAACGTACGCGTGGCCCTCGTCTCGGCCGCCTCGATGCTGGTCGTATTCGGCGTGTACTGGCTGCGACTCGATCGAGTGGCCGGTCTGATGGTGGACGACGCCTGGTACGTGCTCCTCGGGAGATCGCTCGCTCTCGGCGACGGCTACCGGCTCCAGAACTCGGCTGCGACGGCGATCCTCCCTGTCGTTCCACCCGGCTTTCCTGCCCTTCTCAGCGTCGTCTTCCGATTCAGCCCCGCGTTCCCGCAAAATGTGTTTCTCCTCAAGGGCGTTTCGATCGCGGCCATGATGGGTGTCGGCCTGTGTAGTTACCGCTACCTGGTGGCTGACCGCCACCTGCCGCGCCACCTCAGCCTCTGCATCGCCGTCGCGACGACCCTCACTCCCGCACTCGTGTTCCTGGCGACCTCGACGGTGATGGCGGAGTGTGTCTTCACGCTTGGTCAGTTGGTGACCGTCATGGTGGTCGAGCAGAGCGTGTCAACCGGAGACGAACGGCGCGGCAGCCGCACGATCCTGATCGCGGGCGCGATCGCTGCCGCCACCACGCTGGTACGTTCGACCGGCATGGCATTGGTCGCGGCGGTGACGTTGTACCTCCTCGGACGACAGCAGTGGAGACGCGCCGTACTGTTCTGCGCGACGGTGACGGTGTGCCTCGTCCCGTGGACGTTCTATGCACGGGCACACGAGCCCACCGATGCGCAACGTCGAGCGCATGGCGGCTCCATCGTCTATGCCTACAGCGACTCGATGCGGATGAAGCAGGCTGCCGATCCGGAATCCGGCCACGTGACTCTGTCGGATCTGCGGTACCGCGTTCAGGCGAACGTGGTCAACGTCTTGGGTCGCGATATGGGCGGCCTGTTTGCACCCGCCTTGCTGCGCGGGCCGGAAGAGAGCGGCGAGGAAGTGGTCGCGCTCGGCGGCCTTCTCGGCCTCACCGCCGGCAGCATGGGCAACGCATCCGCGACGATGATCGTTTCGTTCGTCTTCAGCGCGATCGTGCTGATCGGATATAGCCGGACCGTACGCACGCGCGTGACGGTGGCAGAGTTGCTGGTGCCGATCTCGTTGGCGATGATCGTCCTGGTCCCGTTCTTTACATTTCGCTATGTCTTGCCGGTCGCACCGTTCTTGTTCTTCTATCTGGCGGCGGGTCTGCAAGCGCCGGCGACATCGCGACCGGCGCGAGGACTCAACGGCCGCGGCCACGATCCCTGGCGGGTCGCGAGGATCGTTCTGCTCTGCATCATCGGCCTCGACGTCGCCGACCATGCCCAATACATCCGGCATGCCACGAGCGTGGCCGGTGTCGTCCCTGTCGATTGGATTGCCGATGCGCGCGAAATCGACGCGGTGCTGGAGTGGATGAAGCGGACGCTGCCGCCCGACGGCTCGGTGGCGACGACCAATCCGGCTCTGGTGTATCTCGCAACGGGCCGTAAGACGGTGGCGATCGACGACTACGATGGCAACTGGCGCAGGTGGAAGGCCGGCGGCGTCCGGTACGCGGTGGCCCTGAGGTCCGCGAGCTTGCCGAATCCATCGTACGGGTACACGGTCATTTACCAATCAGGGCGGCGCAAGCTCTGGGTGATTGAGATCTGATCGCGCCTCCGGGTTACGCGGGCGCAGCGGATCCTCGAAACTGCCGCATCACACTTCTTCCACCTCGACCCCTGCCCGTTCCGCCTTGGCGGTCGCGATGATCTTCGACTGCAGGTGCGCCGGCACCTCGTCGTAGTGTGAGTACTCCATGTGGTACGAGCCGCGGCCGCCGGTGGCCGACGTCAGGTGCTGCTCGTAGGTCAGCATCTCCGCCATCGGCACCTGCGCCTTGATGATCGTCGTCACGCCCCGGGTGTCCATGCCGGCGATGCGGCCGCGCCGCTGGTTGAGATCGCCCATCAGGTCGCCGGCGAAGTCGGACGGCGCGTAGACCTCGACGTGCATCACCGGCTCGAGGATGGTCGGACGCGCGCGCGTCATCGCGTCCTTGAACGCGAGCGACCCGGCGAGCTTGAACGAGAGCTCGTT
>JAOBWF010000084.1 GCA_025463215.1 Acidobacteriota bacterium | reverse complement strand
CACGAGCTGCCACAAGCTGAGCGCGTCAGCGTTGGAACCGGGCTTCTGCGCGTCACTCATGCGTGCGGGAATTGCAACATTCCTACCATCGCGGCTAACTGGACCGCGCGGCGCTACCCGTCGGAATGTCCGTTGCACCACGCAGTCGTATGTCCGATCACGCGCAGCCCTCGGTCCGCGAGTTCGCGGAAGGGCTCGCGCGCGCCTTCGGCGGTGCCGTGTTGTTCGCGCTGCCGCTGATGATGACGATGGAGATGTGGTGGCTCGGCTCCTACATGAGTCCGTACCGCCTGGTGGTCCTGATCGTGCTGTTCTTCCCCGTCCTGACCGGGCTGTCGTACTACATCGGATTCGATGAGACCGCCCACCTCGGCCACGCCGCCCTCCATGCGATCGTCGCCTACGGCGTCGCGTTCGTCTCGACGCTGACGCTGCTTGCGGTGCTCAACGTCTATACGTCGGAAATGGGGTGGCACGAATTGGTCGGCAAGACGTCCGTGCAGGTGGGACCGGCGGCGCTCGGCGCGCTGCTGGCGCAGGCGCACTTCGGCAGTCCGCCGTCGCACGAGCATCGCCGCCGTCAGGCGGGCTATCTCGGACACCTGTTCTTCATGCTGCCGGGTGCGTTGTTCGTCGCGTTGACGGTCGCGCCCACCGATGAAATGCCGCTCATCGGCTACCTGATTCGCAACGGCCACGCGATCGCCACCGCCGCGCTGTCGCTGGCCGTGCTCCACTTTTTCATGCAGGGCGTCGGCTTCCGCGGCCACGCCTCCGCCGAGGCGCACGGCGCCGGGAGCGTTTTCCTGCGGCTGGTGGTCGTGGGGTACGCGCTCTCGCTCGCGGTCAGCGCCTTCCTGCTGTGGATCTTCGGCCGCTTCGACGGCGCCAGCCTGGCGTCGGCGCTGCGCACGACGATCGTGCTCGCGCTGCCCGCCACCATCGGCGCCGCGGCCGCCCGTCTCACGCTGGATACGGAATGACGCCGTCTGCGCCGCGGATCTCGACGTCCGAATGGGCCGCGGCAGGCGTATCGGCGGCGATGGTGATCGCAGCCGTCGTCACGCTGTTGATCGCCGGCCGGCAGGAGCGGACCCCGCCGCTGCTCTCGATTCGGGTCGAAGGGGTCGAGCCGGCCGCGCCCTATTTTCGCGTCCGGTTCGCGGTCCGCAACGACGGTGGGTCGACCGCTGCCGACGTCGTGGTGCGCGGTGAACTTCAGGGCGCATCGGACCCCGTGGAATCCGGTGAGGTGACCTTCGATTACCTGCCGGACGGCTCTGAGCGGCGCGGTGCGCTGTTGTTTACCTCTGATCCGCGCGCCGGCCGGCTCGCGGTTCGCGCGCTCGGCTACCGCGAGCCCTGACCGCCGCGATCAGGACGCGCGTTCCCGCTGCCGGTCCTTTTCCCTCACGTCGGTTTCCGTCGGCACGGCGGTGGTCGTCGCTTCGCTGCCGGTCAGCACGGACGTGCGCTCGAGCTCGATTTCGCCCGGCCCGCCCCCTTCACCGCCAACCTCGTCGGTCGGTCCGCTTCGCTCACGCTCGTCAGCCATCGCGCCCTCCTCACCGGTTGCGCGATCCGGAGCACGAGGCATGCCGCGGGTCGGCCGGGCTGAAGTTTGCAGGCCACGCCGCATGCCGCTACCGCACGAGCAACACGAGGTTCACGAGCGCAGCGCTCCCACCGGCTCGGTCGTGTACGAAACGATCAAACAGGAGGGCGAACAGGAGCTGGAACGGCCGACCGCGGCATTGGCGTGGTCGGGGTTGGCGGCCGGCCTGTCGATGGGATTCTCATTCGCGGCGGAAGCGATGCTGCACGCCGCGCTGCCCGGCACCGCCTGGCGTCCTCTGGTCTCGAAGTTCGGCTACTGCGTCGGCTTCCTGATCGTGATCCTCGGGCGCCAGCAGCTCTTCACCGAGAACACCTTGACGGTGGTGCTTCCGGTGCTGCGCCGCCGCGACTCCCTCATGTTCACCAGCGTCACGCGCCTGTGGGCGACCGTGCTGATCGCGAATCTGATTGGCGCGCTGCTCTTCGCGTCGGCGAGCGCGCACACGTCGGTCTTTTCCCCGGCGACGCGAACCTCGATGCTCACGCTCGGCCGCCATGCGCTGCAGCCGCCGTTCGCGACGGTGCTGGTCACCGGCATCTTCGCCGGCTGGCTGATCGCATTGATGGTGTGGCTGCTGCCGTTTGCGGAAACCGCGCGGGTCAACGTGATCATCATCGTGACCTACGTCGTCGGCGTCGGCCAGTTCGCGCACGTCATCGCCGGCTCCGTCGAGACGCTCTACGTGGTGGTTGCGGGCGAGCGGTCCGTGTGGGCGTACCTGTCGCGCTTCCTCGTCCCGGCGCTCGCCGGCAACATCGTCGGCGGGGTGTCGCTGGTCGCGGGGCTGGCGCACGCGCAATACACCGCGGAGCCGCGCTGAGCTCAGCCGCAAACGCGCGATGCATCACCTTACGGCAACCGCAGCGAATGCATGCGGCAAATGCGCCACAGTACGGCGTCCATGAACTGGCCGCGCAATTGCTTTGACTGTGGCCGAGATGCCGTCCGGCGACGTCATACAGTCCGTCCTCGCGCCCGCTGGTAGTCAGTCGTCGTCCATCTACCAACTATGGTCGCTGATGCTCCTGGTCACGACCATCGTGTTTGTCGTCAGCGTGGCATTCGTCGTCGCCGCGTTCGCGCGCGGTGTGCGGCGGCGGCGTGACCGGTCCGCCTCCACGCCCGAACGGCCAGCGCCCTCGTCCGAACGATCGCTGTCGCGGTGGGTCGCCGGCGGGGTCGCGATCACCGTCGTCATCCTCGTCGCCCTCCTGGTCGCCAGCGTCTGGACCGGGCGGACGATCGCATCGCTGCACGCGTCGAGCGCGGTGACGATCGAGGTCACCGGCCACCAATGGTGGTGGGAGATCGTGTACGACGACGCGGTGCCGAGCCGTCGGGTGCAGACGGCAAACGAGGTCCATGTCCCCCTCGATCGGCCCGTGGTGTTGAAGGTGACGTCGCGCGACGTCATCCACAGCTTCTGGGCCCCCAACCTGCACGGCAAACGCGACCTCATTCCAGGCTATACCACCGCAATCTGGCTGCAGGCCGACCGTGCCGGCATCTTCCGCGGTCAGTGCGCCGAGTTCTGCGGTCTGCAGCACGCGCACATGGCCTTCGACGTCGTCGCCGAACCGGAAGCCGATTTCGAGCGCTGGCTCGACGGCATGCGGCAGCCGGCGCGGCCGCCGCAGAGCGAGACCGAACGGCGCGGGCGCGACGTGTTCATGACGACCCGCTGCGCCGGCTGTCACACGGTGCAGGGCACCGACGCGCACGGCCAGGTCGCCCCCGATCTCACCCACATGGGAACACGCAGCACGATCGGTGCGGGCACGCTGCCGAATACGCGGGAGCACATGCAGGCGTGGATCCGCGATCCGCAGGCCAGCAAGCCGGGCAACCAGATGCCGCCCAACCCGCTGTCGGCCGACGACCTGCAGGCGCTGCTCGCCTATCTGGAGACGCTGCGATGAGCCGTCCGCGGGAACTGCCGCACGCCGACGAGGATCTCCGGATGCTCGAGGAGACGTGGGCCGAGCCGCGCGGCTTCGTCGCCTGGTTCACGCACGTCGATCACAAATCGATTGGCCGCCGGTATCTGGTCACCGCGTTTGTGTATTTCCTGGTGGGGGGCCTGCTCGCCGCGGCGATGCGGCTGCAGCTGTCGCGTCCGGACAACGCGCTGATCGGCCCCGACCTCTACAACCAGATCTTCACGACCCACGGCACGACGATGATGTTCCTGTTCGCCGTGCCCGTGTTGCAGGCGCTCGGCATCTACTTCGTGCCGCTGATGGTCGGCGCCCGCAGCATCGCATTTCCGCGCCTGGTCGCCTTCAGCTACTGGATGTATCTGTTCGGCGGCATTTTCCTGTTTACGTCGTTCCTGCTGAACGCCGGTCCGGACGTCGGCTGGTTCTCGTATCCGCCGCTCTCCGAGACGCTGTTCGAGCCGAGCAAGCGCGCCGACGTCTGGGCGCAGCTGATCACGTTCACCGAAGTCGCGTCGCTGGCAACCGCGGTATCGCTGATCACGACCGTGTTCAAGATGCGCGCGCCGGGGATGACGCTGAACCGCATCCCGCTGTTCGTCTGGTCCCAGGTCGTGACCTCGTTCATGGTGCTGTTCGCGATGCCGGCGGTGATGCTCGCCAGCACGGCGCTGATTCTCGACCGCCTGGTCAACACGCACTTCTTCGACGTCGAGCACGCCGGCGACGCGCTGCTCTGGCAGCATCTGTTCTGGTTCTTCGGCCATCCCGAGGTCTACATCATCTTCATTCCTGGCAGCGGCCTGGTCTCGATGCTGATCACCACGTTCTCGCGCCGCCACATGTTCGGCTACCTCGCGGTCGTCCTCGCGCTGGTGTCGACGGCGTTCATGGGATTCGGCCTGTGGGTCCACCACATGTTCGCGACCGGGCTGCCGCAGCTCGGCGAAAGCTTCTTCACCGCGGCCAGCATCATGATCGCCGTCCCGACCGGCACGCAGATGTTCTGCTGGATCGCGACGATGTGGTCGGGGCGCATCGACGTGAAGACACCGATGCTGTGGGTGCTCGGGTTTTTCGCGATCTTCGTCTGCGGCGGCCTGACCGGCGTGATGCTCGCGGCGGTGCCGCTCA
>JAOBWF010000067.1 GCA_025463215.1 Acidobacteriota bacterium | reverse complement strand
GCTGGACGGTCGGCGGCGCCGGCCGGTCCGATCGGTCCGCGCCCGGGTGCCACGCACGGCAACCAGGTGTTCAAGTTCAGCCCCGACGGCAAGGTGCTGCTGACACTCGGCAAAGCCGGCGGCGCCGCGGCGCCGGACTACTTCTATCAGCCGAACGACGTGATCACCGCGCCCAACGGCGACATTTTCGTCTCCGAGGGTCACGGCGCGGGCAACAACCGCGTCATCAAGTTCGACAAGACCGGCAAGTTCATCAAGGAATGGGGCAAGCTCGGCACCGGTCCGGGCGAGTTCGATCAGCCGCACGCGCTGGCGTTCGATTCGAAGGGGCGCCTGTTCGTCGGCGACCGCAACAACAACCGCGTCCAGGTCTTCGATCAGAACGGCACCTTCATCCAGGAGTTCAGGCAGTTCAGCCGCCCGAGCGGCATCTTCATCAAGAACGACATCCTCTACGTCGCCGACTCGGAATCGGAATCGGTGTCGCGCAATCACACGGGCTGGAAGCGCGGCCTGCGCTGGGGCGCGATCAAGGACGGCAAGGTGATCGGCTTCATCCCCGATCCCGACGAGAAGGCCACCGGCACGAGCGCGGCGGAAGGGGTCGCCGTCGACAAGAACGGCAACATCTACGGCGCGGAAGTCGGACCGAAGGCGGTCAAGAAGTATGTCAAGAAATGAAAGTTAGAAGTTAGAAGTAAGAGTGAGAACGGGGTCGGCCGTGCGTGTCGTGGCTCTCGCTGCCGTCGCGTTAGCGGCGTTCGCCGGCCGACTCCGCTCCCGTCAACGATCGACCGAAGCCAGGACACAATATGCGGCCTGACCCCAACGTCCTCCTCCGGACGGACTCGTGCGCACAGTGCGGCGGCATGATGCTGTGGACCCAGAACGCGTGGGCTCACGGCGACAATCGCGCCGCGGCGTATCAGTGCCCGAACGGCCACGTCATCGATCCGCGCGAAACCCACCAGTGCCCGAAATGCGGCGTCCACGACACCAGCGCGGTGGCCTCGAGCGGCGCCGGCGCGTTCGAGTGTCGCCGCTGCGGCAACGCATTCGTCGTCGGCGCGTGAGCCGCGGCAGGCCTGAAGGCCTGCGCTACTGCGGACAGACGTCCGTTCTCGCCGGCGTCGCCGGCGCCTGGCGCACCGACAGGAACTGCACCGTCGGCGGCAGCGTCGGCGCCAGGGTGATCGCCACTTCCAGCTTCCCTTTGTCGCAGGGCATCGTCCACGATCCGCGCAGCGCGTTCTCGACCACGTCGAAGCCGCTGCCTGGCGCGCAGGCGCCGACCGACGGCCGCAGCGCGTCGATCGCGGCGCGCCGGCGATCCTTGGTTTGATCGAGATAGAGATTGTCCGCGGCGATGCTGTCCGCGACATGGTCGTCCCAGTGCGCGACCAGACGCGACACCGTGTCGCGCATGGCGGTGAGCGCGGCGGACGCCGCCGGCTGACGCGGATGCAGATCGCCCTTCGTGACGAGCGCCTCGAGCGCGGTGGTCGCGATGCCGCCCCACCCGGTGTAAGTGAGATTGCCGAACGCGATGATGCCGGCGCCGTAGTCGGGCAGCCACGTCATCACCGAGCCGAACCCCGGCAACCCGCCGGTGTGCGAGACGATGGTGCGGAAGCGGCAGTTCTGCGCGACGCGGAGGCCGTAGCCGTAGCCGCCCGACGTCAACTGCACCGCGCCGGTCGCCCGATCGCGCGACACCGACGACGGCACCGGGGACCACAGATGCTGCATCTCGCGCAGCGACGATCGACGGATCGGCGCCGTCTCCGCGCCATCATGCGGCGGCCACGCCGAGAGGAACACCCCGACGTAGCGGCCCAGATCGCGGACCGACGTCAGCATTCCGCCCATCGATCCGAACGACCCATTGGCGAGCAGCGGCTCGTCCTTCCATCGCTCGTCTTCCCACCGGTAACCGTGCACCAGCTGGTTCGGCGGCACCGTCGACGGTTCGAGCGTCGTCGACGTCATGCCGAGCGGCCGCAGGATGTTCGCGGCGACGTAGTCCTGATAGGTGATCGTCGAGACGTTGCGGACGATGCGGCCGAGGATGGCGAAGCCGAGGTTGGAGTACTCGTAGTTGAGTCCCGGGGCATTGGAGAACGGGATCCCGCGCCGCAGCATCTGCGACAACTGCTCGTCGCTGTCGGCGAGCTGGCGATCGCCCCAGGGGTTGTCCTCGGGGAACCCTTCGGCGTGCGACAGCAGATGGCGAATCGTGATCTTCGGCGCGTCGCTGGTGGGGTAGATCAGCCCCGCCATCTCGGGCACGTAGCGGTCGGCGGGATCGTCGAGCGACAGCTTGCCCTCGTCGCGCAGCTTGAGGATCGCGATCGCCGTGAAGCTCTTGGTCATCGACGCGATGCGGAACACGGAGTCGGCGTCGACCGGCGCCCTGGCCGCGACGTCGCGCCAACCGGACGCGCCGGTGTGCGCGAGCTGACCGTCGACAATGATGCCCCAGGCGGCGCCGGGGACGCGGCGGTCGGCCATGAACTGGATCAGCAGCCGATCGACGTCCGCAAACGCGGCGGTCAGGGCCGGCGCGGCCGCGTTTCCGCCCGGCGGCTGCGCGGCGTGCGGCACGGCGACGACGGCGGCGGCGAGCGCGATTCCGGCGGCGAAGAGGCGATGCATGACGCGTAGTATGCGCTAACATGCGCGGGACATGACGAGGGTGACGCGCAGAACATTTCTCGCCGCGGGCGGCGCCGCGGCGGCACTCGGATTCGGCGGCCGCGCGGCCGCCGCCGATGCGGCGCGGCTGGGCCAGCAGCCGCTGAAGCTCGGGTCGGATCGCGACGGCGTGCTGTTCGTGCCGAAAGGCTACAGGCCGGAGGTGGCGACCCCGCTGGTGTTGATGTTTCATGGTGCTGGGGGCAGCGGCCTCGGCGTCAGCTACACCTTCGACGTTGCCGACGATCTCGGCGTCATCGTGCTGGCGCCCGACTCGCGCGACGAGGCGACGTGGGATTTTCTCGTCCACGGCTACGGCGAAGACGTCGAGTTCATCGGCCTCGCGCTGAAGGACACTTACGCGCGCTGCAACGTCGATCGCAAGCGGATGGCGATTGCCGGCCACTCCGACGGGGCGTCGTACGCACTGTCGCTCGGGCTCGGCACCGGCGATACCTTCGGCAAGATCATGGCGTTCTCGCCCGGCGTGATGCAGCCGGCCGAAGTGCACGGCAAGCCGAAGATCTTCATCTCACACGGTCTGAGCGATCCGATCATGCCGATCGACGTCACCAGCCGGAAGTTCGTGCCGCGGCTCAAGGCGCTCGGCTACGACGTGACCTACCGCGAATACGAGGGGCGCCACGGCGTCACCCCCGCGGTGGTCCGCGAGGGGTTCGAGTGGTTCATGTCCTGACCGTGATCGGCACGCAGGTGGTGGAACGCGGGACGGGCGACGAGTTGCTGGCGAGAGGCGGAGTGTTCGCGGCGCTGCGCGCGATCGAGGCGAACGGACGGACCGGCACGGCGTCGTGCCGGCCCATTGTGTGTCGATTGTAAATGACGGCCTGCTCGCGCTGAGTTACTTCTTGAGCGCCGGATTCACGTAGCCGGCTTCGAGCACGCGCGCCGACGGGCGGAAGCTCAGATAGTCGACGTGCTCCGGGATGTCGGACCAGCCGTGCGGCACGCCGGCCGGGATGATGATGATGTCGCCGGTCTTGACCATCTTCTTCACCACGTCGCCGCCGACGGTCGTGCCGCTGCACGACGGGCCGTTCAGCACCTTGGTCACTTCGCTGTCGGGGGGCGAACGCCGGCCGTTGACGATCTTGCCGCCGGTCACGAGCGTGCCGCTGCCCGAGACGATCAAATAGCCCTCGGTCTGCTGATCGTGGGCAATGGCGCCGGCGGTGCCGCCGGTAACCGGTGCGGTCGACTGCTCGCCGCACGGCTCGGCGGCCGCGGCGGCG
>JAOBWF010000029.1 GCA_025463215.1 Acidobacteriota bacterium | reverse complement strand
GGCGGCCGCGGTCGGCGTCGCGCCGGTCGCGACGCTGCCGATCGGCACAGCGGTCGTCGCGGTCAGCGCCGCTTCGCCGGCGGTCGCGCCGTTCGCCTGCAGGATGTAGGCGGTGACCGCGAGATATTGCGCGGCCGAGAGGTTCTCGCCAGTCGGCGGCATCGTCGCCTGGATGAACTCGACGAGATCTTTGGTCGATCGAGTGCGCCACGTGTTGATGAAATTGTTGCCGGCCAGCTGGGGCGCCTCGTTGCGTCCCGCGAGGTCGGCCATGTGGCAGCTCGCGCAGCTCGCCGCATAGACGGTCGCGCCGCTGGCCGCCTGACTGCCGTTGAACACCGGCGGCGCCGGCTGCTGTCCCGCGCCAGCTGCTTGTGGACTGGCGAGCGCGATTGCGAGCGGGGCGGCCGTCACGAACGCCGCGACGGATAAAAGTGATCGCCTCATCGTTTGTTCTCCTGCGGCAGCAGCCAGCCCCAGAGGTTGCCATCAGGCGCCTTGTCGCTGTGAAGCTGGACGTAGAGGCGGCCCTTTTCGAGATCCGCCAGCTGGATGGCGGTGAGATCGAACGCACCGCTGATCGTGCCGGCGGACGCGTCCGTTCTGGCGACCGCGAGGTCGAGCACGTTCGGTCCGCGCACGCCGCGCACCGGGCTCTTATGAATCTGGGCGATGGTCGCCGGCGACTTCAACCCTTCGAACGTTCCGCTGATCGCCAGCCGCGTGCCGGTCAGCACGGCCGATATCGATCCGGATCCGGCCACGGTCGCCTGCATCGAGACGTCGAGCGGCACCGGCGAGAGACGCGCCTTGAACGTGCGGGGTTGCTGCGCGTAGAGCGCCGTGGTCGCGGCGAGGGTAAGGACTGAACGGGAAAGCCAGTTCGAATGACGCATCAGGGCCGCTCCTGCGTTGGGACGCGGCCATCATATGCGACTGGCTGGGCTGGGCGCTCAGGATTTGGGCGAGCCGAGGTGCGGCAGCTCGATCTGCGGCGAATGGAGCTCGTAGAGGCTGCCGGTGGGATCGAGTGAGTATTCGGCCACCGCGTTTGTCACTTCGTTGCCGTACGCGTCGCTGATGTCGGCGCCGGCCGAGTCGTGCGAGGCGGCGAGCACAGCCGGCTGCGACCGTGAAGCGGTGACAGGCGGTGGTGGAACGATGCGGCCGGCGGCGAACGCCAGCATGGCGAGGGCGATCAGGACCAGCGCGAGGGCTTTCACGTCAACTGCCTCCAGCGGCGCGGGTTGCAACCGCAGTGCCACGGGTTTGGCGAGATCGGATCGCTGGCGCATCTGTTGCAACCCCAACCGTCATGGGTCAGAAATTTCGCCGGCGCAAGGATGAGCTCATGCGCGAATGGCACGCCGCGCGGCTCCATCATCCGCGCATCGTCTATGGCGTCGCGTCGGCGTTCGCGCTGATCGCGCTCCTGACCGTGGTCGGCGGCATCTGGTTCCTCGCCGGGCTGCGCGAGGGGCTGCCCGACCAGGAGGCCATGCGCCGGATCGGCGAAATGGATCAGGCGACCTCGGTGTTCGACGATCACGACCGCCTGGCGTTCACGATCTTCAAGGAGCAGCGGATCGAAGTGCCGCTCGCGGAGGTCTCGCCCAATCTCACCAAAGCGATCACGTCGGTCGAGGATCAGCGGTTCTTCGATCATCACGGCTTCGATCTGATCCGCATCGTCTCGGCGGCGATGGCGAACGTGCGCCACAATCGCCGCGCACAGGGCGGCAGCACGATCACGCAGCAGCTCGCGCGCCAGAGTTTCCTGACGCCCAACAAGTCGTATCACCGCAAGATTCAGGAGCTGATCCTCGCCGCGCGGCTCGAGCGGATTTACACGAAACCGCAGATCCTCGAGCTCTACTTCAACAAGGTGTACTTCGGCGACGGCCTCTACGGCGTCGAGGCGGCATCGCGCGGCTACTTCGGCAAGCACGCGTCGGAGGTCACGGTCGCAGAGGCCGCCTTGCTCGCCGGCCTCGTGAAATCCCCGTCGAGTTATGCGCCGACCGTCAGCATGGAGCGGGCGATCGCGCGGCGCAACACCGTGCTGCAGACGATGGTCGAGACCGGTGCGATTAGTCGGGCCACCTATCAGTCGGCGCGGGCGAGCAAGCCCGCGCTCCACGACACGCTGCGCGAGGAAGAGCCCCACGGCCAGTACTTCAAGGAGCAGGTCCGTCAGGAGCTCGTGACCCGCTTCGGCTGGCAGCGCGTCTATCAGGGGGGCCTGCGCGTGTTCTCCACGATCGACATGCCGATGCAGCTCGCCGCCGAGACGGCCATCACCGATCAGCTCGCGGCGATCGAGGCGCGCCGGGCGGCGTGGCAGGCGCGCCGCACCGCGATTCGGCAGAAGGCCGTCAACGGTCCGGTGCGACCGAACGAGACGAGCGACCTGCTGCAGGCGGCGCTCGTCGCGCTCGACCCGGCGACCGGTCACGTGCGGGCGATGGTCGGCGGCCGCGACTTCGACGCCAGCCACTTCAACCGCGCCGTCCAGGCGCATCGCCAGGCGGGCTCGTCGTTCAAGCCGTTCGTCTATGCCGCCGCAATCGAGGGCGGCA
>JAOBWF010000245.1 GCA_025463215.1 Acidobacteriota bacterium | reverse complement strand
CTCACGCAACCGTGTTTCGAGCCTAACGCGTTCCGTGAGGTCGTGGAGGATGCCCGTGAACTTGGATTCACCTTCGATCAGCACCTCGCCGACGGACAGATGAAGCGGGAACGTGCTGCCGTTTTTTCGCAGACCGGTGACCTCGCGGCCAATCCCGATGATTTTTTGGATACCCGTGGCGCGATAGCGGGCGAGGTAGGTGTCGTGCTCGGCGTGATACGGCGCCGGCATGAGCATGTTCACATTCTGGCCGACGACTTCGTGGGCGGCGTATCCGAACAATCGCTCGGCCGCCCGGTTGAAGGCCTCCACCTGGCCGCGCGCATCGATGACGACGATGCCGTCGACCGCCGATTCAACGATCGCGCGCCACTTGGCCTCGCTGCCTCGCAACGCCTGCTCAATCCTCTTTGCGTCGGTGATGTCTCGCGCGATCGTGGAGGCGCCCACAATGGCGCCCGCGGAGTCCTTGATGGGCGACACCGTGAGCGAGACCTCCAGCACGCGGCCGTCCTTGGTCAGTCGCCGAGTCTGGAGGTGCGCAACGCCCCGATCGGCCCTGACGTTCGTGAGGATTTCGTCAAGTTCATCGCGCTGTTCACTGGGAATCAAGAATGAAATTGGACGACCGATCGCTTCGTTTGCCGCATAACCGTACATCCGCTCGGCGCCCCGATTCCAACTCAGGATCATGCCGTCGAGATTCTTGGCCATGATGGCATCGTCGGACGACTCGACGATCGCAGCAAGAATCCGGCTGTCGTCATCTGGATCGAAAGCAGACGTTCGCATAGGCACCCGCTCGGGCTCTTCGCATCGTAGCCCAATACGGGCTGAGCGTGTCCGCGCCGGTGCGGGGACAGGCGGGGTATCGAGTGATTGCAGTACGCCAGCGCGTCACTCACCGCGTCAGATTCCTCAATCACATTGAACATGTCGCTCTCCCGCAACGCAAAGGCGACGCCACACCGTCTGACGGGTCTGGATCGGCAGAAGCGTAGGCGGAACGCCTGCAACATCACGCGACGGAAGACGATCGGGATTTAGCGCGGGGTCGAAGGAGCCCGCGGGACAGTTCGAGCCGCGGGGATTTCTGCGTGGCGCGGGGGGAAATTTCCCAGCGGGAAAAAGCCCTGGGCGGCGCGAAGTAATTCCCACTCGCTCGATCCCTCAAGAAGCCGGAACCCCTCGAATTCCCAACAAACCCCGCTCGTTTGCTGCTGGCACCTCGGTTGCCTTGGAGGATGCCGAACGAGTCAAGACATCAACGAGGCATTCACATGAAGAGACACATCGGCGTTCGCGTTGTTCTTGCTTTAGCGGTGGCGGTCACGATGTGCGTCATCGGCGGCGCACTCGCGCGAGCCCAGGCACCTCTCACGATCGACTCGGCGCGCATCACGATCAGCGGCACGTCGAACATCCACGCCTACACCGCCTCGACGACCACCATTCACGTAACGCGCGCGCAGTTCGCCGGCGTGGTTGAGGGCCCTGACTTCTGGTCGTATGCGCTCAAACCCGGCAGCCTGGGAATGTTCGAGGTCTCGATTCCGGCGACGACACTGACGTCGCCGAGAGAAGGACTCGACGCCAACATGCACAAGGCGCTGCAGACCAGCGAGCACCCGGACATCGTGTTCCGCCTGCTGCGGTTCGAGCCCGGCACGGGATCGGCCAGTTCGTTGCGAGGCATCGGCGTACTGAAGATCGCGGGAGTCGTCCGCGAAGTCGCGCTCGACGTCACGACCGAGCGAAAGGACTCGACTCTCTGTGTGCATGGCCAGGTCACGCTGCTGATGACCGACTTCGGCATCAAGCCGCCTGTCGCGCTGATGGGCATGCTCAAGACCGATCCAAAGGTCACCGTCACCTTCGAAACCGTGCTCGGCGTTCCGCTCACGTAGTCACAACGCATTCTGAGATAGGGAGAGATGGTCATGAAATCGACATTTCGGCTCGTTCTTCCGCTGACGGCGTGGCTGGCGATGATCGCTCCGGCCGCCGCACAACAGACCGCCGCAGCGCAGCCACCGGACGACATGAGTTCAGCACCCAAGGCCACCGTCGTCGACAGCCCACCGGCCGCCGCTTCGGCCACTGAGGCTGGCGAGGACTCGGTCTGGAAAAAAGGCCGCCCGCAGACGATTCAGTACATGCGCGCGCTGGACCAGCGCGGCATCAACACCTTCGAGACGACGAAGACGCCAGGCGTCGAGTACAAGGGTTTCAAGCTCGACTTCGGTGCGGCGTTCGCGACGCAGCTGCAGAACGTGTCGCACGGCAACACGGCCGCACCGAACGTGGTCAGCGGCGTCGACGCCAACCAGTTGATGGACATCGGCCTGGGATTCAACACGCCCACCGCCAATCTCTACATCAACGCGCAGCTCGCACCCGGGGTTCGGGTGGCGATGACCAGCTACCTGTCGTCACGGCACCACAACGAAACCTGGGTGAAGGACGGCTACATTCAAATCGACCAGTCGCCGATTGACTTCGCGCCGCTGAAGGCGATTATGGAAATCGTCACGCTCCGCGTCGGCGACATGGAGATCAATTACGGCGACGCGCACTTCCGCCGCAGCGACAACGGCCACGCCGCATACAACCCGTTCGTCGGCAACTACATCATGGATGCGTTCACGACGCAGGTTGGCGGTGAGGTCTATCTGAAGGCATCGAACATCATCGCGATGGCCGCGCTCACCGCCGGTGAGCTGAACAGCACGGTCCTGTCTCCTGAGCGGCGCAGCCCGGTTTACATCGGCAAGATCGGTGTCGACCGGCAGATGACGACGGACCTGCGTGTCCGCCTGACCGGGTCGATGTACAAGACCGACAAGGCGATGAGCGACACGCTCTACAACGGCGATCGCGCTGGGTCCCGCTTCTACTTCGTGCTCGAAAACACCGCCGCCACGGAGTCCGCGCAGAAGAACTCCGGACTCCTCGATCCGGGATTCTCGAACAAAGTCACCGCGATGCAAATGAACCCGTTCGTAAAGTTCCGCGGGCTCGAACTGTTCGGCGTGGTCGAGCGGTCGGAGGGGCGCGCGGCGACCGAGACCAGCACACGAGTCTGGAACCAATACGCGCTCGACACGGTCTATCGCTTCGCAGACGACAAGGTGTTTGGCGGCGTGCGCTACAACAAGGCGCAAGGCGCTCTCGTCGGGATTCCCAACACCGTCGGCGCCGAACGCTGGGAGGTCGGCGGCGGCTGGTTCGTCACGCCGAATGTGCTGGCGAAAGCGGAGTACGTCAACCAGACCTACAACGGGTATCCCGTGTCGAGCATCAAGAACGGCGGGAAGTTCAACGGCATCATGCTAGAAGGCGTGGTCGCCTTCTAGGCGACCTAGACCGGATGATTGACATGACTCGGACCTTCGCCCAGGCGCTCAGCGGCGGCCGGCTTCTCACGGCCGCCGCCATCCTGTTCCAACTCTTGCAGCCTTTGCGCGCGGTGGCGCAGCCGCCTGCAACGAGTCTCACCGTTCGCGAGGAACGGGGCGTCTACACCCTGGTCGCCCGGTTCACGGTTGATCAGCCGCCGTCGGTGGCGTTGGCCGTCCTCACGGACTACGAACAGATTCCACGCTTCATGCCTGGTGTTCGCTCGAGCGTCGTTCGTGAGCGCGGCGCCGGCTGGGCGGTCGTGGAGCAGGACGCGGAATCGCGTTGGCTGATGTTCTCGAAGCGCATTCACCTGGTTCTGCAAATCGAAGAACAGTCCAACGCGTTGATCTTTCGTGACCGCTGCCGAGCGACCTTCGCCCGATACGACGGTGCCTGGCGCCTCTCGACCGAGGACGGATACACCGTAGTCACGTACGAACTGATAGCAGAACCGTCCTTCGACGTGCCTGGGTCCATTCTCAAGCGGATCCTTCGACGCGACTCAGGTCGGATGATCGTCAGCCTGCAAAGGGAAATAGCCGCGAGAGCGGCCTCGGGAACCGCAGCGTTGCGAAGCCTCGGTGTCGCCGCAGATAACGGAAGCGCAGCGTGCTATTTGGCAAGGAGGACACGATGATTCGCCTCACACGCATTCTCGTGGCAACCGACTTCAGCGAACCGTCACAGGCCGCACTCAGCTACGGTCGCGAGCTCGCCCGCGCCTTTGGCGCACATCTGCAGGTCGTCAACGTCGTCGACCACCTCGCGACGACGATCGTCGGGCCTGAGGGCTACGTTGCCAACCTCATGGACATGCAGCACCAGATGGAAGGAGCCGCTCGCCAAGAACTGGACGCGCTGATCAGCGACGAGGATCGCCGCGAACTGGCCGCGAAGCCGATTCTCTTGATGTCCGGCGCGCCAGCGCTCGCGATTGTCCGCTACGCCAAGGAGGCGGCGATCGATCTGATCGTGATGGGCACACACGGGCGTGGGGCGCTTGGACACTTCCTGATGGGAAGCGTCGCCGAGAAGGTGGTACGGTCGGCGCCGTGTCCCGTTCTGACGGTCAGGCATCCGGAGCACGAGTTCGTTCTCCCAGACGCCCTCGTGGCCATCGCTCGTACAGCGTAAGGGTGGAGCACAGAGATGTACCTGTCGCCGCTCTCGCAGATGCCGGTCGCCGCTGAACCAACCGATCCGATCGTGGCAATGTCTGACGTGTTTCGCGACTCCGGTTGTCCGATGCGAACGAAACTCGTGGGTGGATGTGTCGATGTCGTGCTGTCGCTGACGCCTTCGGACGAAGTCGTCCGCATACACTGACATCTTCCCCGAAGGGCTACTGTCAAAGAGAGAGATCGTCGCCGCGCGCGAACAGATGCTTGATCGCGACCGATCGAATGGGCTCGTGTTCGATCGTGTCACCAGCATCGACGGTGTTCCCGATGGCTACCGTGTAATGAATGACCGAGAAGCCATCAAGGTGATGATCGAGTTCTGAGAACGTGAACGGCGCCCGGTGGTGCGCTCCTGAAAACCCCGATAACTCAAGGTTGCGGGGCACGAGGTTCAATCCGGTACAGTCGCTCGCGCGGCGAATCGGACAGATTGTTTGAAATGCGCTGGATTCCAGTTGTCCTAATGGCGTTGCACGGTCTCATTCACTTGATGGGATTCGCTAGAGGCTTCGGCTACGCCGATCTTCCCCAGCTCACCCAACCGATTTCACGCGCGTGGGGCGCGGCGTGGCTGGCGGCGGCCTTGCTCGTGATGACGAGCGCGGCCATGCTCGGCGCTGGCGCTCGAAGCTATTGGATACCCGGAGCGCTTGGCCTTGTGATGTCGCAAGCGGTCATCTTTTCGGTCTGGGGCGACGCTTGGGCGGGCACCGTCGCCAACGTGCTCCTGCTCGTGATCGTGGCGTTCGGTTGGCGGACGGAAGGGCCGCGAAGCTTCCACGCGCAGTATCTCCGCGACGCACATGTCGGTCTCGCCCGAGTTGTCCAGGCGCCGATCGTCACTGAAGCAGACTTGGTCCGGCTTCCGGATCCGGTCAAGCGCTATCTGCGCGTGACGCGCAGTGTGGGGCAGCCGCGCGTGCAGAACTATCACCTGCGCTTCCGAGGCCGCATCCGGCGCGCGCCCGATTCCCGCTGGATGCCGTTCGAGGCTGAGCAACAGAGCTTTGCCGACGAACCCACGCGACTGTTCCTCATGCGGGCCCGCATGTTCGGTGTGCCGGTTGAAGCGTTTCATCGTGCGGTCGGCGGACACGCGACCATGCAGGTCACCGTCGCGGGCGCTTTCCCGCTGGAAAATGCGCACGGGGACGAAATGGATCGGGCCGAGACCGTGACGCTGTTCAACGACATGTGCCTGCTGGCCCCAGGTACCCTCATCGATCCCGAGATTGCGTGGGAGGCCGTTGACCCGACGACCGCCCGTGCCCGCTTCACCCACGGAGGCCAGACGATTGCCGCCACGCTGCTGTTTGCCAGCACCGGCGAGTTGATGAACTTTCAGTCTGACGATCGAGCGCGCTCTGAATCAGATGGCACGTTTACGCCGCGCCGATTCTCCACCCCGGTGCGCGACTATCGCGATTTCGGCCCCGTACGGCTCATGTCGTTCGGCGAAGCGCGGTGGCTGCTTCCAGGAGGGGAATTCACGTACGGCGAATTCAACCTCGTCGACATCACGTACAACGGGCGTCGATGACACGGCTGGTACAGATCAAGCTTCTGCACACGGCGATCTGGTTCTTTTTCGCCAGCTGCATTGTTGCGATTCCCGTCAGCGGGGCCCTGCACCACTACGTGTGGGCTGCGGTGCTGATCGGATTGGCCCTGATCGAGTGGAGAACGCCTTCATCGAGAGCTTCAATGGGCGGCTGCGCGATGAATGCCTGAATGCCCACGTCTTCGGCTCAACGACCGAAGCGCAGCGCGTGCTCGACGCCTGGCGCCAGGACTACAATCACGTCCGCCCACACAGCAGCCTGCAGGATCGAACGCCGGCTGCGGTGGGCGCAATGGGGGTGGACTCACGTGACGCACGTGAGTCAACTGCAGCTCGGAAAGACCGAACGGAAACCGAGATCGCATGTCGCTTCGTGACTATTACGCCGTACTAGTTTTGCGGGGCGGGTGACGCGCCGGCGTCGAACCGCCAGCGTATAGCGATGATCAGAAGGCGTGAGATCTTCAGCGGCTCCCGAAAGCATTAGCATGGTCAACGCGCTGTGCCCCGCAAGACGGCTAGACTTCGTCCGAGTCGTCAGTGCTATCAACGCAGAACGACATAAATGCCAGCATCTAAGAAGCATTAGAGATAAGTTATGCCTGTGTGCGCTGAGTGCGGAATTGCCTACCTCGATGGCGAGTCGCATGTTTGCCAGCCGCCGAAACACTCGCGCACTTTTAACGCTGTGGTTGGCGCGGTCGTTGGAGCCTGTCTAGGAACCGTGGTTGTTAGTCTGGCGACCGGCATCCTGTCCAACAACCCTATCGCCTTTGTGCTTGGGATTCCGCTTGGCGCAACTGTTGGCATCTCGGTCGGGCTGAGAAGGAACTCGCATCGTTTGGGTTTGTGAAGACAAATTACCTAGTCGCAGAAGGCACCGACTAACCTGCGGTCCGCGGCCACGACGGCATATGGACGAAAGTTCGTCGGCCGTCGCGCCTATCAGCCGGTGCTACACTCCGCACGATGTTCCTGCCAAGCGTCAGCCCCCAGATTTCGAAACCGCCTTGGCGGATTCTGGCGCTCCTAACGATTTCGGTCTTTATCAATTTTGTTGACCGCGGCAATCTTGCTATCGCTGCACCCATGATCAAAGAGGAAATACATCTGTCGGCGGCACAGCTCGGGGTCATGCTGTCCTCGTTTTTTTGGGCGAATACGCTGTGCCTACTCCCAGTGGGGTGGTTGATTGATCGGTTTGACGTGACGTGGATTCTGGCAATCGGGTTTGTGCTGTGGTCTGCGGCGACCAGTGTGACCGGCGTTCTGCACGGGTTCACGGCGCTGCTGGTCGCTCGGATGATTCTTGGGATTGGCGAGTCCGTTGCGTATCCGGCGTATAGCAAAATTCTCGCCGCTCATTTTCGTGAGCAACACCGTGGCTTAGCGAACGCGATCATCGGCGCGGGACAAGCGAGCGGACCAGCGGTCGCCACATTCGCGGGAGGAATGCTGATTGCACAATTCGGCTGGCGGCCGTTCTTTTTGCTCCTTGGTCTGATCAGCCTCGCATGGGTACCGTTCTGGTTACGGTGGCGGCCGCGCGACGCCAAAATTGACGCTGCGCACCGCGTAACGAGATCGGGCATTCTAAGCGTTCTAAGGCACCGCTCCGCGTGGGGCACCTTCGTCGGCCTTTTTGGAGCGAACTACATTCTTTATCTGCTGGTAACTTGGCTACCATTCTATCTAGCACACGAGCGGCACTTCTCTCTTGTGGCGACTGGGGAAATCGGTGGCATTCTCTTTGTCCTAAAAGCGATCAGTTCCCTCACCTCCGGTCGATACTCTGACCGGTGGATCGCGTCGGGGGCGACACCGACGCTGGTGCGCAAGACCTTCCTCGGGGTCGGCCTTACCTGCGCCGGGGTCTTGCTTGTGCTTGCGGCGGTCTCCGCCGACCGAACGTGTGTGGTGCTACTTCTCGGTTCCGGCGTCACCCTCGGTCTGGCGACCCCCCACTACTGGGCCGTTTCTCAGACCCTTGCCGGACAACAGTTGGCTGGCACGTGGGCGAGTTTGCAGGCTTTCGTTGGAAGTTTCGGTGGCATTCTTGCCCCGCTGGTCACCGGGGTGGTTGTCGAACGAACCGGACACTTTTTGTGGGCGTTCGTTGTTACCGCCCTGGTGGGATGGGTGGCGGCCCTGTGTTGGATATTCGTGGTGGGCTCTATCACCCAGGTTGTTGGCCTCGAGGCATTGCGATTGCGAGAGCCAGCGAGCGCATAGCAAGCAGCACCCTGCCCACCTGCCGCCCACCTTTTCCGCGCGCATGCACACGATGCATGCGGGGAGTCGCAATCAAGTGAGTGCGGCGAATGTCTATGCAGATTGTACCCGGGCCAATGGATTGGCCACTCCGCGGTGGTTCGCCCAAGAACACCGCAGACTAGGTCGAAGCGGAAATACCGAATGTCTGGACGACGGCGCATCCTGCGGGCGCGCCCAGGCGCGCGCTTCGCACGTTAGACCGGTGAACGTCGGATTACAGGCGTGGTTGCCACGGACGCCGAGCGGGTTGAATTTGTGGTCGCGCGCGGGCGCGAAGGATGTCGACCTCCGCTTGCATCGACGGCGATCGGCGTGCGATCTTGCCGGGTATCTTGGTAATCCGCGCGGCGGTGCCGGTCGAGAAGCATTTGTCCCCCAGCCGACGGCCCTTTCCGCGCGGCCTGCGTCGGTCAGGGTGCATGTTGCCGTGACGTACAGAGCGCGGCGTTCTCGTAGACTGACCGTTGATTTGGTGACACACCCACCAGCGCACCGATGCCTGCGCCGATCACGGCAAATAAAGCTGGTGACCGCGCACCTTCATTAACATGAGTGTTGAGGATACCAAAGACTAGGCCGACGAGCGTCAACCCCACGATCCACCCGATCGTTCTCGATTGATCCCGTTCGCGGATCGTCACTTTACAAATGTCGGCCTTTCGAAGCGAGCGTGACCCTTTTTTCGACCCGATCACAAGGGCGTCAGAAGAGGTGGACGTCAGCTGACCCGTTACATCCGAACCGGACACCTGGCGAACACGAACTGGAGATCCATAGAGTCGATCAAGGCGCATCCAATCCTCGTTGCTGCCCTGGCTCACAGAAACGCCGACCGTGTCGCTGAACGATGCTCTCTGGCGCTGCAGTTCATCACCGAAGGCGAGGGGCTCCGCTGTTACGCTTGTAATCAGGAAGATCACCACTAAGCGGTGCATTCGCGCATTCCTCTGGCTCCGTCCGACACTGAACACCTTGTCGCTTTGAGTTCGTTGCGTTTCAGGCTCATGTTGTCGGGCACCCTGGCGCCACATACAACATGCGTTCTCGCAGCGGAATCGCGGAACCGATCAAGGCACCCAGTCCGCCTCCAATAATTCCTCCGGCGTGATTGCGAGGATCGTCGGTGACGCCAGCTAGCAGCTTGCCCACAAAGTACCCCACGCCCGCGACCACGGCGATCAGGCCGGCGCGACTCAGCCGCCCGCCAACCGAACCGGACGTTACGCGGCAGACCTGGATTCTCGGAATGGAGCTCCGAAAAGGCGGATCGCCGATCACTATGAGATTCTGATCCACGCTGACAACCCGTCCCTGCACGCTTTCACCCTTGTCGGTGCGCACGACCACCGTCGCGCCTTTCGCGGCATTCCGCAACGCAAGCCACTCGTCATCGGGCTGTTGCGCAATGAAAGCAACAGCGGCGAGAGATGCGATCATAATTCTCACGCTTATTAAAGCACCCATAATCCTGTTGACGTCAGTATGGCCAACTCGAGGTAGCATTCACCGATTTCTGGTGGAGTCAGCGAGCCACCAACTGGCTGGCCCGAATAGTAGTCGCGTGCTCAGGCAATCTGGATCCTCTCACGGCTGTCTTGCGGTCTGTGATGTCGTGCCGATTCGTTCTTGGATTCGGGCTCTTCGCCCCTGACGCTCGGATCGCCGTCTAGTCGGATACTCGGTCCGCTCTGCACATTCGACTTCAATGTAACGTCCCAAGCCGTCACTGGGTCGTGGATCATGAGCGTGCCGGCCAACTGGCAAAGATCCCGTCAGTGGATCGCACGCGCCGCGGTCGCAAACGTGCTGCGGGGTCAAAAACGCACAGTAGGACCAATATCGCACATTGACTTATTGCAGAGGTGGGTGCAGACTCCGCGCTCCTCTGGAGAACCCGAAATGAAAAGAGTGATCGCCGCGGCTATTGTCGCCACCATGCTCGCGCCGTCAATTGCGCTCGCCTCGGTCGGGTCGAAGAACGCCGCGTATTTTGGGGGCACGGTCGAAGCCTTCAATGGTGCCAAGGATCCGGTCGAGGGCAAGCTGGACACGGCGAGCGTCGCCGCACTCGGGTTCACCGCAAACGATAAGCCGTTCGTCGGCAAATCAATGTCCATTCCGTACGACAAGATTATCGATTTGGAGTTCGGGCAGAAAGTCGGCCGACGCGTGGGCGCCGCGATCGGTTACTCGATTCTTCTCGGACCTCTCGGACTCCTCACGCTGTTCTCGAAAAAGAAAAATCACTATCTCACGATCGGCTTCAAGGATGGCGACGACAAAGACCAGGTCGCCGTCATTGAACTCGGCAAGGACATCGTGCGTTCAACCATCCCGATCGTTGAGACGCGCTCTGGTAAAAAGGTCACCTACCAAGACGACGACGCTAAGAAGTCGGTTAAGTAAGCAGGGTGATGAGTCCGTGCATCAAAAGGATGGTTCGATGAAGCGCGTACTACTCCTAGCCGTCCTCGTCGTGTTCTCCCAACGTCCCCCCGGTTTTGAGTAGCGATCTGCTTTAGAGTCCGGCCTTAGCGAAAGGGTCGGACGATGAAGAAACGATTCACCGAAGCGCAGATCGTCGGGTTCCTCAAAGAGGCTGACGCGGGCATCCCGGTCAAGGACCTCTGCCGGAAACACGGGTTCTCCGACGGCAGCTATTACGCTCTGGCGCAGCAAGTACGGCGGGATGAGCGCCTCGGACGCGAAGCGCCTGAAGGAGCTCGAGACCGAGAATGGTCGGCTGAAACGGCTGCTGGCCGACTCGCTGTTGGAACACGAGGTCACCCGCGAGGTCCTGCGAAACAAATGGTGACCGCACCAGTCCGGCGCGAGGTGGTGCGGGAGAGGGTCAGGCGCGGGTTGAGCGAGCGCTCGGCGTTGACGGTCGTCGGCATGAGCGCCTCGTCGCTGCGGTACGTCCCGGCGCCTGATCAGAATGCCACGCTTCGCGCGCGGATCGTCGCCCTCGCCCACCGCCATCGCCGCTACGGCGCCGGGATGATCTATTTGAAGCTACGGCAGGCGGGCGAGCCAGCGAATCACAAACGCGTCGATCGCCGCTACGCCGAGGCGCGGCTCCAAGTGAAGCGCCGGCGGCGCAAGAAGGTGCCGTTCGCCGATCGCCAGGCACGGAGTATAGTCACCGCCGGACTCTAAACCGATCTGCTACTGAAGACGGGGGGACGTCGGAATGAAATGAGCGAACAAGAGGGGCAAACCGAGGTAATGGGTCAGTGTGAATCTCGGCGAAACCGATTCGGCCAGATGCGCGTCACTATGGCGGCGGTGCCGAATACCGCGACAATTAGGCCATCAACGAAGAGGATCTTGTCCAGTTCCTCGCCCTTGAAGGCCGCTATCAGGTTCAGAGCGAGAATAATCGTCCAGTACTGGAACCCATAACGGGACCTGGAAGAACGCTGAGATGTAGCAGAGTTCGTCATACTGCCTCTTGTCAGTCGAACAGTCCGACAATTTCCTCAATCGACCAGACGTGATCCGCGATGCCTGCCTCCACTGCGGGGGTGACGCGGAGTGTCTGATGCAGAGTATTGCGCTCCGCGCGGCATGTCACCGTCGGATATGAAAGGCGGCTCAGCACCTTCGCAAGGTAGCGAATGGAGACGCCGGGCGCTGTCTCGCATTGAACACCAGACGGTGCCCTGGCGAAAGCGCCACGTTGGGTCACGGAGCGCGTCGTGACGGCCCTTGGTCTATGATCCGCCCGGCATCTTGAATAGAAATAGTGAAGGGTGCTCAACCTACTGCTTACTCGGGGTCTCGTTGTTGTATGCGCCGCTTCGTTTCTCGAGAGTCTCGGCGCGCCCGTGCCGGCGTTCCCTGTGTTGTTGCTCGCGGGGAGCATCGCCGCCGAGTATCGGTTTTCCGCCGTGCCGTTCGTGATTGAAGCGCGTGCGGCTTCTGGATCGGGGATCTGATCTGGTATGCCGTGGGGCGGATCCAGGGTCGGCGGGTGCTGGGACTGCTCTGCCGCCTGTCGCTCAACCCAGACGCGTGCGTCGGACGGGCAGAGCGCCGTTTCCGCCGGCGCCCGGCCCTGACCGTCGCCGCCGCTAAGTTCATCCCAGGCCTCAGCCTGATGGTGGCGCCGCTCGCCGGGATCCTCCGCATGTCTCCCGTACAATTTGCGGCGATCGACGGCGCCGCGTCGATGACCTGCTCGGCAGCCGCCGTCATGTCCGGACTCGTGTTCGGCACACGTGTGCTTCCGCACGTGATGCGTACGCAGCGTGCTCTTGAGGTGCTCGGAGCCGCCGCCGTGTTGGCCTTCGTCTGGTGGAAGCTGTACGAGAGGCGCCGGCTCGTGCGCCACGATTCCGTCGCGCGCGTCGAGATCGCCGAACTGCAAAGACTGCTCGCCTCAGAGCCACCGGAGGTCCTGGTGATCGACCTGCGAAGCGAGCAGGCGTTCAGCGGGTCGGCGCAAATGGTCCCAGGGGCGCGGCGCATCCCACCGGGTGAATTCGAGAGCCATGTCCACACGGTGCCGCTCGATACGGAGATCATTCTCTATTGCACGTGACCGAGCGAGGCCTCGAGCGCCAGTTTGGCGCGTGTACTTCTGGACCGCGGCTTCACACGCGTGCGGGCACTGCACGGGGGTTTTCAGGCGTGGCAGGAGGCCGGGCTGCCGACCCAGCCCGTGGCGTGAGCCGCTGTATCTTCGGGCCTCAGCGGGAGAATCGTCCAACCCTGAGCGCCGCAGCCGCAGCGAACGCCAGCGCAGCTCCAGCGACGGTGACGAGCGCGCCCATTTTCAGCTCCAGCAGGATCACTCCCAAGGGCATCACGGCCGTTGCAAAGAACAACGCGAAGACGAGGCCGATGGTGGCCGTGCATCCGATCACCACGAGTTCCCGCCAGCCGACGCGCTGCGGGAAGTGGAGCCCCGCGGCGATCGCCACCCCGGCAGCGACAACGATCCCGACCGGCCGGCCGAGCGCCGCACTCGGGATCGCCCACATACCTTCCTCGAGTCCGTGGAGCGGGACGCCGGCGTTGACCAGCCCGAACAGCAAGAGCACCCCCTCAACAGGCAGCTGCCACCAGCGCTCGAACAGTGTCATCGTGTCGTGCGCCTGCGCCGCCGGTTCGACCATCAGGCCGCGGTCGTGTCTCCCATGCGGAAAGAACGGAACGATCGGCACCAACGCCAGCGCCGGATGAACGCCGCCCAGGAAGAGCGCCCACCACGACACGACGCCCGGACCGATCAGGTACAGCCAGAAATTCTTGACGCGCCACTGATAGCGCAAGGACGCGGCGGCACCGACGGCGACGGCCATCAGCGCGACACCGGTCACCGGATGCGCATCGCCAACCGGGTGAAGCACGGCGACGGCCGCCAGACCGATCGCATCGGCGGAAATCGCCAGCAAGAGGAGAAACGGCACCGCCGCATGCCGCCCGAAGATCAACCGGGCAATGACGTACGTGCCCGGGATATCAATCGCACAGGCCGCGACCCATCCGCCCTCGAGCATGTGCTCACCGACATAGTGGGCGACGGTCAGATAGATCGCGATCGACGCGATCACGCTGCCGATAGCGGCCGCGATGGGCAGCGCCGCACGGCGCCACGGGTGAAGGGCTCCCCCCGGCACGGTGGCCTCCGCCACTTCTTTGGTGATCAGCGCAAAGAAGAATGCCATGCCGACGTCGTTCACGGCAAAGGCCGCGGCGTGCGCGAATCGGTAGTAACTCTCCGACCACGTATTGGCCCAGACCAGCGCCGCCACGCAGCCAACTGGCAGCGCGATCAAATAGTCGAGGATCAGTCCCGACATCCGTCGCTTCTCAGGTTTCATTCCCGTGTGACTCATCGGAACACGCTTCTCATCGCGCCGGCCGGGATTGGCGCTGAATGACTCCTGAATCAACCGTCGTTCCGATGCGGGAGACGACCTGGAATGACATCTGGTCTGCGGCGATTTCCACAACCATGAAACTCATGTCCTGATCGAAGGACTTCGCGTTCATCGCCGAGCGCCTGGCATCGCCCTTTCGCAGCTGCCCTGAGGCGCCCTCGACGAAGTGATAAATCCCCTTCTGGGGCGTGATGCGCTCATAGATGTGGTCGTGACCGGCAAAGACGACGTTGACGCCATAGGTGACGAACAGCGGTTCGAGCACCACACGGATGTCGACGGCGGATCCGTGCGTAGCCCCGTCCGAATACAGCGGGTGATGGAAATAGCAGATCTTCCAGTCCTCCTGCGCGCTCTTCAGCGCGTTCTCGAGCCACGCCAGCTCCTTCTGATCGACCTTGTTGCTGTCGAGCGCGAAGAACCGGACGTTCTTCGTCGCATAGGTGTAGTACAGCTGTCCGCCCATGTTCCACAGCGGGTACTGACGGTTGACGGGATCATCGTGGTTGCCGAGTGTGGCGTAAAACCTGACGCCGGCGTCGAGCAGCGCCTTGTACGGCTGCGAGAACTTCCTGGCGAGGTCCGTCGCGCCCTGCTCGCCGTAGATGTTGTCGCCCAGCATGATGACGAAGTCGAACGGGAATTTCGCGCGAAACGCCGCCATCTGATTGGCGACCTCAAATTGCTCCCTGTCTCCAGAGCCGGTATCGCCGATGGCGGCGAACTTGACCGAACTGGGGGTGGAGGGAAGGCTGAGCTCCTGCGCCGTGACGCCCAGCGCAATAGCGACGAGGAATAGCGGCGTCAGGAGCGGGGCAGCACGTTTGCTGTTCATGCGGAAATCCGGTTATACCCACTTTCGCGCCTCTGTTGCGACAGCTTTCTTCGGATCGATCAGATGACGCGGACGGCGGCGGCCTCATCATGTCCGGACCGTCTTGTATTTCTTGATCTCCCAGTCGACCGACGCGCCGCGACCGTCGAGCCGCTTGATGATCTTCGCCAGCTTCCTGATGTCCTGGTCGAATGGGACCGAGACTTCGTAGCGCAGCTCCTCCGGCGACGAGGCCCACAGCTGGTAGTGAACGCCTTTGCCGCGGAAGGCATGTTCGACCTGCTGCCGGATCTTCAAAGACTCTTGCGACGCGATCACGAGATCGAACTGCGCGCGATCGGGCGGCTCGAATGATTCGAGGATCCAGAGGACGAGAATGACGAACACGCACAGCGCCACGGCGACCGCAAACAGACCGGAGCCGGATGCCAGGCCGGCCGCCAGAGATACCAGCAGCACGCCCGCCTCCTTAGGATCGTCGATCTGGGCGCGATAGCGAACGAGGCCGGCGGCGCCGGCGATCGCAAATGCCCGCGCGAGGCTGTCGGCGACGATGATCATGACCACCGCGCCGACGATGGCGAGCAGGACCTGGGTCTGGATCACATGAGACGATCGCGAGACCAGCGAACGGCGGATCGGCCGGATCACGCCAAGCGCCCCACCCAGGAGCGCCGCGATAGGCAGCATGAGCAGCGCGTGCTTGAACGAGGCCAGTTGATCCGGCAGCCCCTGAATCATCAGCTGGAACCAAGCGCCAGGCGACGTGACACGATTGGCGCACCGACGCCCGTCGACCAACCGGATTCGCCAAGGCGGCGGCCTTCGGCGATCTTCTGCCGCAGACGGCCGATGAACCGGTCAGCGAGCGTCGGTGCGTACCCGCCGGCGCGAAAGGCGTCGCTCCACTGCTGCGCGCTCAGCTGCCCGAGCAGCTCACTCGCCCACACGACATCATCGGCCGAGATCCCGTTGAGAAGCTCCTGATGCCACCCGTGATAGTTGAATTGGACCACGCCATTTTTCATACCAGCGATGAAGGGCTCGCGCTCGAAGATGTCCGGGTCGCCGCGCTTCGGCGCGAGGCGTCCGGTTTCGCCCAATGCGGTGCCGAGATCGCGGACCACATACCACTGCTCGACTTTCCCGCCGCGCAGCTTGACCTCGTAGAGCGCGTTGTTTTCATTCTTGATGTCGGAACTGTTGAACATCATCAGGATCACGAGCAGGCCCTGGTACGGCCGCATCCCGACGAACGGGTTCTGCTGCCACGACCAGGAGCCGGTGTGCCGGATCGACTTCTCGACGAGACGAAACCGGCCGCCGGGTTCGATGTGCGCGCCCCTGACGTCCTTGATGGACAGCCGTGGCAGGAAGTACACCGGCGGCTGGTGATAGCCGACCGCGGACAGCACGCGCGAGAGCGTCACTTCGATCGGTCCTTCAGCCCCCTGATCGCTGCGAGGCGGCTGCTTGACGTGCCACTCCCGACCGAGCGGATCCTCCACCGTCACGCCGGGGTTGGTCCCCTGCTGCTTGCGGCGCACGAAGCCGTAGACGGCATCCGGGTCGGGTGCCCGCTCGCCGCCCCACGGTCCATCGAACAGATTGCGGCTGGCAACGTCGGCGGGGCGCCGCCACAACTCCGCCAGCGGCGCATCCCACGGCGGCATCGTCGGTTGCATCTTGGCCGTGCAGAACGGGTAATAGAGCGCGATCAGCAGCGGAAACACGTACATCGACGTGCGATTCACCTGTCGCTGTCCTTTCAGGGCACGAACGGAACGACAGCGGAGCGACCGGAGATCGGCATCGACCGCTTGAACGGGTCGCTGATCTTGATGAAAGCGTGCCAGCCTTCCGTGCTGTGGCCTACGTCGAATCGAAGGAGCGTCGCGGTCGCGTTGTGGAGGCGAAGGCCGGCGCCGTACGAGGTCCTGAGGCGCCGGAGGTCCAGGTCCGCGACGCGTGACGCGACCTTGCCGGCGTCGCCGAACACCGCGGCGTCGAGGTGGGTGAACAGGGGCCACCGGGACTCCACGCTGAACGCCTGCATATGGTCGTCGTGAAACCGGTAGTCGTCGTACCCGCGGAGGGTGTTCTTGCCACCCAGACTCGGCATCAAATAGAACGGCACCACGCTACCAGTCGACGTGTCGGAGAACACCTCGCGCGCATGCAGCGCGAGAATCCACCGTTTCGTGAAGAGCGGTACGAACTGCGCGCCCTCGACCTCATACCTCCGGAAGCTGTACCTGCCGGTGTCGCGGTCTGAATAGACGGCGACCACGAACTGATACAGGCCGCCCCCGGTCGGATGGCCTCTGTGATCGCGCAGATCGGCTGCGACTAGCACGTCGGCGTGGAGAAATGACGGCTGCGATGCGATTCCCGGCGCCGACGCCTCTGAAAACATGTCAATCGTGCTGGGGACGGCCACGTGCGCACCGGCCGCGGCCGAGAGACTCGGCCGCGGCATGGCGCCGAACCGTCCACTCACTGAGAGGCGGCGCGCCGGCCGGACGGTGGCATATCCGATGATGTCAGTGCTGCGGAAGCGATAGCCGCTCTGATCGGACGCACGCGCCGCCTCGCCCAGGCCGAAGTACTTGACCTGCAGCACGTCCTGACGCATCACCTGAACACCCACGGTCAGCCGATCGTGTGCGAGGTGCGGTACTTCGATGCTCGCCTGCATCACGTTGTAGAGATTCCACGACACCGACGCTGACGCGTCGAGCAGGAGGCGGTCGTTGAGCGCGTGTCTTCGGTAGCCAGGCCCCGCGGAAATCCAGCCCTCTCCCGTGATCATGTTGCCCGTTTCGACGTAGACACCGTCGGTTGCCTCCCGGTCGTCGCTGGCAGCGCTCTCGGAAACGCGACCGAGTTTGGTGAGCAACGCGGGCTCGGCAACGAGACCGCGCGGCGTCGGCGTGATCCAGCCGGGCGGCACACCGGCCGCTTGCGCGTCCTGCGCCGGCGCCGCCAGGCGCGGCGCGAGCATCAGCGCGATGGAGAAAGAAAGCACCAGGCTGCGACGGCCGGGTGCGCGATCGGTTGTCACGGTCACCGGTGAGAGCAACGGCGAGGCCACGCGCGGAGCGCGACATCGCGGAGTCGGATCCCTTTGTCAACGAACGGCCTTCGCGGTCTCACCGGCGGCGGCGACGCACGGCGCGCCGTGCGTGCACTGTGTTCTAACACACAGAAACGGACGGTCACGCGCAGACAGCCGCCGGCCGCGCGTCAGATGAGGGCCTGCACCGAGAAAGAGCGGGCGACTCACCGGCGGAATGGCGGTTGCTGATTCGATCTGGATGCCGAGACTCAACACCGTGTTCATGATCCTCGTTGTCTACATCGTGTGCCTGCGCTCGGACGTGCACGCGCAGGATCGGGCGGTCGCTCTCGCGTCGTCTGTGCCGCCGCTCTCCGAGCAGATCGTCGGGCAACCAGCCGGGCCGCCACCGACTCCGCGGCACACCGGCATCAAAGCGATGCTGAAGGGCCTCGCCACCGACGTCGAGCACCTGCCGTCTCGTGAGAATCTATTGTGGGTTGGTGTCGGATCCGGACTGTCGCTTGCCGTCCATCCCGCGGACGACAACGTCAATCAGCACCTGATCGGAGGCGGACCCGCTGACGTGTTCCGCCCTGGCCGACTCATGGGCGCGCTACCGACACTGTTTGGGACCGCGGCCACCGTCTATGCGGTCGGTCGCATCAAAGACGAACCCAGGGTTTCTCACGTCGGCATGGACCTGATCCGTGCGCTGGCGATCGCCGAGGGGCTGACACAAGCGCTGAAATACACGGTGCGGCGCGAGCGCCCCGATCAGAGCGGACGCAACTCCTTCCCTTCGGGACATGCCGCCGACACCTTCGCCTTCGCCACTGCGCTCGAGCGGCATCTCGGCTGGCGCGGTGCCGTGCCGGCCTACATCTTCTCGTCGTACGTCGCGGCGTCACGCCTGCACGAGAACCGTCACTTCTTGAGCGACGTCGTCTTCGGCGCCACCGTCGGCATCATCTCCGGTCGCACGGTCACGCGCCAGGGTCACGGACCGTATCCCGTCGACATCGCGTTGCTGCCCGGCGGCGCTGCGGTGATGTTCTCGAAGCGACACTACGATTGAAATGCAGTCGGGCTCCCTCGGCGCCTCAAGCACGCCGCGCCTGCACAGAGAGATTCACGCGTGCCCACGCCGCAAACGCAGTCGGTCGTCTGCCGGCGATTCTGTTCGCGAGCGCAATCCGGTCATGCGAAGGCAGACCCAGGTAGGTGTGAGCCTCGAAATAGCCGAACGTCTCCGCCATGTGGTCGGCTCCGGGAAACTGCGTCGCGAATATCTCGGTCGGGACCTGACTAAACGAAAAGGCGTGGCCCTGTCGATTGAGCGTGTCGACAATGTCATTGAAACTCATGAAGTCGCCGACCAACGGCAGGTATTCGCCGCGGCCCACTTCGTCCGGGTACGCGAATGCCCCCGCGACGATGCCGCCGAGCTCTCGAATGTCCCCCATGTGCATGCAACGTACGGCGGGATCGAGCGAAAGGGCCCAGCCGACCGATCCATCGGCCTGCTTCTGCGGCGCGAGGGCGCCGACGAGGTTCTCGTAATAAAACGGTGCGATGACAAATGTGTGATGCATAAAGCCGGCGTTGCTGACGATCCGGTCAACGTTCGCCTTACTCGTAAAGTGGGGCACGTTGAATCTGCCGCCGCTGATCGTCTCCACATCAGGCAGCGTCGACCAGATGAAGTGTTCGGTACCTGCGACCTCGGCCGCCCTCACCGCGGCGGTGGCCTGCTTTGCCTCGTCGGTCCCTGGCTCCCAATAGTTGGTGACGAGAAAGACGCCATGGGCGCCGCGGAAGGCCGAAGCGAGGGTGTCCGGGCGATTGAGATCGGCTTCCACGACTTCGTCTCCCAGGTCGCGATGCTTCTCTGGATCGCGAGTGAGAGCGCGCACATGGAAACGCCCCGCCGTCTTCAAGGCACTGACAACGCCGCCGCCCTGCTGCCCTGTCGCGCCGACAACCGCGATCACTTTTTTTCCGACCATGACACCTTTGCTCCCTGACGACACTGCGCCGGCTTCGCCGGCCTCTCAACTGCGTGCGCGCGTGCCGGATGACGCGATATAGAAGCCGCTGCCGGTCCTGCAGAGGAAACCGCTTCGCACCAGGTGGCACAGCAGCTTCTTGTAGGTCGTCGTGTCAAGTTGCCGAAGCCGACACGCCTGCTCGAGAGTCAATCGCAGCCCGGGCATCTCGAAGTACTCGCCTCGCACGCGAGCGACCAGCGATTCATGAGGCGGCGGCTCGCTCGGCCTTGTCAGCCGTCTGGACCGCATCGACCCCTCGTTTACTCGTTGAGCACCTGATGAACGAAGGCGACGGCGATCGATCCTTCCCCGACGGCGGAGGCGACCCGCTTGGTGTTGCCAGACCGCACATCCCCGACCGCGAACACACCAGGACGGCTGGTCTCGAGCAGATGGGGCGGCCGCTGCAGCGGCCAATGTGCGTCGACGAGATCGTCAGGAGATAGCTGCGGTCCCGTCTTGATGAAGCCGTGCTCGTCGAGCGCGACACACTGGTCGAGCCACTTGGTGTTGGGCGCGCCGCCGGTCATCACGAAAACGTGTCCAATGTCGCCGCCATCGATTCGGCCGGTCCGGTTATCGCGCCATCGGACCCGTGCGAGATGGTTGTCTCCCTCAAGGGCGACGATCTCGGTGCGTGGACGCAGCACTATCGTCGGGTCGTCCTCGATTCGGCGCACGAGGTAGCGCGACATCGTCTCCGCTAACCCTCCCCCACGGATGAGGATCTGCACCCGTTTGGCGCCGGCCGCGAGAAACACCGCCGCCTGACCCGCGGAGTTGCCGCCGCCGACGACAATCACCTCCTCGCCGACGCACAGCTGCGCCTCCATCGGCGTGGCGCCATAGTAGACGCCCGCGCCCTCGAACCGTGCGAGGTTGTCGAGCCCGAGCTTGCGGTACTCGGCCCCGGTGGCGATGATCAGCGCCCGGGCAGTGAGACGCGTCCCGTCGTCCATCTCCACGGCACAGAGCGGGCGATCGCACGACAGCTTGGTGGCGCCCTTGGCGATCAGGACCTGCGCTCCGAATTTCTCCGCTTGCGCGTACGCGCGCCCGGTCAGCTCGAGCCCAGAAATCCCGGTCGGGAACCCCAGATAGTTTTCGATCCGTGAGCTCGAGCCGGCTTGACCGCCAGGCGAGTTCGCCTCGATGACGAGCACATCCAGCCCCTCGGATGCACCGTAGACGGCCGCCGCGAGACCGGCCGGGCCGGCGCCGACGATCACCAGATCGCGGCGCTGTGTCGAGTCGATGGCGTCGTTGAAGCCAAGGCACGCCGCGATTTGCGCGTTGGCCGGATTGCGCAGCACGCGGTCTCCGCCGCAGATTACGACCGGTACGTCCGCGACCGTCACCGCGAAGCGGTCGAGCATTTCCTGCGCGTCGGCGTCGCGATCGAGATCGACGTATTGATACGGATGGCCGTTGCGGGTCAGAAACTCTTTGACCCGCAGCGTGCCGGCATTGTGCGCCGAACCGATCAGGACGACGTCGCCAAAGCCGCCGGCAATCAATTCGACGCGCCGGAGGATAAACGCCCGCATCAGAATTTCGCTCAATTCGGCGTCGGCGTGAAGAAGGTCGCGCAAGTGTTCTCGGTCGAGTTCGATGACCTCGCCCGGTTGACTGGCACGCAAGCGCCCCAGCGCGCGACGCCCGACGATCAAGTTGCCCTCGCCCGAGAACTGGCCGGGCCGGTGCGTGACGATGGGCGCCTCGGTTGCGTCCGACGGCCACAGCACCTCGAGCTCACCTCGCACCAGGACGAAGAAGGGCACGGCCTTGTCGCCGGCCTCGACGAGGATCTCGCCGCGTGCGATCGGCCGGCGGCGTCCGTGCGCCGCCACTCGCGCGATCTGCTCCGCCGTGAGCGTCGGGAAGATGCGCGGGTCGGCCGTCGGCGTGCCCGGATGCGGATCGGAAGTGTTCACAAGGCCGTCCAGGTCAGACGTCTCGGAGGAAAGGCACCACGCGTGCGCCGATCGTCTCGATCGCCGTCATCAATTTGTCCTGAGCCAGCGATGCCGCGTTCATCTGAAACGTGATCCGCGAGATGCCGCCCAGCGCCTCGCTGTGGCGAGTGATCTTTTCGACCACCTCGTCGGCGCTGCCGATCATTAACGCACCGTGCGGACCCCGCTGCGCGTCGAACCCCTCCCGGGTAACGGCGGGCCATCCGCGTTCCTTACCGGCATCCGTGACAGCACGCGCGTAGCCGGGAAAGAACTCGTCGGCGGCCTTCTGCGTTGTCGCGGCGACGTAGCCCAGCGCGTGGACTCCGACCTTCAATCGATCGGGGCCGTGGCCGTGGCGCTGACCCGTTTCTCGATAGAGGTCGATCAACGGGCGGAACCGCCTCGGCTCGCCACCGATGATCGCGACCATCAGCGGCAGCCCCAGTGCGCCGGCGCGCGCGAACGATTGCGGCGTCCCGCCAACGCCCAGCCAGATCGGCAGCGGATTCTGCAGCGGCCGCGGATAGACGCCCTGCCCAGTGAGCGGCGCCCGAAAGCGCCCGGACCAGTGCACGTGTTCGTTGTCGCGGATCTTCAGGAGCAGATCGAGCTTCTCGGCGAACAGCGCGTCATAGTCCTCCAGCCGAAAGCCAAAGAGCGGAAATGCCTCGATCGACGACCCGCGGCCGACCACCATTTCGGCGCGGCCCTGCGACAGCAGATCGAGGGTGGCGAACTGCTGAAAGACGCGGACCGGATCGGCCGCGCTCAGGACGGTGACCGCACTGGTGAGACGGATCCGCCGCGTTCGAGAGGCGGCAGCGGCTAGAATGATCGCCGGCGCAGAGTCGAGATACTCCTGACGATGGTGTTCCCCGATCCCGAAGGCGTCCAGGCCGGCCTGATCGGCGTGCTCGATCTGTTCGACCAGCTGGAGCAGCCGGTCCGAGGTACTGACGGCGCGGCTGGATTCGAGGTACGCCGCGGCGAAACTGTCAATGCCGACTTGCATCGGTGCCTTCTCTCGTCACCCACACAATGCCGCCGGAAAGAAGCAGGAGCACGGCTGCAGGGATCGGACTGCCCCCGAGAATGGCCAGGTGCGCGATGATCGCGCCAACCATGACCGCCATCAGGAGAAGCGCGGCGTAAACCGTGACGCCAGGAACGAACAGGCCAATCGCGCCTGTGACCTCGAGTAAGCCGGTGAGGATGCGGAGCCACTGTCCGACACCTATCGCCGCGAACATCGCGTCCATCGCCGGCGCGGCCATCAGCTTGGCGCCGCCGGCTGCCAGGAACGCAAGACCCACCAGTACCCGGAGCAGCCACGACGCGGCGACAGTACTTTTCCGACGCACCGCAATTTTTTCGACCATTTCATCACCTGCCAAGCGGTAGCCTTTAATTCCTGAGTGAAGCCTCAAGGTTGCCCAGCACACCGAGCTGGGCGAGCATGATGGTTCCGGCGTAGTGGCAGTCGAACGCGCTCACCTTCCCGCCCTCAACATGGAAGACATCGATGCACGGGATGTGGAATTCCTTACCGGTAGCGGGAAGCGTTCCCAGGCCCATGGGAAGGTCACCCAGGTGGGTTCCGTTCAGCGACAGCTCAACGACGACGACGTCACCGTCGAAGTACAAGTGGGAGAGTTCGCGGTGCATGTCCGGAAATGCAGCCGAGTAGATGTCGGCCGCGCGAGCGACGTCGTCGCCGCTATATTTGACGCCGGCAGGGACGTCCCACCAGTAGCCGTCCTTGGTGAACAGTGACCTAAACGTCTTGGGTTTCTTCTCTGCGACCGCGTACAGATTGCGGATAATCTCTTCGTTGGAAGCCATCGTGCTCTCCTTTTGCATTGGTCATCGGCCAGCACTCTGCAGTGCTCCCTTACTTGTTGGGTTCCGTCGACGGTCGCGAGACGTGTCAGCGTAAGGAATTCCGACCTCCGGCGATATCACGTGTTTCCATGATGATGGGCCTACCAGCCTCCGCCCAGAGCCCGGTACATCTGCACCAGCGCGAGGCGCTCGCCGAGCTCCGCCTGCGCGACTCCGAGCTGCGCGGACAATGCCCTGGTGTCGCTGTCGAGCACTTCGAGAAAGCTCGTCGCGCCGCCGCGGTAGCGGATCTCCGCGAGCCGGCGCGCATCGGCCGCCGATCGCTCGAGGCGCTCCTGCTCCTCGCGGAACAGCCGGCCCTGGCGATAGGCCACGAGGGCGTCCGCCACTTCGCGCAGTGATTGTTGAATCGTCTGCTGATAGATCAAGACCGCCTGTTGCCGCTGCGCATCCGCCACGGCGACCCGCGAACGCGTCCGCCCGGCGTCGAAGATCGGCTGCGCCAGCGCGGCGCCAATCGTCCACAAGGCGGCCGGCCGCGACAACAGATCCGAGAGCGCCGAGCTTGCGACGCCCCCGTCCCCGGTAAGGGTGACTTGCGGAAACAAGGCCGCCTTCGCGATCCCGAGGTTGGCATTGGCGGCGATCAGCTGTTGCTCCGCCTGGTTGATGTCGGGCCGCCGGTCCAGAAGCGCCGACGGCAGGCCGACGGGAATCTCCGGAGGCAGAACGTGACGGTCAACGTCGGCGCCGTGGCCGACAGCGGCGGGATTGAGCCCGAGCAGCACGCTGATGAGGTTTTCCTGTTGCGCGATTTGACGCGCGAGGTCGACCGCTGTCGCCGCGGCCGTAAACACGAGCTGCTCCGCTCCGCGAACGTCGAGCAGCGAAACCGCGCCGCCGCCGGCGGCGATCCCAGTCAGTCGAAGCGCCTCACGCCGCGATGCGAGCGCTCGCGCCGCGAGGTCGAGCTGGACGTCGAGCGCCCGCATCTCGAAGTAGGCACCGGCGACCTCGGCGACGAGGCTCGCCGCCACCGCCCGCCGGCCCCACTCGCTGCCGACCAGGGCGGCGCGCGCGGCCTCCGTCGCCCGGCGGTACTTACCCCAGAAGTCGAGCTCCCACGCGGCGGTGATGGTCAACCGGAGATCGCTGCGCTGGTAGGGGTCGAGGGCAAACGGGACGACGCTCCGAGCCGCCCTGTCGCGTGATGCCGCGGCGCCGCCGTCGACAGTTGGAAACTGATCCGCGCGGGTCACACCCAACTGCGCCCGCGCCTCGACGATCCGCGTCGCGGCGATCTGAAGGTCGAGATTCTGAGTCAGTGCGTCGCCGATCAGCGTTCGCAGCTGATCGTCCTGAAAGACGTCCCACCATGCCTGATCGCCGAGAGCGGTCGGCCCTCCCGTCTCTTGGATCGGGCTTTCAACTCCTCGAAACGTGTCGGGAAGCACGACCACCGGCCGCGTGAACTTTGGGCCGACGGTGCACGCGGCGGCGGCGGCGGCGGCGGCGGCGACGACGAGCAGCGCCTTCATCTCACGCGCTGCCTTCGCTCGGGGCGGGCGCGCTGACGACGCGCGGCCGCGTTCCCAACCGGATCGCCAACCGCTGCATCAGCACGAACAGCATCGGGATCACGAAGATCGCGATCGCGGTGGCGGCCAGCATGCCGGTGATGACCACGGTTCCCAACACCCGCCGCGAAGCGCCGCCCGACCCGGTCGCGGTCCAGAGCGGCACCGTGCCCAGGATGAAGGCGAACGACGTCATCAGAATCGGCCGCAGCCGCACTCGGGCGCCTTCGAGCGCGGCTTCGACCAGCGTGCTACCAGCCTCGAGCCGATCCCTCGAGAATTCGACGATCAGGATCGCGTTTTTCGCCGCGAGCCCAATCAACAGGACGAGCCCGATTTGCGCGAACACGTCGAGGTCGTAGCGGCGCAGGAACAGTCCAAAGAAGGCGCCGGACAACGCAATCGGAACCGACAGCAGGACCGCGAACGGCAGCGACCAGCTCTCGTACAGACCCGCGAGTATCAGGAACACGAACGCCAACGACAGACCGAACGTGGTGGCCAGTCCGCCCGACGCCTTCCGTTCCTGATAGGACAGGTCCGCGAAGTCGTATCCCATGTCAGGCGGCAGCGTGGCCCGCGCGACTTCCTCGAGCGCGTTCAACGCCTGGCCGGAGCTGTACCCCGGTGCCGCACCGCCGAGCAGCTGGACCGCGCGATACAAATTGAATCGCGTCGTGTAGGTTGGACCGTACACCTTGCTCAGCGTCACCAGCGCGGACAGCGGTACCATGACGCGGTCGCCGTTGCGTACGTAGAAGCGTCCGACATCCTCCGCCCGCATCCGCGCCTCGCTGTCCGCCTGCAGGAACACGCGCCACTGACGGCCGAAGCGGTTGAACTGGTTCACGTACAGGCCGCCGAGATACGCCTGCAGGGTCTGGTAAATCTCTCCGACCGGTACGCCTTGCTTCAAGGCCTTGTCGCGATCGACGTTCGCGTAGACCTGGGGATCCGACGCCGAGAAGATGGTCCCGACGCCGGCCAGTTCCGGCCGCTTCCGTGCCGCTTCCATGAAGGTCTGCACGTTCCGGTCGAGGAATTCAACCGACCGTCCGCCGCGGTCCTGCAGCCAGAACGAAAAGCCGCCGGAGTTACCGAGTCCGGGAATCGCCGGTGGCAGGAACGCGAATGCGAACGCGTCCGGGATCTCGGTCATCAGCCGGCCGTTGAGCCGATCGACAAGCGATCGGGCGCTTTGCGCGGCATCGCGTCGCTCGTCCCACGGCTTCAGCGAGATGAAGTAAAAGGCAGTGTTGTCGGCCGCGACGCGGGAGATCAGACTGAAGCCGGCAATGGTGGTCGTCCCCTCGATGCTGCGGTTCTGCGCCAGCATCTGTTCGATGCGCCGGCAGATCTCGTCGGTTCGCGCCAGCGACGCGGCAGGCGGCAGCTGAACATTGAGGAAGAAGTAGCCGTAATCCTCCTCGGGGACGAAGCCGGTCGGCAGCTTCTTCAGCAGCACGTAGTCGGCGAGGCCGAACAGCAGGAGCGCGGCGATGCCGACCACGCTCTTTCGCACGAGCGCATGGCTCACGCGCACGTAGCCGCTCGTGGCAGCGTTCACGCCGCGGTTGAACCACGCGTACAACCGGCGCACGGCGCCCGATCCGCCGTCGCTCGGCCGCAGCAGCATCGCCGAGAGCGCCGGCGTCAGCGTCAACGCATTGAAGGCGGACACCAGCATCGCGACCGCGATCGTGACGGCGAATTGCTTGTTGAGCCGCCCTTGAATGCCGCCCATCAGTCCAACCGGGACGAACACCGCCGCAAGGATCAGCGCAATGCTTACGACCGGGCCGGACACTTCGCGCATCGCCTGAATCGTCGCATCCCGCGGCGACAGCCCGAGCTCGATGTGATGCTGAACCGCCTCGACGACCACGATCGCATCGTCGACGACCAACCCGACCGCGAGGACCAGACCAAAGAGCGACAGGGTGTTGATGGAAAATCCGAGCAGCGGAAACGCCGCGAACGTGCCGATCAGCGAGACCGGCACCGCAAGCATCGGAATCAGGGTCGCGCGCCAGCTTTGCAGGAAGAGGAATACGACCAGCATCACGAGCACAATCGCCTCGGCGAGGGTCTTGACGATCTCGCGGATGCCCTCGGTGACCGGAATGCTCGTGTCAAACGCGTAGGCGTACTCGACATCGTCGGGCAAGACAGCCTTCTCGCTGGCCATCACCCGCTTGATCGCATCGGCCACGGCGACGGCGTTCGAGCCCGGTGTCTGGAATATGGCGAGGATGCAGCCTGGCTGGCCGTTGTATCGCCCGATCTGGCGGTAGTTCGCTCCCCCTAACTCGAGGCGAGCGACGTCCTGCAGACGCACCACCGAACCATCGGAAGTCGAGCGCACGACGATACGTCCGAACTCGTCCGCGGTTTCCAACCGTCCTTGCGTGCGTACCGTCAAGGTGGTTTCTTGTGTCGACGGCGCCGGCGACGCACCGAGTTGGCCGGCGGGATTGACGGCGCTCTGCTGTCTGATCGCGTTCGAGAGATCGGTAACCGTCAGGCCCAGCTTGGCGAGCAGATCCGGCTTGACCCAGATCCGCATCGCGTAGTCGGCGGCGCCGAAGATGACCACCTGACCTACACCCGGCACCCGCAGCAGCGAGTCGACCATACCGATTCGCGCGTAGTTGGCCAGAAAGAGCGCGTCGTGCGAGTGCTTCGGCGAGAAGAGCGCGACGGCGAGGAGCGGCAGACCGGTCGATTGCCTGATCGTCGAGCCGAACTGATTGACCTCGGGCGGCAGGTTGGCCTGCGCCTCGGCCAGCCGGTTCTGGACGTTGACCTGGTCGGTATTGACGTCGGTGTCCGCATCGAAGGTGATGGTCAGCTGCGTCGTGTTGTCGTTGGCGTTCGTCGACTGCATGTACAACATGTTGTCGACGCCATTCATCTGCTGTTCGATCGGGCTGGCAACCGCTTGTTCCATCGTCATGGCGTCAGCGCCCGGGTAGGTCGTGGTGACGATGATTTGCGGCGGCACGATGTCCGGGAACTGCGCCCGGGGGAGGCCGCCGATCGAGAGCAGGCCGACGATGACCGTCATGATGGCGATGACCATCGCGACGATCGGCCGGTCGATGAAGAACGTGACCACGGGATCAGCCCTTCAACTGTTGGAACGGCTTCGGCGACACGACGCTGCCGCCCCTGACCGCGGCTGGCGCAGCGACGATCACCTGCTCGCCGGCCTTGACGCCGCTCTTGACGATCTGCAGGTTGCCGACGCGCTCGCCGATCACGACCGCGCGAACGTCGACACGATTGTCAGGGCCGAGGATCTTCACCTGATGGCCGCCCTGAAGGTCGGCGATGGCGCGCTGCGGCACGACCAGCGCGCGATCGTCAGTGCCGGTGACCGCGCGGACGCGGCCGTACTGGCCCGGCCGAAGTACGTTTCCTGGATTCGCGAATGCCGCCACCAATCGAATGGTGCCGGTGCCGCGGTCGACTTCCCGGTCGGCCGCGACGAATCGGCCTTGATGCGGGTAGCGGCTCCCATCACTGAGCGTGAGCGAGAGGCCTGCGCGCGCATCCCACGGCTGGGCGCGGTCGCGATGCGGCCCGTTAATCGACTGCGCCATCCCCAGATATTCCGACTCGCTCACCGAGAAGTAGGCCTTAATCGGCGACACCTGCGACACGGTCGTCAGCAGCGTGGCCGGTCCGACCAGGTCCCCGACCTGCGCGGTCGCGATCGCCGCCACGCCGTCGACCAGCGACGTCACCCTGGTGAATTCGACGTTCAGCTCCGCGGCTTCGACGGCGGCCTTGAGGGATTGCGCGTTGGCCTGTGCGGCGCGGTGCGCCTGAATTTCCGCATCGAGCTGGCTGCGCGCGATGGCCTGTTGGTCCGCGAGCGGCGTGTCGCGTTCGACATCGCGAGCGCTCTTGGCCAGTTGCGCCTCTGCCTGGGCGACCTGCGCCTTCGCCTGTGACAGCATCGCGTTGAACGGACGAGCATCAATCTCGAACAGCACTGCTCCCTTGCGCACCGGCGATCCTTCGCGGTAGGTGCGCTTGACGAGATAGCCGCTGACCTGCGGGCGGATTTGCGCGTTGACGTAACCGTCCAGTGTGGCCATCCACTCGTTGGCGATCGGCACGCGCTGTTCGGACACGGTCGCGACCTCGACCTCGAGGGGCGGCGGCGCGGGGGCTGCCGCCTTGCCGCCGCTGCATCCGGCGAGCAGCAGGCAGACGGCTGACGCCGCGAGGCGAATGCCGGGCCGCGGCGATGTGCCAAACGTCACACACCCCCTTTGTAGGTGAACGTCACCTGCTTCGTTTCGCCGGCCGCAACCGAGATCGTCTGCGTCTGGACGCCGTACTTTTCGTGCCACGCCTGCAGCTGGAAGGTGCCGGCGGGCAAATTGGCGAGTTCGACGGTCCCCTGCGCGTTCGAGACGCCGAAGAAGGGATGCGCGAAGGTGGCGATGTACGCGGACATCCACGGATGGACGTCGCATTTGACGTGGAATGCCGGCTCTGGCTTCGGGAAGACGCGGGTCTGCTTCATCCCCTGAATCGGCATCCCGATGTTGAATCCGGGATTGATTGCCGGGAGCGGATGGATGTTGTGGAGCGTCGGATCGCTGTTGAGAATCTGCAGCGGCTGCCCCGCCATCATGCCGATAACGTGGGGGGTGTAGACGCAGCCCCGCTGATCGAGCGTCACCGGGGTCTGCGGCGCCGAGTAGGTTCCAGTGACACCGTCCTTGACGAAGACGAGCGCGTCGACGAGCGCGCCGTCGGCTCCGACTTGAACGACCTGGCTGAGCAGCGGCGCGGTCTGATGCGCCTTCGCGCAGAACGGATCGGCGCCGGTCTGAACCTTCGCCGGCGCGGGCGCCGACCCGCTGAGGACCACCTTCACCATGATTCGACCGCCGCCGCCTGGTGCCTGCGTTGCGGCGGCTGTCGTGCCGACGCTGGTGCCGTACGCAGAGATCACTGCGGCCGTTGTGAACACGGCGAGGACTGACCATCGCGTCATGGCTTCTTCTCCTGCGGCAACACCCTCGCGCTGCGGCGCGGCGTCGCGAGACTTTGAATGTAATGAACGAGATCCCACGCCTCGTCGGGGGCGATGCTTTCGACAAATGACGGCATCGGTGTTCCGTTCAAGCCGGTCATGAATACGCGATACAAGTCCGCGCCCGTGGTGCCGCCCTTCATGTGCCCCTTCGTCAAGTCGAACGGCACCGTGGGATTGCCCCAGTCATCGGTAAGCGTCTTGGCGGCCTGGCCGTCGCCGGCGCCGCGGTCACCGTGACATTGGGCGCAGTTTTGTTTCTCGTAGACCGCGCGCCCGTTCGCCACCGAGACGGGTGTGTGTGCGGGCTCGGGGGCGATCTGCAGGGCCGCGCCCGGCTGGTCACTCGTCCAGCGCGGTGAGAAGGTCTGGATGTAGGCGATCACGTCGCGGCGTGCTCGCTCCCGCAACGGAAAGAACGAGGGCATCGCGGTCCAGTAGATTCCGTCGCGAATCGTGCGTTCGAGATCCGAGACCAGCGGCAGCGAGCCCGAGGGGGTTGATCGCCATTTGAACGTGCCCTGCCTGAAGTCGCGCGGTTTCGGCGTCGTGTACGGGGCGAACTCGCCGATACCGTCGCCGCGGTCTCCGTGGCACGTCACGCAATACCGCCGGTACACCTCGGCGCCCCGTTGCGGGTTGCCGGGCTGCTCGTCGGCCGCTGATGCGGGCACGGCCCACACGACGATGAATAACAGCCACCCAACCGAGACGTTCTTCAACGGTGCAGAAGACATGAGACCCTCACACCAATGCGTCAGAACGCGAGCATGATCCCCGTCCACAGCGAGTGACGGGTCATGTCCGAGCCATCCGGCGCGCCTTGTTTCGTCTGACTCAGGGAATAGTTCACGACGAGCGCGTACTCGGCCCGCGTGGTGTACTCGAACGTGTGCTTGAGGCCGAGACTATAAGACGTCAGGTCGTTGAAATCGCGGGCGTGCGTCGGCAGCGCCTGGTCCCGGTTCCTGACCAAATCGACGCGGCCGAAGATGACGACCGGTAGCGACGGGTTGGCGATGACTTCGAGAAAGCCGCCGTTGAACACGCCGTCCCTCACGCCGCCTGGAAAGAGCGCCTTGTCGTCGCGACCTTGCACGAACGTCAAGATCGCGTGCACCGGCAGCGCATCCGGACCGAACCACCCGTGCACTTCACCGCCGTACTTCGTCGCCGCCGTCCGGTCGGTGGGTCCTGGGACGCCGGCGCCGCTCGATGCGGTCGGGACGCCTGGCGCGCCGATCGCCCACGTCGCATACGACGCGAACCCGCCGACCTCGATGCCAGTCAACGATCCCTGGTTCATTATGAATTTGTAGCTCACATGGCCGGATACGCCTGGCGTGTTGAATGCGTGGTCTTTCTCAGGCGAGCCGGTGACGTTGAATACCGATACGGAGTAACGCGTGCGGCTGCCTCGGTCGTGGCCCATAAACTCCACGCCGAGCTGATTGCCGCCCATGTCAAATGTCGAGAGCGAGCCGGGCGTGTGGTAGGTGTACGCGCTCAGCCCGGCACCGGTGAGGTCCAGATCTCGAACGCGCGAGACAGGCACATCAGGCTCGGAGTTGCCGAGCCTCACGTTCAGCCACGAGCTCGCAAGAAGGTCGTTGAAGCGGAACTCGGCGGTCGGAAATCCCAGCGTGAAGCCGTTGACCGCAGCCACAGGGATGACGAGGTATGAGGCGTGTTCGCCGAGCGTGCCGATGGCACCCAGGACGCCTAACCCGGTTTGAAACTGTCCGTTCTTCTGGAGAGTCGTGTCGCTGGTGGCCTGGTGCGATTTCACGAGGTCGAACCCATAGTGCGGCTGCGCTACCGCGTAAATCGGCCAGTACGCGGGGTCAGCAACGGTCGGCTCGTCCTTGCCAAGGTTCATGCGATACCCGTTGTCTCTGAACGCACGACCGAAGTCGTTGAGCACCGGCCAGGCTTCATGACATACGGTGCAGCGGACGCCGTACTTACGGGCGAAGGCCGGCACCGCCGCCGCGGGGCGTGGCATCGCCACAACCATGGTGACGATCCAGAGCGACAGAGCCACGGTGCGTCGCATGCGCATCTCCCAGCCGAGTGGTGGCACGGTGTTCGGCATCACGTCACATCTCTGAGGCAAGGCGAACGCCACGCGGCCGCGCGCGTCGAGGGGACGTCGGTATCCGTCAAGCGGAGACCGACTTAGCGTCCTGACGCCGCCGACATTTCCGGTGTGCTCGATTGCGTGGTTGGGTTGTGGCGGACAGTGTTGTGTGTACGACGCGCACCCGCGCCTCGACAGCGCCGCATCCGGGAATCAGTTGGACCGGCGAGCACGTTCTTGCGCAGCGCATTCGCCAGTTGTGCCCGTCTCACACCGAGCCTGCGCGCAACCCGGCGAGCGCTGCAATGTCTATCGTCTGATATGTCCAAGGTGACTGCAGTTGATGGCTACTGTAGCCGCCCAACGGAACGTGCGGCGGGAGCGTGGCAGCACACAACTCTGCCGGGACGGCACAGTCACTCTCTGACGATCCGCTCGGTCGCGCACCGGTTCACGCCACTTTCTGACGTTTCGGCATTCGGCCTCGTGGCCCTCGACTTGCGCCGTCGGCTGGTCGATGCCGTCCTGTCGTCTGCAACCCAAGCGTCGTTAATCGATGCCCAACTCAATGGAGAATGCGCAATGAGGACCTTCACACTTGGTACGCTGCTGCTCCTGCTGGCTGCGGCCCTGCACATCGGGGCGCGGAAGGCTGATGCGGCGACCATCTACGTCAATGCGCGAGCGAAAGGGAGCGCCGCGCAGGATGGCGCCTCCTGGAAGACTGCGTTTGCCAGTTTGGAGACCGCCTTGGAGACGGCGGCGAGGTCCACCGGGGCGGACGAAATCTGGGTGGCCGAGGGGACGTACGTGCCGACGAAGATCTACGCGCCCAACGGCATCGTCGGCGGGGCGTCCGGTCTGCAGACGGCGCATCTCAAGACCTTTAATCTTCCCGATCGTGTCGCCATCTATGGTGGTTTTTCCGGTGAGGAACAGTCGCGGGCCCACCGCTCATCGCACTCACATCGAACGGTTCTCAGCGGTGGCGGCGTCAGTTGGCATGTGGTGACCGCCGGCAACGATGTCGCTCAGACGGGCGTCCGGGGGACGCTGGATGGCCTGACGATACGTGACGGCAATGCTCAGGGGCCGGCCGGAGATCTGCTGTTTGCGCCCTTTCGCTACGGCCACAACCTGGGTGGGGGCCTTTACGCAGCCTTTGACTCGATGATCGACATCAACGACGTCGATTTCCGTGACAATGCGGCGGGCGGAGATGGCGGCGGCCTGTTCTCGATCAATTCGGCGCTGAACGTCACGGATTCGCATTTTTCGCACAACGTGGCCGTCTTGCGCGCCGGCGCGCTTGAAGTGTTCAACACGTATGAAACCAAGGCCCACTTGGCACGGATTGCACGGAGTGTGTTCGAGGATAACAGCGCTCAAGTGTTTGGTGGTGCGATCGTAGGCGAGGGCACGTTTCCACACGAGAACTCGAGCCTGGAGATCGATGAGAGCACGTTCGAACGCAACACCGCCGCCGAGGGAGGCGCGATCGTGTTCGATAGCCAGACGACTACCGTCCGCAACAGCCGCTTCGAAAGCAACGTGGCTGTGATAAATGCGGGAGTCCTGGCGACCACGAATGCGGTTGATACGATTGTGAACGCGGCGTTCTTCGGTCGGAGCCATGTATTCACGAAGTTCGCCACCACGATTACCCACTGTGAGTTCAACCACAACGTGGCTCAGGGTGATCAGGTGACGCACGACGGGCTGCAGGGCGGGCTTGCAGCGGGGATCAATTTCGCCCTGGGCGGAGGCGCCCTGGTCGCCTACATGAACGGCTATCTCAATGTCGTCGATTCGCGGTTTCGCGACAACATCGCCGAACACGGTGACGGGGGCGCCATCCTGAACGGCCGATCCGAGGCACAAAACCTATTGTCCTCAGGCGCAGATGCTTTCGACGTTGGGACAATCGTCGTCGGTAGCACCTTTGTCGGCAACAAGGCTGTGACGGGCAACGGCGGTGCGATTGCTTCTCTGCCTGGCCTGATGTTCAGCATCCCGGACAGGACGGTGGCGAATACGACCCTCTCCGTCATCTCGTCGTATTTCAAAGATGACTCCGCCGAAGGCGACGGTGGCGCCATCTATCTCGATGCGTCGTCCGCGACACTTAAGGCCAATGCGTATGCGGGGAACCACGCGGCGGTCGGCAAATCAATTTGTGGCATCGATTCAGTCATCAATGGCAGCTCGACCAGTCCGGTCATCAAATGAGCGGCGCCTACGGCCGCCGCGCCACGAAGATCGTTGTCCCGAGCGAGGGCAACGTTCTTCGCGGCGTTCAGGCCGGTGCGAGTCCGTACTTGCGCAGCCGACCGTAGAGTTGTGTCCGGGTGATCCCTAACCGGCGCGCCGCCCGCGACTTGTTCCCGTCGGTCTCGCGTAAGACCTGCTCGATGGTGCGGCGTTCAACGTCGGACAAGCGAGGCGCCCGCCGCGGCGTCACGATTCTCGACACCTGCAGCGAGAGATGTTCCGCGGTGATCAGCCCTCCTTCACACAGGATCGCCGCGCGCTCGAGCGCGTTGTGCAGTTCGCGCACGTTGCCGGGCCACTCGTGTCCGAGCAGGACTGCGAGCGCGTCTGGCGTGAGCCCCGCTGACGCGCATCCCGTCGTTCGCGCGAACTCCTGCAGGAACCCGTCGGCCAGCAACGGGACGTCGGTGCGGCGCTCGCGCAAGGGTGGAATGCGAATGTCGAAGACCTGCAGACGGTAAAAGAGATCCTCACGGAACCGACCGTCGGCGACGGCCTGCTGCAGGTCGCGGTTGCTCGCCGCCACGACGCGAACGTTGGCCTTGATCAACCGCGTGCCGCCGAGCCGCCGGAACTCGCGTTCCTGCAGGACGCGAAGCAGCTTGGCCTGGACCATCGGGCTGATCTCACTCACCTCGTCGAGGAACAGCACGCCGCCCGACGCCAGCTCGATCTGGCCGGCCTTCATCTGCTGCGCGCCCGTGAAGGCGCCCCGTTCGTAGCCGAACAGCTCCGATTCAAACAACTGCTCTGGCAGCGCGGCGCAATTGATGGCGACGAACGGGCCGTTTTTCCTCGGCGATTCGCGGTGAACGAAGCGGGCGATCACTTCCTTGCCCGTCCCCGATTCCCCCTGGAGGAACACGGTCGTGTCCGTCGAGGCGACCTGGGTGGCTTTCTTCAACACCTGACGCCATTCGAGTGATTGCCCAATCATCCGGAACGGCGATGCGTGCTCGTCGCCGGCCCTGATCAGGCTTCGGATCCGGTTGGCGAAGTCGTCGCCGTGGAGTGGCGCGTCGACCGCCACCGCTGCGGGGCGACAATCGACGGGGTCACTCGTGGAGCGGATCGCTGAGATGGTCATGGCAGTCGGTCCTTCGCTCACCTGATGGTCGGCGTTTACAGCGTCGCCGACCACTGCAGGATACGGGGTTTGATGTTCGCGCAATATCATGTGTTTCCATGGTGCGCGATCCTCTACGCACCGCCAGCTCGCGACTCTCTCACAACGCGCCCTCTCGCGCATCACGCGATCGGACAACCCGCTTCTCACCTGGAAGGGCACCGGCGCGATCACCCGAACGAGTGTGGCCGTCGCGTGATCTGTGTGCTACTCATATGGCGGCTGGAACGCCGACCGCGCCGGGACGATCAGCGCGACCTCGGTGCCGACGTCGACGCGGCTCCAGACTTTCAGCGAGGCGCCGATGTGGGCGGCACGCGTGCGCATGCCCTCCAGTCCGAAATGCCCGGGACGTCCCGCCTGCACGACCTGTTCGGCAATGCCATGGCCGTCATCCTGCACGCGTACCCGGAGCTCGTCGCTCGTCAGTGACACCTCGATCTGGATGCGGTGTGCCGCCGCATGACGAAACGCATTGGCGATCGCCTCACGCGCAATGCGATACACCTCGTCGCCGACGAGCGGATGCAGGGCGCGCGTATGCCCCTCGACCACGACATGAAATGAAGGCCCGTTCGAACCGCGAAGTTCCTGTGCGGCGCGCGTGAGGGCATCGGCGAGCTCGTCGCTCCCGATCACGCCCGCGTGCAGTTCCGTCAGCCCGCGGCGTCCGTCGGTGACGACCCGCTGCATCCCGGTCCGCAATACGACCAACGTGTCTTTCGCCGCGTCCGGTTCCTGCGGCAGTTGATCGTCGACGATCTCGGCTTGAAGACTCAACGCGGCGAGGTCCTGGATCAACGTGTCGTGCAACTGCGCGGCGATCCGCTCGCGCTCGGCCATGCGGGTTTCGAACTGCGCGCGGAGGCGCCGCGCGATCTGCCAGAGGCGCGCGCGATGGGCGCCCCACCCGGTCAGCAGCAGCGCACAGGTCGAGAGCGCCCGAAACCATCGCGTTTGATAGAACGCCGGCAGGACGCGAAGCTGCACGGCGGCTCCGGTTTCGTTCCACACGCCATCGCCGTTGCATGCGATCACCCGGAACCGGTACGTGCCTGGCCGAAGGCTGTTGTAGAAGGCTTGACGGCGCGATCCGACATCGCGCCACGCGTCGTCCAAGCCCTCGAGCCGGTACTTGAACCGCACCTTCTCCGGCACCGACAGATCGGGCGCCGTGTAATCGACGGTGACGGTGTTCGTTCGCGGCGGCAGTTCCACGGTCGTCGACAGATCCATCGCCCGGTCGTTGGCACTGATGCGCTCGATATGGACCGGCGGCGGCGGCCTTCTCTCTCCCATCGGCGTCGCATCGACGATGGCGATGCCGTTCTGGGTGAGAAACCAGAGCCGGCCGTCGCGCGTCCGGGTCGCACCGGGGTTGCCAAAATGGGCGGGCATGCCGCGAAGGCCATCGCTGCCGTCGTAGAGCGTGTGCTCGATGCGATGCATCGGATCGGCGGTGCTCTTCTCGAATTCACGAGGATCGATTCTGGCGATGCCTGCCCCGGTGCCGAGCCAGAACATCCCGGTGTCGTCCTCGACGATCTCACTGACGAAGTCGGCGGGAAGACCCTGGGCGACGGTAAACGTGGTGAAGCGATCTCCGTCGAGCCGGCTGAGCCCACGGTCGGTACCCACCCAGAGCGTACCGAATCGATCCTCGTGAAAGGCCTTGACCGGCGCTCCGCTGAGGCCTTCGCTGGAGGCGTACACGCGCGCGCGCCCACCTGAAAACCGGCGCACGTGGCCATCGTCGTAGCCGATCCAGACCCGGTGCTGTCGATCAACGAAATCAATGAACGCTCCCGAACCGCGCTCGACTTCCACCGGGGCGGTGGGGTCCGCCGGATCCCACCGGATCACGCCGCGCGCCGAATCGGCGAACCAGAACGGCCCCTCGCGGTCCCGCGCAATCGCTCGTGGATACTCGAGCGTCGGGACCGGCAGCACCCGCGGCAGTAACGATCGGTGCGGCGTCAGCACGAACAGCCCCTTCGATGTGCCAACCCAGAGCGCATCGTCCGCGATGTCGTAACGAAGGGAGAGCACCAGTCGATCCGCCAACACGGTCTCACGCTCGACGTGCCGGTCGCCGTCGGTTTCGAATCGCGTGAGGCCCCGCGCCGTTCCGACCCACACCGATCCATCCGGCGTGGCCGTCACCGCAAGACCGAGCACGCTGGTGCGCGTCGTCAATGCGGAAATCGAACGCAGTTTGCTCTCGCGGAAGCGATTGAGACCGTTCGAGGTACCGATCCATACGTTGCCGTCGCGATCTTCATGGAACGAGAGCACGGCGTCCGAGGACAGGCCTTGCGGTTTCCCGAAATGCTCGAGCGGCGCGGGCCCCGGCAAGTGGTTATTGCGGATGCGGTAGAGACCATTCTCCGCGGTGACAATCCACACATTTCCCTGGTGATCCACCTCGATCGTGCGAGGCAACGGCAGCCCGCGCACGTTGTCGTACAAATTGGTCGGCGCGCCGTCGACGACGCTCATCGAGCCATCGATCGAGATCCCGACGATACGCCCGTGGGTGTCTTCGGCGAGGCTCCAGATGTCGATCGAGAGCCCCACCGGAGCGAATCGTTGTTGCTGTGGGCGCCAGACGGCGGCACCGTGCGCACAGGTCCAGACGCGGTGCCGGCTGTCTTGAAAGAGACAGTGATCCGCGGTTTCATTGCCGTCGTCGTTGCGCATGTGCCGCCACACGCCTTCACGGAACAGGCTCAATCCGGACGGGTCGTACGACACCCAGACCGCGCCGTCCGGCGTGTCCAGGATCGTGCGTACGCGTCGGGATACGAGCGTCGCGTAGTTGACGACATGACCGTCGCGAATGCGACTGATGCGCCCATCGATGAACCCAACCCACAGGCTGCCGTCCTGAGCCGTATGTAGTGCCGTGGCGTATGCGCCCGGAATCACCTCGGCTCCGACCGGCTGCCACCGTGTAAATCGGGAGCCATCGAATCGCAGGAGTCCCGTGGCGCTGGGCAGCCAGAGATAGCCGTCGCGCGTCTGGGCGAGGGCGTAAATCGGTCCCCAGGGTAGACCCTCACGCTGGTTCCAGGTGGTGTGGCTGTATTCGTTGATCGCTTTGCGGGGGTCGAGGGCGTCGGCCCGAATCGCTGACCAGAGAAGCATGATCGCGACCGCGGCTGCCCGACCTGGCGCCACCAGCATGTGCTGTCGGGCTCCTCTCATGAATCGGGCACTCGAAGCTCGCGCCACCCGAACAGGCGTGCGTCAATCGAGTAGGCACCCGGACCGAGCATCACCAGCGCGGTCGCGATCGCCGCCACCAGTCCGTGCACACGGAGGCTCTCGAACCAGAGTGGCGACGCGCTGACCATCGACCATCCTGCGGTTGCCAGCGCCGTGCCGGCGATGATGCTGCAGATCACCGGCGTCAGACATCCCAGCAGCACGAGGACGCCGGCGCCCGCCAGCGCCAGCCGGATCGGCAGGGTCGACGCGACACCGGAGGTCAAGGTCACCAGCACTGCCACCCGCAGGCAGAACAGGCCAACGCCCGACCAGCCGCTCGGGAATACCGGGAACAGCCGATCCACGGGCCGAGTGTAGGTGGCAGCGCAAACCGACGAAACACCGGGACGGGCAGGTGCGGCATACCCATTTCGGGTTGAATTTACAGGTGGATGACGCCGCGCTTGAGCGCCGTGGTGACGGCCTCGGTCCGATCCGCGGCACCGAGCTTTGCCGTGATGTTCTTGACGTGCATCTTGACAGTGTCTTCGGAGATGCCCAACGTGCCGGCAATCTGCCGGTTGCGCGCGCCGGTCGCGACAACGATCAGAACCTCGATTTCCCGCAGCGTCAGCGGTTCGTCCGTCAGGTGCTTCGCCACGGCGGCCGCCACTTCCGGCGGAATCGCCTTGCCGCCGCGGTGCACCTCGCGAACCGCGTTGAGCAGCCCCTCAATCGGCATGCCCTTAAGCAGGTAGCCCATCGCGCCCGCCGTCAGGGCGCGCAGAATGTCGACATCCCCTTCGAAGGAGGAGACGACGACCAGGCGTGCATTCGGCGCGTCACCGAGGATCCTCGCGATCACCTCGATACCGCTGATGTCCGGCAGACGCAGATCGACGAGCGCGACGTCCGGTTGATGGCTTCGGAACTGCTCGACGCCGTCGGCACCCGACGACGCCTCGGCGATCACCTGCATGTCGGGCTGACGGTTGATCAGCGCCGCGATGCCCTCACGGACAAGCGCGTGATCGTCGATACACAGCACCCGAATCGGTGGCGCGGTCATACGGCCTCAATGGGCGCAGTACGGCCAGGAGCGTCGTCCACAGACGATAGCGTAGGTGTCTTTACGCCCAGGGGATATCACGTATTTCCATGATGGACGGCACGCGGACAGAGGCGTTAACCTTCAGTCCGTGGCAGGATCGAGCGGGCGCGAAGTGTCGCGGTCGATCCGTCCGGCATCTTGATGGCGATGGCCTCAGAGGATTACGTCGTGTATGTCGTCGACGATGACGCCATTGTGCGCGAAGCGCTGCGCGAGCTGTTCGCGTCGCTGGATGTGACGTCGGCCACATTCGCGTCGGTCGGCGAATACATCGACCACCCGAAGCAGGATCTGCCGGCCTGTCTCGTCCTGGACGTCGAGCTGCCGGACATCAACGGCCTGGACTTCCAACGGCAGCTTGCGACCGGATATCACCCTCCCATCGTTTTCATCACTGGCCACGGCGACATCCCGTCGTCGGTGAGGGCAATGAAGGACGGCGCCGTCGACTTTTTGGTGAAACCATTCAGCCAGCAGGGCCTGATGACGGCGATCGAGGCGGCCGTCGCTCGCGACCGGCAGGCGCGGGTGGAGACGGCGGAACGCACCCGCCTCCAGCAACGCTACGCGACGCTGACGCCGCGCGAGCGGGACGTGCTGCCGTTGGTCGTCAGTGGTCTGCTGAACAAGCAGTCGGCGGCGCAGCTCGGCATCAGCGAAGTCACGCTCCAACTACATCGCAGCCGGATCATGCAGAAGATGCAGGCGGCGTCGTTCGCCGATCTCGTCCGCTCGGCCGGACAGTTGGATATCGCGCTCCAGCGGAGGCAGCAATGACATGGTCGAACCCACCAGCAAGTTCGTGGTGGCTGTCGTCGACGACGACAGCCGGACGCTCGAGTCCCTGGCCGATCTGCTGGAGGCCGCCGGCTACGGCGTCCGCCTGTACTCATCGGCGCTGCGGGCCTGGCATCATGGCCGATGGTCCGAAATCGACTGTCTGATCTCCGACGTCGGCATGCCCGATATGAGCGGATTCGAACTGCGGCGACTGGCGCTGACGGTGCGGCCGGAGCTGCCGGTCATTCTGATCACGGGCCGTCCGGAATTTCGGCTGCAACACGTCTCCAGCATCGAACCCGATCGGTACTTTGAAAAGCCGTTCGACGGCCAGCAGCTACTCGCCGCGATCCGTGCGGCCCTCGGAGGCGCGCGCCCGGGGGGCCGCGCCTAATCGGTGGTTCCGGCCTCTACGCCCGGACTCACGCCGTCCGGCCTCAACGGGAGGGTGAAACCGAGTGTCATCCCGGCGCCGTCGTCATTCGCCACGGCCCGGATGCGGCCGCCGTGCGCCTCGACAATGGAGCGGCAGATGGACAGACCCATCCCCATCCCGGACTCTTTGGTCGTGAAGAACGGTTCAAAGCGCAACGCCGGGTCGCCTTCGATGCCGACCCCTCGATCGCGGACCTGAATCAGTAGGTCGTCTCCCTGGCGACGTGAGCTGACCATGAGAGATTTCGCGCCACCCGTCGCGGCGGCCATCGCCTCGATGGCATTGTGGACGAGGTTGATGAGCGTTTGTTGAATCTGCACCTGGTCCGCCTCAACCATCGGCACGTCGGCCTGCAGGTCGGTTTCGGCGAGGATGTTGTTCTCACGAAGTTCGTCCGCGAGCACGCGCATCACCTCGGCGATAACCTCATTCATGCTCAGGAGAACCTTGGCCGGGGCGGCCTCCTTGAACAGGGCGCGAATTCTCCGGACCACGTCGGCGGCGGAATGTCCGTCCCGGATGATCCGCTCGAGCGTCGTCTGCGCCCGTTCGAGATTCGGTGGATCGTGCGACAGCCACGTTTGACACGCGTGGGCGTTGGTGACGACCGACGCCAACGGCTGGTTGATCTCATGAGCAATCGACGCAGATAGTTCTGCGACAGTCGCGATCTGCCTGGCGGCGGACAGCTTCCGTCTGGTGCTGCGCAGCATCTCCTCCATCTCCTTGCTGTCATTGATGTCAAAGCCCACCGAATACCAACAGACCACGCGACCGTGGTGATCGAGCAACGGTTCGTTTCTCTGATAAAACCACCGGTACTCTCCGTCCGTCCGACGCAGGCGACAGGTCTGTTCCCACGGCTCTCCGGTTTCGATGGCGACACGCCACTTCCGCACGTGCGTATGTCGATCGTCAGGATGGATGACGTGCCAGCCGATCTGCCCTATCTCCTGGCCGAAGTAGTCGACGACGCGCCGGTTGACATAGTCCAGCGCGCCATCGGCTGTCGTGCGCGCGACATGGGCAGGGATCGTCTCCACCAGAAGTTCGAGGTGATGCTCGCTGTGACGAAGGGCCTCTTCCGCCTTCCGCTGATCGTCGATGTCCGTGAACACGTAATACCATCGGAGAATGGCGCCATGAACGTCGCGGAGGGGCTCACCCCTGACATGCACCCACCGGTAGACGCCATCGAAGCGCCTGACGCGATGATCAAAGTCCATCGGTTGTCCGAGTGCATTGGACTGCAGCCACGCGTTGCGCAGCAATTCCTGGTCTTCCGGGTGAACGGTGTGCATCGGCCGACCGCCGAACTCCTCAGCACTCGTGTCCAGATAGTCCACGGCGCGCTTGTTGACGTATTCGCTCTCGCCCTTTGAATTCGCCACCGCAATCATGGCCGGAACGCTGTCGACCAGCTGCCGGAGTTCGCGCTCGCTCTCTCGCAGTGCGTCCTCCGCGCGCTTACGCTCGTCGATGTCCGTCACCAGGTTGTACCAACGTACGATGCGCCCGTCGACGTCACGCTGCGCGCGGCCACGCACGTGGAACCAACGGTACACACCATCGGCGCGGCGGTTACGAGTCTCCACATCAAGTGGCTCGCCTGTTTCGATGGATCGCCGATACGCCTCAACCACGCGAGACAGATCGTCCGGATGGTGCATATCGGCGAGCGCCCAGTGCCTCATCTCGTCAGCCGTCTTGCCGAAATATTCCAAGACCGGGCGGCTGATAAATTCAAGTTCGCCCGCGGCATTGGCGGTGGAGACAAAACCGGGAATGCTGTCGATGGCCAGACGGAGGCTCTGCTCATTCGACCGCAGGACATCCTCGGCACGCTTCCGCTCGTCGATGTCAGTGCCCGTCGCGTACCATCGAACGACTCCCCCTCGCTCGTCCAGCAGCGGGTTGTGCTGAATCAGAAACCAGCGATACCGACCGTCCTTGCGGCGCACTCGCCGTTCGTACTCGAAGGGGTGCTTGCTCGAGAGGGCCAGCGCGCGCTGGGCGTGCAGTCGCTCGGAGTCGCCGCGATGGAAGACGTCGCCAAACTGATGCGCACTCACCTCTTCTTTCGTCAACCCGGTGTAGTCCAGGACCGCCTGATTCGCGGACAGAAAGTGCCCGTCTGACCCGAGGGCGACGATGAGCTGCGGTATCGCGTCGATGATGGTACGCAATTCCGCTTCGGACTTGGCGATGGTTTCAAATGCGCTCGTGAGCGCCGCCTCAGCACACTTCCGCTCGTGCATGTCCGTCTGCAGAACGCACCACCGGAGGATGCGCCCTTCCGGGTCTCGGACTGGTAGCCCCTGCACGTGAAACCAGCGGTAGACGCCATCCGCGCGCCGTTGGCGTACCTCGACGTGGTAGGGTTCCCCGCACTGGAATGACCGGCTCGACACCGCCATCGCGTTCGGAAGGTCGTCGGGATGAATGGCATCGCTGCTCGCCCACCCTTTCAGTTCTTCGAGCGTCTTGCCGAAGTAGTCGAGAACCTGGTGGTTGACGAACTCGAGCGCCCCGTCAGGTGCCAGGCAGGCAACGAGGGCCGAGATGCCGTCAACGATCTGCCGAAACGTGAGCTCTTCTGAGGCCATAGGCACTCGCTAGAAACCGCCAACGCGGCCGCGCGTCATCCCCTGAGGTCTCATCATACGGCGGTCGCGAACCGGCACCACACTATAGAAACCCGTAATTGCTATCGTCCGCCCTCTTGTGACTCTCCGCGTCAATGCCACATCGAGGCTGCGCGCAGATCGACGCCATCAACAGCGTGAAACAGTGCAGGCGAGGGCGAGTGCGACGAGTGCGTGAAGATCGGCGCGACGGGAGTACACCTGCGCACCTGGCAGAAGTGTGACAGCACCCATTATTGCGACTGAACAACGGCTGCTGCGGAAAGGCAGAGAATCGGTGGTGAGGACCGCGCTGCGTCTCGTGGCAGGCGCACTTTCAGCCTGCGCCGCATCGGTCTTACGGAAGGCGACATCGCGGCCGGACGGTCCCCATCATCGTCTCTCGGTTACGGTGCACGTCGCACTTCGGCGTCGCTGACCGGCTGCAACGCCGCTTCCACGCGGCTGGCGTCTGGCGTCGTGAGGCGACCCGACGCGAAATGCCCCGCCGCACGGGCGACTTCCGCACCCAGAGTGCGCAGTTGGGCGGCGAGGCTCTCGTTCAACACGTGGCCGTCCTGGAACGCGCGCCACGCCTGGGGAATTGGGATCACGAGCGGCACCGACCACCCACGCAAGGCGCGGACGACAAATTCCATCGTGTTGACCGCCTGCAGACCCTGCGTGCCGCCGGCCGTGCTGATCAAGCCAATCACCTTGTCCGTGAGATACGCCGGCTGGCGATCGCTGAGGAGCTGCAGCCAGTCGAGCGCGTTCTTGAACGAACCGCTGATCGTGCCGTGATACAGCGGACTGCTCCACAGCATGCCGTGGCACCGGTAGATCGAGTCACACAGCGCTCGAGCCGCGTCGGGTACCGTCGACGTACCCGGAACGTACATCGGCAGATCGAGCTGACGGATGTCGTACACCTCGGTGTCGGCCCCGGCTTGAGCCGCGCCTTCCAGTGCAATGCGAGCGGCGGCAAGGCTGGTCGATTGTTCGGCGAGCGACCCTGCGAGCGCGACGATCTTGACGGCCATCGAACCTCCTGGAATCTAGACACCCATTTAACGCGACCGATGCCAACCCAGCCATGATTTCGGCCGCTGCACCGAGTCGACCAACAGCCATAACAGCGCAAACGCGATCAGCGGAGCGATGGTCCAGCCATACTCCTCGATCGCGACCGATTCACGCCGGCCGCTGAATCGTCGCAACGCCCACAGGATGCTGAAGGACGCGACGAAGCAGGCTATGGTCCAGAACAACGCCGACCGGCGCCGCCACTGAACCATTCGTACTCGCACGTCACACCGCCACCATCTTGAACATGCGAGCACGTGCCGGCGGCGTGCTGGTGCGCGCCGCGGCGATCGAGTGATGCCACTCAGGACGCACGGTCACCAGCAACTCGTCCCGCGTGATCCGCGGCGGCCGCCCGCCGGTGTAAACCCGGGCGGTTCCTTGGAGACATCGATCCGGAATGGCGCCAGAACACCGCGCGACCGCCACGTGGAGCTAGGACCGTTGACACGTCTCAATTGGCCGGCCCAGAGCGCGAGCGCGACCGCCGTTGTTGTCGATCACCCATTCCATCCAGACACGCCGAATCGGCGGGGAAAGTGGGCCGCCACCAGGGTGTGCAAATCGTGTTGAACGCGCCCTCGGCGGAGAGCATCGACAACGGCGGATTCTTCATTTGGATGTCCCGGCCTCGATTCGCGGCGTGCTTGCGCGCTACCACTCGTTGATGCGCTAGGGGAAGCAAGCGGCCGGCCACAACCATACGGGATGGATGGCCGCCCTGCCGTCAAACACTTACAGCGGATCGCGGCGTCCGTCCAGCGCCGAGAAGTGCGTCGAGTGCCTGGCCACACGCAGATCCGTGTGTTCACGCAAGAGCTGTCTCGCTGAGCCGCCTCTGCAACGTGTATCCGTCAATCGTCATAGCAAGGACATGTTCGATAAAGCCGACGGACCGCTTGGGCTGATTTGGAGCTATCCACTCCCGATCCTTTCGCGCTAGTGAGCGCGAGCATGGCGGCAGGCCATGCCGCACGTGCCGGAGCCGGTCGAGCGCGCAAGATGCCGCGACCGCGAAAGCTAAGAGCGCGGAACGCTCGTAGCTGCCGATCGATCACATAGGCGATACCGTTCGACCACTTGTGTTCGACCTGTTTTTCCGCCATTCCGAACCTGGAACGTGACGACGTAGAACAGGCCCTTGGCGTGGAGGTTACCGATGCGGTCCTTCCTCTCCACGCTCTGGACCGAATATTCAAAGTGGTCGTGATGAATGCTCTGGCCGATGCTGATGACCTCGTCGCGGCCGCAAGAGGCGGCCAGCAAGGCGGCTGACAACGTCAGCAGTCGTAAGCGCATCGGAACTTCCTCGAGACGATGCTTATCATAGACAGATGTGACTGCTTTATTTCACAAAGTTCTCCGCTACACAACGCCGATCGCTTCCTCGATGGTCTTGCGGGGGTCGTCGGCCTCGTTGCGCTCTCGCTTCGGGGCGCGACTCTCGTGGAGGTGTGGTTGTTCGGGCCCCAGAATAGGCGTCGCCAAGCTGTCGTTGACAATCCAGGCGGCTGACGTCCGGCAGTTGCACGTCCAGGATGAGGCAGGCTGGCAGATCGGGCTTCGTCTACGCGACGTACGCAGCGACCGATCCGAATGTGACGGACGACAGGTCAAGCGAGGTGAACAGCTCGATGCAACGCTTCACGTACGCGAATGGCATCGTCAACAACATAGACGATTGAGTCATGTGAGCCCATTGGTGTTCTGGGGCGAACTGATCGCGACATTGTTGCACGCGGCATCGACGTCCGGAATCCGGGCCCTCTCACCATGCCGTCGCAGGCTCTGGGCCTCGCTCACGGGCTAACGCCAGTGCGATCCACCGTCCATCATGGAAACACGTAATATCGCCGCGACCCAAAGCGTTTTACGCTGGCTTCGTGATCGATGCCTTGAAGCGGCTCAACCCAAAGGGACGTCAGGCGCCCCAGAGCCATTGCCGTGTAAGAGATCTCGATCGCTGAAGGTGGGCAACTCGCCAGGCGCCGGCTTGCCGACACTGACACCGGAAACAACCAACCAGAGACGGAAGGGGAGGAATTGCTTATGCCGGAGAACTACAGGTCGAGCGGCGTCTGGGACTCAAAGGAATGCGTACTCGTGCTGATCGACTATCAGCCCGGAGTCATGAGCTACATTCGATCGCAAGATCCCAAGGCCGCCGAACTCAACGCCCGCTATCTCGCGAAGGCGGCGCTCGCTTTTGACATTCCCATCATCCTCAGCACAGTGGGCGTCCAGTTGGGCGTCAATCAACCCACGATTGCGTCGCTTCGCGCCGAGATTCCACAGGTGCCCGAAATCGATCGGTCGTCGATGGACTCGTGGGGCGACAAGGGGTTCGTTGACGCGGTCAAGAAAACGGGGCGGAAGCGGCTGGTGATGTCCGGAATCCTGACAGAGGTCTGTCTGGCGTATCCGACCGTGGCGGCGTTGAGGGACGGCTACGAGGTCTGCATCGTGACCGACGCCGCAGGCGGTGCGACGAGGGAATCGCACGATGTCGCCGTCCTGCGGATGATTCAGGCAGGCGCCGTTCCCAACACGACGGTGGCGACGATCACGGAATGGTTCCGTGATTGGGCGGGACCGCTTGCGCCAGCTGCGCGAAAGCTCATCATCCCGTTTCTCGCTGAGATTGCGATGCAGGAGGACATTTATCCTCGTACCGAGATCGCTAAAGCCGCTGAGGCTCGAGCGGCTGAAGCCCGCGCGGCGGCACAGACACAAGTAGGCGCTCCGCGTTGACATCGCAAGGCCGGCGCGAATCACATCGCGCCGGTCTGCCTGACAATCGACGGCGCCACATCGGTCTCGAAGCGGCTTGAACGCGGTGAGGAACACTCACGGTCGTGTACGGACGGGACCTTCCAGGCCTGCGTTCCTCATGGTCGCCCCACCGCCGTGTAATCACCGGTGCCGATGTATCCAAGCGTGAAGCATGGATCCCCACCGTGCTCCACACCGCGGCGACCGCACCTGTGGTCCTCTTTGCTTTGACCGCTTTGATTGCGGGGGACGGCGTTCAGAATTGACGCGGCTCCTCGGCTCGTAAACGTCTGTACCTGAGCAGGGGGTTCATCATGACTGAAGCTCACGCCCGCACATGGCCCACTGCTTTCGCAGCGCGGCCGCGCAAGATCACCCGTCGGACCAGAGGGAACCGCCACGGTCCGATCACGCGCCTAATGAGCCCCAGCGACCTTGGTCAGGTGCTGAAGCCGTTCGTCTTCCTCGACCTCTTCGACATGCAGAATGCCACGTTCCAAGGGATGGGACTGCATCCCCACTCAGGCATCGCGACAGTGTCCTATCTGTTCGAAGGAGCCACCCGGTACGAAGATTCGGCTGGCGCGACCGGAGTCCTGCCGGCGGGCGGTGTTGAATGGTTCAAGGCCGGTCACGGAGCTTGGCACGGCGGTGGGCTCGGCGACGCCGGGAGGGCCCGTGGATTCCAACTCTGGCTCGCCTTGCCGCCCGATCACGAGCTCGGACCGGTGGAAAACGTCTGCCTGGCCCCTGACGCCGTCGCGCGCGACGGTCCGGCGCGTGTGCTGGTCGGCACTCACGGCGGAGCGACCAGCTCGATTAATGCCCCGGCCTCGCTGAACTACCTGGCCGTGCGCCTGCTGGCCGGCCAATCGTGGCGTTACCGCCCGGCCGTCGACCATACCGTCGGCTGGGTCTCGGTGAGCACCGGACGCCTTCGTGTCCCCGAAAATGTGGAAGCCGGCGAGCTTGCGATCTTCGAGTCGTCGACGGACGCTATCGACTTCCACGCGGACACCGATTCCGACTTCGTTCTTGGGTCTGCGGTTCCACACGGCTACGATCTCGTGCTCGGACAGTCATCAGTGCATACGAGCGCTGCAACGCTGCGGACCGCTGAACACCGACTTAGGGAAATCCAGCAACGGTTACAGAACGAGGGCCAACTCTGACGCAAGGACGCGATACGACATCAACCCCAATCGCGCCGTTCGACCACTGCGATGGGATCCCGTAACATCGCATGTGGGTCGTCCCGGTACACTTTTACCGCGCGACGTGTCCCAGCCGTCTGCGTCTGATTGACCGTCACCGAGCCTGCGTCCATCTAGGCGGCTCTTGGCCCTCTCGTCAAAGTCGAGGCAGGCCTGCTCGACCCGCTTCAGATTCTCCGCTGCCCATTGGCAGGCGATGAATCAAGTCCGACGCGAAACGGGCTTGGTTGTTACCCTGGTGTTACCCCAGAAGTGAAAAATGGTCGGGACGGGGAGATTCGAACTCCCGATCTCTTGACCCCCAGTCAAGCGCGATAACCAGGCTACGCTACGTCCCGACTCGGACGATCTTACGCCGAACGCTTGCGGCGCGCTTGGGGAGAGCGCGCCGATCCGCTGCGCGACGCGGCTACCTTGCCGCGTGACGCCTTCAACCGCGCCGCCGGCAGCGGCCGGACCCGCGCGGCGGCCATCGCTGACGAGGAGGGCGCGAGACGGAACTCGTCCCCTCCGGTCGTGGTCGTCAGCAACTCGAGAATCGACTGCAGCCCGCGCTTGACGGCGGTCAGCCGCTCACGCGCGTTCTCGCCGATCAACGCTTCGATCTCCAGGGCGTCGGCCTCGACCGGCGCCGATTCCTCGTCGAGCTTGCGGCGCGCCCCGGCGAGCGTGAGGCCGTCGACCAGCAGCAGATGCTTGATCTTGAGCACCCGCTCGACATCCGATCGGCGGTAGACGCGCGGCCCGCCCGCCGTCTTGGCGACGCCCAGCTGCGGAAATTCCGCCTCCCACGAGCGCAGCACGTAGGGCTGCACCTTCGCCAGATCGCACACCTCGGCCGCCTTGAACAGCGCGCGCTTGGGAATCTCGACCTGAGCGGGGGTGTCCATCATCTGAAGCTCAAAAAGTATAGCAGGTCGCCCGCCGAATGGCCGCGCTAGACGCCGGAGTGGCCGAACCCTTTGCCGCCCCGATCGGTCGACGGCAGGTGCTCGACCTCCTCCCACGTGACCCGCGCCACCGGCGCCACCACGAACTGCGCGATGCGCATGCCGCGCGAGACGACGAACGCCTCGCGCCCGAGATTGATCAGCGGCACCCGGATCTCGCCGCGGTAATCGGAGTCGATCGTCGCCGGCGTATTCGGCAGACTGATCCCGTGCTTCACCGCGAGCCCCGATCGCGGCCGCACCTGCCCTTCGTACCCCTCGGGGATCGCGACCTCCAGCCCGGTCGGCACCAGCACGATCGCACCCGGCTCGATCACAACGTCCTCCCCCGTCGCGGCATGAAGGTCCATGCCGGCGGCGCCCGGCGTCATGTATCTCGGCAACGCCAGCCCCTCGGCGGAGGCGAGCCGGCGAATCTGCAGCGTGAGCGGAATAGGCACCGTCGCATGGTACCGCAAGGCCGGCCTGAAGGCCGGCCCTACACCGCGCGCGGAAAGCGCGCGATCGCCTTGTCGCGATGATCGCGCAGCTCTCCTTCGAGACTGTCGAGCGCGGCGACGACGACATCGCGGTGATGGACCTGCGGGCCGGCGGCCTTCACCGCTTCGACCCACAGCGCGTGGATCCGCTCGACGTCCTCCGCCCGCAGGTTCGGCGCGTGCGCGCCCAGCGCGAATGTCTGCACCTGGCGGTCGGCCGAATGGATCACGAACTGCGTGGCCAGCGAGCGCTCGTGCGGCGTCCGGTCCCAGGCATCCCCCATCTGGTGCGCCTGCTCCTCGGCCGTGATCACCGCGGATGCGCCGACGACGATCTCGCTCGCCTCGAGGGTGACCGCCGTCTGCGCCACCGCGTCGAAGATATTGGTCGCCGGCAGCACCAGCAGCTTGACGCCCCGCCCGTGACGCTCCGCGATCGCCACCACCTTCGTGAACAGCGTCTGCTCGTAATCGGTGAACAGCTCGTCCGCCTCGAGACCGTGCGAGCTGCCGTCGGGCCCGCGCAGCAGCCGGATCGTGAGGACGACGACGTCGCGTCCCGGCGGCGTATGGCCGACGACCCAGTCCAGCTGCGCCAGGGTGTTGTAGTCGCGCACCGGCACCAGCACCGCGCCCGGCCGGCTGTTCAACGCGGCGATGCCGACTTCCGGCTCCGCCGTCAGCTGGAACTGATCCAGCTTTCCTGATCCCGACGCCTTCTGCCGCGCCGTGATCCGCTCCGACACCACGAAGATCACGAAGAAGCCGCCGGTGAACAGCAGGCCCGAGATCGTCGCGGTCTCCTTCGTGAACAGGTTGATCACCGCGCACGTGAACAGCACGACCGCGATCAGCCCGACGCCGATCGGCAGCTCGCGGCCGCCGATGCGGACGTTCAACGGCACCTTCCAGCCGCGCTCGATGTCCGGCCGCTTGTAGCGCAGCACCAGCACCGCGAGCGCGTTGAACGCGAAGCTCCACACCACGCCGAAGGCGTACGCCTCGCCGAGCACGATCACATTGCCGCGGCTGATCACGATCGTCGCGATCTGCAGGATCGCGATCATGTTGATCAGGCGGTAGGTGGTGCCGAAGCGGCGATGCGGCTTGCGGAACCACTCGGTCAGGACGCCGTCTTCAGAGACGCGGTTCAGCACGCCGTTCGAGCCGACGATCGCGGTGTTGACCGCGCCCGCCAGCATCAGGAACCCGACAATCACGACGACGGCCTGAAACACCAGCCGCACCGAGATCGGTCCGACGACGTGCATGGCCAGCCCCGAAATCAGGTTGTCGTAATACTGCGGCCGCACCGCGTCCGGAATGATCGCCACGGCGAAGAAGCTGACCAGCCCGGTGAACACCAGGCTGTAGATGAAGATCACCATGCCGGCGCGCTGCAGGTTCTTGACCTTCGGCACCTCGATCTCACGGTAGACCTGCGCCAGCGATTCCTCGCCGCTCATCGCCAGGATCGAGTGCCCGAAGCCGACCAGGATCGCGATCGCGGTGAACGTCGGCCACACCGTGCCCTTCAACCACCCGAGGGACTCGTCCGAGAACCGGATCGTGCCGAGGCTCGGGAGCGGCGGCAGCGTGCCGCCGCGGTGCACCAGCGTCAGCGTGCACCAGCCGATCAGCAGGACGACCATGACCGTCGCGATCTTCATGATCGTCATCGCATCGTCGCTGCTCTCGTGGATGCCGCGCGTGTTGCGCCACCAGAAATAGCCGGTGATGAGAATCGCGATGAACGCCGCGGTCGCCGCGGTCGGAATCCGCGCCGAGGTGCCGGCGCGGGTCAGGATGTCGTTGATCAGGCCGGCGATGTAGCTGCCGGCCGACACGCCGCTGATCGGCCCGGTCAGGATGTAGTCGAACAGCAGCGCCGAGACCGAGAGCTTCGCCAGCGTGCCGCCCATCGCCTCTTTGACGACGCGGTAGACGCCGCCGCGCACGAACATCGCCGAGCTCTCGATGTAGAGCGCGCGCACCGCGTAGGAGAAGATCATCACGCCGAGAATGAACCACGGCGCCGACTTGCCCACCGCCTGCTCGACGATGCCGCCGACGTAGAACGCGGTGGATCCGAGATCCGCGAGCACGATGGCGGCCGCGCGCCAGAACGAGATGAACGAGAGGAGAACCGTGGTGGCGACGACAACGCGGACGCGTCCGTCGCGAGCGAGCGGCGTGGTGGACACAACGAGCCTTCCGTCTGACGCCGGCGGGGTTAGCTGACGGGCTCGGACTCGGAAGTGTCCGGCGAGACGATCTCGCTACGCCCCACGTGCTTGGGTCCCCCGCGTCCTGCGAGTGGCGCAGAACTTGGGCGTTTTCGAGTATATCAGCGTTCTTTCTTGTCGCGCCGGTTCTTGCGGGCGCGGCGATCCTTGCGCTCCTTCGCCACCGTGTTCTTCTTCGCCCCGTGGCGCACCGGCTTCGACTTGCGAGTGCCGCCGACGTTCGTGTTCCGATCCCGGCGGCGCACCTGGATGCGGATCGGCGAGCCGAGGAACCCGAATTCCTCGCGCAGCTTGTTGATCAGAAACCGCTCGTACGAGAAATGGAACGTCGTCGCGACGTTGGTGAAAAAGAGGAACGACGGCGGTGCGACGCCGGTCTGCGCGGCGTACATGATGCGCACGTGCTTGCGTCCTGGGCTGACGGGCGGGTTTGCCGCGGTCACCTTCTCGATGAACTTGTTGAGCGCCGGCGTCGGCACGCGGACCCGCCGCGCGGCCGCCACCTTGTCCATGGTCTCGAGCACCTTCGTCGTCCGCTCGCCGGTGAGCGCGGAGATGTGGAGGATCGGCGCGAAGTCGAGGAAGCGCATCCCCTGGCGCAGCTTGTCGTCGAAGCGCTGGACGAAGGTGTGATCCTCGGTCTTCACGAGATCCCACTTGTTGACGATGATCACGATGCCGCGCCCGGCGCGGTCGGCTTCCCCGCCGATTGCCGCATCCTGATCCGAGGCGCCGGTGCTCGCGTCGATCACGAGCGCGACGACGTCGGCGTTGGCGATCGACTCCTTGGCGAGCGAGACGCTGACCATCTCGACTTTGCCGCCGCCGGCGACGCGCCCCGGCCGCCGCATGCCGGCGGTGTCGATGATCCGGAAATGACGTCGGTGCCACAGCAGCGGCGAATCGATCGCATCGCGCGTCGTCCCCGGCATGTCGCTGACGAGCACGCGCTCGGTCCGCAGCAGCCGGTTCACCAGCGAAGACTTGCCGACATTCGGCCGACCGACGATCGCAAACCGCGTCTCGACGTCGGCCACGTCAGAGCTGACGGCTGGGGCCTGAGCGCGTTCTTCCGAGTCCTGCGCCTTGAGCCCAGAGCCCTCGGCGGGGGCCGTCCCCTTCACGCGGGACACAATCTCGTCGAGCAGCTCGGCGACGCCGGCGCCGTGCTCGGCGGAGATCTCGGTCACGGGGTCAAAGCCGAGCTGAAAGAATTCCATCGCCGACTTCTGCGAGCGCTTGTCGTCGGTCTTGTTGATCGCCAGGATCACCGGGATGCCGGTTTCGCGCAGCTCGCGCGCAATCCGCTCGTCGCCGGGGATCAGCCCCTCGCGGCCGTCGACGAGCAGCACCAGCAGATCGGCGCCGACGATGGCGCGCTGCCCCTGGGTGACGACCAGCTCGTGCAGAGGGTCCTGACTCTCGCCGTATAACCCTCCCGTATCGAACAGTTGGAAGGACGTGCCGCGCCAGACGACCGGGCGGGCGAGCGCGTCGCGCGTGGTACCGGCCATCGGATTGACGATCGCGCGGCGGCTGCCGGTCATCCGGTTGAACAGGGTGGACTTGCCGACGTTGGGGCGGCCGACGAGCACGACAGAGGGCGATTTACGGGACATTCACCACTTTCACTTAGCCTCAGCCTTGACAGCGTAAGTCTCACAATCTATAGTATTTACAAGCCGTCAGGAGTCCCTAAGCATGATCAAGGTCGACATCGTCAACGAAGTTTCGAAGATCGCCGACATCACCAAGGTCAAAGCCGAGGTGGCCGTCGACGCGGTGTTCGACGCGATGCGGACCTCGATGCAGCGCGGAGAACGGATCGAGCTGCGCGGCTTCGGCGTGTTCCAGGTGAAGCCGCGCAAGCGCGGCATCGGCCGCAACCCCCGGACCGGCAAGGAAGTGCGCATCCCGCCGGGGCGCACCATCCGCTTCAAGCCGGGCAAAGACCTCCAGAACATCGGCTAACTTGGACCCCTTTCCGCCGCTCGCCTGGCAGCCCAGGCCGAAGTTCCAAGATCGTGTGTGGCTGCACGTTCTGTTGTTCGCCCTGACTATAGCAAGCACCACGCTGGTCGGGACGATGCAGTACGCCAGCTACCTCGACGACTACAGAGGTTCGACCGCGCTGCCCATGCCGGTTGGCGCGCTGGCGATCCGCGGGCTCTGGTACAGCATGACGATCCTCGGGATCCTCGGTTGCCACGAGCTCGGCCACTATTTCGCGTGCCGCTATTATGACGTCGATGCGTCGCTGCCGTTTTTCATTCCGGTGCCGCCGCCTTTCCTGACCGGCACCATGGGGGCGTTCATCCGCATCCGCGAGCCGATCCCGAGCAAGAAAATGCTGTTCGACATCGGCATCGCGGGGCCGATCGCCGGGTTCGTGATCGCGGTGCCGGCGTTGTTCATCGGCCTGGCGATGTCGCACGTCGTCAAGCTGCCGGCAAGCTCCGGTGACATGCTCGAGCTCGGCGAGCCGCTGCTGTTCAAGTTCGCATCGTGGGTGATCTGGGGAACGCAGCCGGACGGCTATTCGCTGAACATGCATCCGATGGCCTTCGCCGCGTGGTTCGGCATGCTGGCGACCGCCCTCAATCTGTTCCCGATCGGCCAGCTTGACGGCGGCCACATCTCGTACTCGGTGCTCGGACCGCGCTGGTCGACGTATGTGACCTACGCGATGGTGAGCGGCGCGATCGTGCTCGCCTTGTTCACCTACAGCTGGATCGTGTGGACCATGATGATCGTCGCGATGCTGTATTTCTTCGGCCCGCGGCATCCGCGGGTGTTCGACGAAGAGGTCCCGCTCAGCCGCGGCCGCCTGCTGCTCGCGCTGTTCGCGGTGATCATGTTCGCCCTCTGCTTCACGCCGGCGCCGATCCGTCCGATGGAGCTCATCGGGCGATAGGAATATTTCAGATGGTCGATTCAGATTTCACGTTCATCTGCAATCCCAGTCTGAACGCTGACATCTACCCTCTGAAATCTCACAGGACCGATAACGGGTCGACGTCGACGACCACGCGGCGCTGAAGCTCGGGCCGTGCGGCGAGCGCCGACTGGATCGCTTCGCGAATTTTCTTCCGGTTCATGCCCTTGATCAGCAGCTGGGCGCGATATTCGCCGCGCAGCTTGCCGAGCGGCGCCGGTGCGGGGCCGAGAATCCGCAGTCCGCGATCGGCCAGCCGCACTTTGTCGACGATGTCCGCCGCATCGTCCATCGCCCCGGCGAAGGTGCGCGAGCGGACGACGGCATTGACCAGCGAGATCATCGGCGGGTAGCGCATCGCGGTGCGGAACTTCATCTCGCGGTCGTAGAAGGCGGGAAAATCCTGGCGGCACGCGAGCTGGATGCTGTAGTGATCCGGATACAGCGTCTGCACGATCGCTTCGCCGAGCACCTCGCCGCGTCCGGCGCGGCCGGCGACCTGCGTCAGCAGCTGGAACGTGCGCTCCGACGCGCGGAAGTCGGCGAGGCCGAGACCGACGTCAGCGGACACGACGCCGACCAGGGTCACGCGCGGGAAGTCGTGTCCCTTCGCGATCATCTGGGTGCCGACGAGGACGTCGATCGCACCGTCGCGGAACCGCGACAGCAGCGACGCGAGCGATCCTTTCCTGCGGATCGAGTCGCGATCGAGCCGGGCGACGCGCGCCTCGGGGCACGCCTTCTTCACTTCAGCCTCCACCCGTTCGGTGCCGAAGCCCGCCTGTTCGAGGTACGGTCCGGCGCAGAGCGGGCACGCCGGCGGCACGCGCGACGTGTAGTTGCAGTAGTGGCAGCGGGCGCGGCGGGCGTTGCCCTCGCCATGGACGACCAGCGACACGCTGCAGTTCGGACAATCGATCGTGCCGGCGCACTGGCGGCAGAACACCGCCGTCGCGAAGCCGCGCCGGTTGAGGAGGACGAGCGACTGTTCCTTGCGCTCGAGCCGCGCCTGCATCCCGTCGCGCAGCGCGCGGCTGAGGATCACGTCGGGGCCTTCCGCGGCGTACTCCTCGCGCATGTCGACGACGCTCACCGACGCCAGCGGCCGATCGAGCACGCGGCGTTCGAGCACGACGCGCTCGTACTTGCCGGTCATCGCGTTGTGATAGCTCTCCATCGACGGCGTCGCGGATCCGAGGACGACGAGGGCGCCGGCGCGCTGGGCGCGGACGATCGCGACGTCGCGGCCGTTGTAGCGTGGGCTCTCCTCCTGTTTGTAGGAGCCGTCGTGCTCCTCGTCGACGACGATCAGGCCGACCTGCTCGAGCGGCGCGAACACGGCGGATCGGGTGCCGACGACGATGTCGATGTCGCCGCGGCGGATGCGCTGCCATTGATCGTGGCGCTCGCCGTCGGAGAGGCCGCTGTGCTGGACGGCGACGCGCTCGCCGAACGCCTGGCGGAAGAGGGCGGCGGCGGCCGGCGTCAGGGCGATTTCTGGGACCAGCATCAGGACGCGGCGGCCGGAGGCGCGGACGGCGGCGGAGAGCCGGATGTAGACCTCGGTTTTGCCGCTGCCGGTGACGCCGTGCAGCAGCGCGACCTTGAACGCGCGCGCCGCCGCGAGCCGCTCGAGCCGCACCAGGGCGTCCCCCTGCTCCATCGTCAGCTGACGCCCAGCCTCCGACAGGCTCGCCACAGCCGCAACAGGGGTCAGGTTGGGGTCAGACCCTAATCCGACCCCAACCTGACCCCAACCTGACCCTACCCCGACCCCAACCTGACCCCGATCGAAGGGATCGCGGTCGATGCGCTCCTGACGGAGGCTGATATAGCCACGTTTGGCGAGGCGGGAGATTGCATCCGCGGCAATGCCGCGGGTCGCCATGACGGCGGTCGCCAGGCCTGTCGGCGTGCCGGCCAGAAGCTCGAGCGCCTCACGTTGTTTCGCGGTCAACTTCTCGTCGCCGCTGAGCGCTTCGTGCCCCATCGCCGTGATCGCCGCCATCCGCGCGGTCTTGTGAGCATCGGCGCGGCCGCCGCGCGCCATCGGCGGCAGCAGCGCCGGGATCGTATCGCCGACGCCGGCCGCGTAATACTCCGCGGTCCAGCGCGCCAGGCTGACGACGTCGGCCGGCACGAATGCGGCCGCATCGAGCACTTCGCGGATCGGTTTCGCCGCTGCCGTTCCCGGCTCGACGTTCACCTCGACGACGATCCCGGTGACCACCCGGGTGCCGAGCGGCACGACGACGCGCGCGCCGACGCACGGCACCGCGACACCGTCGGGCACCGCATAAGTCAGCAGGTCGAGATTGGGAACGGGGACGGCTACGCTTATCAGCAAAACACAGAGAACTCAGAACTCAGAACTCAGAACTCAGAAGTCAGAACTCAGAAGTCAGAACTCAGAACTCAAAACTCACAACTGACACTCGGAAACTCCGGTTCGAGTTCCCAGTTTTGAGTTCTGAGTTTTGAGTTCTGAGTCGTCAACTCTCAGTCAGCAGTCGTTTGACCAGTTTCATATCTTCCCATACCTCGCGCTTCGAGGACGGGTTGCGCAGCAGGTACGCAGGATGAAACGTCGGCACCAGCTTCGCGCCGCGATAGTCGAGCACCTGCCCGCGCAGCCGCGAAATCGGCGTGTCGCTCTTCAGCAGCGTCTGCGCCGCATACTTGCCGAGCGCCACGATCACCTTCGGCCTGATCACCTCGATCTGCCGGAAAAGGAACGGCTCACACGACTCGACTTCGTCGTTCTCCGGATTGCGGTTCTGCGGCGGCCGGCACTTGATGATGTTCGCGATGTAGACCTCATCGCGCGTCAGGTCGATCGCTTCGATGATCTTCGTCAGCAGCTGACCGGCCCGGCCGATGAACGGAATACCCTGCGCGTCTTCGTCCGCCCCCGGGGCCTCGCCGACGAACATCAGGTCCGCGTCGGCATTACCGACCCCGAACACGACCTGCGTACGGCCGAGCGTGTGCAGCTTACAGCGCGTGCAGTCGCCGATATCCTCGCGGATCGCGACGAGCGCCTCGCCTGCATTTTTCAAGAACGTCACCGGCGCCGTCGTCGGCTGACTCTGCGGGCTCGAGATCGGACCGGCATCTGATCCAGGCGTGACATCAGGCTGCGCGCGCGAGCGCCAGGCCGGGTCGCGGCTGACGCCGGCGACGCCGAGCTCCGCCGCGAATTTCAAATGTTCCGCGAGCTGATCGCGATCCACTTACGCCTTGATCGCGCGCGACGTCAGCAGCCGCTCGACGCGGTCGAGGATCGCCGCTGCGACCCGCGCTTTCGACTGCAGCGGCAGGCTTTCCGCGCCGGACGCGGCGACGATGGTGACCGCGTTGGTGTCGACGTCGAACCCGGCATCGGTGCGCGATACGTCGTTGGCAATGATGAGGTCGGCGTGCTTTCGCTCGCGCTTCGCGCTCGCGTGGGCGATGACGTCCTCGGTTTCGGCGGCGAAGCCGACCAGCACCGGCCCCGATCCCGCGGCGAGCCGCCGCTGCCCCAGTTCACCGAGGATGTCCGGCGTCTTCTTGAGGACGAGCGTCAGAGTATCCGCGTCCTTCGCGACCTTTTGCGCGGCGCGATTGACCGGCGTGTAATCGGCGACGGCCGCGGCCATGACGACGACGTCCATGCCGCCGGCCCGCGCCATGACGGCCTGATGCATCTCGCCGGCGCCGCGCACCTTGACGACCTCGCGTACCGCCGGCGCCTCGATCGTCGTCGGTCCGGTGACGAGGGTCACCGCGGCGCCGCGCCGCGCCGCTTCTGCCGCGATGGCGTAGCCCATGCGCCCGCTCGAGCGGTTGCCGATGTAGCGGACGGGATCGAAGTCCTCGTAGGTCGGACCGGCGGCGACCAGCACGCGCTGGCCGCGCAACGGCCCCTCGGGCCGGAGGATCGCGTCGGCGGCGGCAACGATCTCGTCGGGCTCGGCGAGCCGCCCCTTGCCGATCCAGCCGCACGCGAGATACCCCTCGCCCGGCTCGACGAAGCGCGCCCCGCGCGCGGCGAGCGTGTCGAGGTTCCTGCGCACCGCCTCGTGCGCGAACATCTGGGTGTTCATCGCCGGCGCGATGAGCAGCGGCGCCCGCGTCGCGGTGTAGAGCGTCGACAGGAAATCATCGGCGATGCCGTTGGCGAGCTTGCCGATGATGTTGGCGGTCGCCGGAGCGATGAGCAGCAGATCGATCGTCGACGCCAGCGCGATGTGCTCGATGTCGGCGTTCATGCCGTCCTCGAACTGATCGGTGATGACGCGCCGCCGCGTGATCGCCTCGAAGGTGACGGCGCCGACGAAACGCGTCGCCGAGTGCGTCATGACCGCGACGACCTCGTGGCCGCGCTTCTGCAGCCCGCGCGCGACCTCGACGGCCTTGTACGCGCCGATCCCGCCGGTGACGCCGAGCGCGACCAATCCCATAATCGATTACCCGATGACTCGACTACCCACTGAGCGATTATTCGACCGGCGTCTCGGCGCGCGCGATCGCCTCGACCTGCTTCGTGATCACTTCCTGCGCCGCGATCGTCGTCTTCTTGTGCTCGCCGACCGCGACCCGCGGCGTCGACCCGGCCAGAAGCTGACGGGCACGCGCGCCCGCGGTCACGACGAACTCGAACGAGTTGGGGAGCTTGGAACGGTCAATCATCAGAATGTCCTGACTATGGTTTCGGCCTCGGCCTGCATCCGCGCCAGACGGGCGCGTTCGCTGACGACGACCCCTCTGAGCCGATCGACCGCGGCCGAGAGTTCATCGTTCACGACCACGAAATCGTACTCGGTAAAGGCGGCCACTTCCTGGCGCGACACCTGCAGCCGCATCTGGATCGCCGCTTCGCTGTCCTTGCTGCGCCCGCGCAGCCGCTGCTCGAGCACCGCGAAGGACGGCGGCATCACGAACACCGCCTGGGTCTGCAGGCCCCGCGCCCGCACTTTGCGCGCGCCCTGCACATCGATCACCAGCACCACGTCCTCTCCCGCCATGAGCATGCTGTCGGTGTCGGCGGCGCACGTGCCGTACAGGTTGCCGAACACGTCGGCCCACTCGAGGAACTCGCCGGCCGCGGCCATGGTTTCGAACCGATCGCGTGTCACGAAATTATAGTCCACGCCGTCCGTTTCACCCTGCCGCGCCGCGCGCGACGTGTACGAGCGCGACATTCTGAGATGCGGCAACTGCTCGACCAGCCGCTCCACCAGCGTCGTCTTGCCGGCGCCCGAGGGCGCCGAGACGATGAACAGCAGGCCCCGCGCCTGCCCCGCCCCCGTCGCCGGGCTACTCGACATTCTGCACCTGCTCGCGCATCTTCTCGAGCTCCGCCTTCGCCGCGATGATGAGCTCGGACACGCGCAGGCCATCAGCCTTCGAGCCCATCGTGTTGACCTCGCGGTTCATCTCCTGGAGCAGGAAATCGAGCTTGCGCCCGCACGGCTCCGGCGCGTCGGCGAGCGCCCCCCAGTGCGACACGTGCCCCCGGAACCGCTCGAGCTCTTCGGTGATATCGGAGCGCGCCGCCATCCTCACGATCTCCTGCGCCACCGCCGTCTCGTCGGCCTGCAGCTCCGTGCGCAGCTCGCGGACGCGATCGGTGACGCGCTGCTCCAACGCCGCCCGCCCCTCGTCGGCGGCGCCCGCGATGCGTTCGACCAGAACGGCGACCGCGGTGCGGCGGCTGTCGAGATCGCCGCGCAGCGAATCGCCTTCGCGCGATCGCATCGAGTCGAGATCGATCAGCGCCTGCTCGACCGCGGCACGCGCCTGCGCCGCGACCGCGCTCCGCGCCGCTTCGTCGTCCTCCGGCTGCCGCTCACGGATGGTGATCGCCTGCGGCATCTTCAGCAGATCGCCCGGCGTCAGCGCGCCGGCGACCAGGCCGCGCTCCCGCGCCTTGTCGAGCGCGATCTCCAGCGCGCGCGCGAATTCCTCGTTGAACTCGACGTCGACCCCCGGCGTCTGCCGCAGCTGCAGCGACACGCTGAGCTCGACGCGGCCGCGCGCGACATGCTTCGCGACGAGCGCGCGCAGTTCGCCTTCGATCGACGCCAGCGACTGCGGGCTCCGCAGCGCGAGATCGAGATGGCGATGATTGACCGCACGAATCGTCACCGAGATCGTCGCCCGCTCGTCTTCCCGCGACAGCGCCGCAAACCCGGTCATGCTCTTGATCATCGCGACCCCGCCGCCCCCGGTCGACCTAGCTGACGCACGCGACCTGCCCAGCGGTTCACGACGGCACCATCCTCGTGCCGCGTTCCGCCCGGCGTCCTTCGAGCAGCTGCAGCTGATACAGCGACGCGTAGGCGCCGTCGGGTTTGGCCAGCAGCTCGTCGTGGCGGCCGACTTCGACGATGCGGCCGCGTTCGAGCACGACGATGGCGTCGGCGCGCCGGATGGTGGAGAGGCGGTGCGCGATCACGAACGAGGTCCGGTTTTTCATCAGGTTGGCGAGCGCTTCCTGCACCAGCAGCTCCGACTCGGTGTCGAGCGCCGAGGTCGCTTCGTCGAGCACGAGAATCGGCGCGTCCTTGAGAATCGCGCGCGCGATGGCGATGCGCTGCCGCTGCCCGCCCGACAACCGCTGGCCGCGCTCGCCGATCATCGTGTCGTAGCCGTGCGGCATGGCGGCGACGAAGTCGTGCGCATTGGCGGCCCGCGCCGCCGATTCGATCTGTTGCCGCGTCGCGTCCGGCGATCCGTAGGCGATGTTGCGCCCGATCGAGTCGTCGAACAGCACGGTATCCTGGGTCACGATGCCGATCTGCCGCCGCAGCGACGCCACGGTCGTCTGACGGATGTCGAGCCCGTCAATCAGGATCGCGCCCGCGCTGACGTCGTAGAACCGCGGCAGCAGGTTGACCAGCGTCGTCTTGCCGGCGCCGCTGCGGCCGACAATCGCCACCATCTCGCCGGCGCGGACGGTCAGCGACACGTTGCGCAGAATCCGGCTGGCGGCATCGTCGTAGCCGAACCCGACCTCGCGGAACTCGATGGTGCCGCGGAACGGCGCCAGCGGCGCGGCACCCGGCTCCTCCACCACCTCGGTGTGCGTGTCCATCATCTCGAAGATGCGCTCGGACGCGGCGATGGCCTGCTGCAGGTCGGCGTTGACCCGGCTCAGCTTTTTGGCGGGGCCATACATCAGCAGCAGCGTGCCGATGAAGAGTACGAACTGGCCGGGGGTCAGGTTGTTCGCGGCAATCTGCCTGCTGCCGTAGACGAGCGCCCCGGCCATGCCGAAGCCGCCGATCAGTTCCATCAGCGGCGGCAGGCTCGAGAGCGCCGCGGTCACCTTCATGTTGGTGCGGAAGAGGTGGTAGCCGGCGCGATTGAACTTGTCGGCTTCGTGCCTCTCGGTCGCAAACGCCTTGACGATGCGGTGGCCGGTGAACGCCTCGGTACTCAAGTGCGACAGCTGCTCGATCGCCTCCTGGCTGCGCCGCGTGGTGCGGCGCACCCGCTGCCCGAGGCGGATCAGCGGATACACGATCAGCGGCGCCCCGGTGAAGCAGACGATCGTCAGCCGCGCGTCGTAGTAGAACAACAGCGCCGCATAGCCGACCAGCGCCAGCGATTCGCGCGCCAGGTCGCCGGCGGTTTCCGATACCGCCTGCTGCACCTGTCCGACGTCGTTGTTGATCCGCGACAGCAATCGTCCGGTGGCGCCATGCGCGAAGAATCCCGCGGACTGATCGAGGATGTGTCGATACAGCGCGTTGCGCAGGTCCATGACGACGCGCTGCCCGACGTCGGCCATCAGGTAGGACGAGACATACGAGCCGACGCCCTTGAGCAGGTAGACGCCGACGATCGCCCACGCGATGAACGCGACTTCCTGCTGCTTCGGCAGGACGCTGTCGAAGATCGGCTTGATCAGGTACGCGAGCCCGGCCGATCCGATCGCGTACACGATCATGCCGAGCACCGCCCACGCCATGCGCGTGCGGTACGGCGTCGCGTAGCCGAACAGGCGCTTCAGCGTGTGACGCTGCTGGACCACGACCGCCACGCTAGGCGGCCCTACTTGCGGTCATAGCCGTTGGGATGGGTGCGGTGCCAGTCCCAGGCGGTGCGAACGATCGTCTCGAGGTCGCCGAGCTTCGGCGTCCACTGCAGCGCGCGCCGCGCCTTGTCGGGCGCGGCGTAGAGCACGGCGGGATCGCCGGGCCGCCGCGGCGCCAGCGTCCACGGCACCGGCCGCCCCGTGACCCGCGCGACCGTGTCGATCACTTCGCGCACCGAATGCGGCCGCCCGGTGCCAAGGTTGTACGCCGTGGACGGTCCATCGCTCGCGATCGACTCCAGCGCCTTGACGTGCGCGTCGGCGAGATCCGTGACGTGAATGTAGTCGCGCAGGCAGGTGCCGTCCGGGGTCGGATAGTCGTCGCCGAACACCTGCAGGCCGCGGCCGCCGGTCGCCGCTTCGATCGCCCGCGGGATGAGATGGATCTCCGGCGAATGATCCTCGCCGATCTCGCCGTCGGGATCGGCGCCCGACGCATTGAAGTAGCGCAGCGCGACGTAGCGCAGCCCGTAGGCGGTCGCGAAGTGCGGCAGCGCACGCTCGACCGCCAGCTTCGATTCGCCGTAGCTGTTGATCGGATTCTGCGGGTGCGTTTCGGCGATCGGCGTTTCGAGCGGCTCGCCGTAGGTCGCGCAGGTCGACGAGAACACGAAGTGCTTGACCGACTCGGCCGCCATCGCCTCGAGCACGCTGAGCGCGCCGCCGACGTTATTGCGGTAGTACTTCGCGGGCTCGCGCACCGACTCGCCGACGTCGAGGAACGCCGCGAAGTGCATGACCCCGAAGATCTCGTGGCGGCGCAAGGCCTCACGCACCGCCGCGGTGTCGGTGATATCGGCTTCGACCAGTTCGCCGAACTTCGCCGCGGCGCGGTGGCCGGCCTGCAGATTGTCGAGCACGACGACGCGGTAGCCGGCGCGCTGCAGGCCTTTCGCCGCATGGCTGCCGATGTACCCGGCCCCGCCGGTCACCAGAACGGCACGTGGATTAGCGGCCAATGGAAAAATAGGTGAAGCCGAGCGCGCGCATGTGCTCGGGCGAATAGATGTTGCGGCCGTCGAAGACGACCGGTGACTTCATCAGTGACTGCATCTTGGCAAAGTCCGGCTCGCGGAACTCGTTCCACTCGGTGACGACGGCGAGGGCGTCGGCACCGGCAAGCGCGTCGTAGCTCTTCTCACAGAGGGCGATGCGATCGCCGAAGATGCCGCGCGCCACCGGTCCCGCCGCCGGGTCGTACGCCTTCACCGTGACACCGCACGCCAGCAGCCGTTCGATGATCGGGATCGCCGGGGCCTCGCGCATGTCGTCAGTACGCGGCTTGAACGCCAGGCCCCAGATCGCCATCGTCCGGCCGCGCAGATCGGGGAAATGCGCCGCGATCTTGTCGACCATCCGCTCCTTCTGGCGGTCGTTGACCTCTTCGACCGCGCGCAGAATCTTGAAGTCGTAGCCCTTGTCCTCGGCCGACTTGAGCAACGCCTGCGTGTCTTTGGGAAAGCAGCTGCCGCCGTAGCCGACGCCGGGAAACAGAAACGACGTGCCGATGCGCCGATCGGATCCGATCGCCTTGCGCACGTGATCGACGTCGGCGCCGACCAGCTCGCAGACGTTCGCGATCTCGTTCATGAACGAGATCCGCGTCGCCAGAATCGAGTTCGCGGCGTACTTGCACAGCTCGGCGCTCTCCGTGCTCATCGTCAGGATCGGCGCGCCGGTGCGGGTGAACGGTCCGTAGAGCTCCTTCATCAGGACCGCCGCGCGCTCATCGCGCTCTTCGATGCCGATGACGACGCGATCCGGCTTCATGAAGTCTTCAATCGCCGCGCCTTGCTTCAGGAACTCCGGGTTGCTGACCACGCTGAACGGCTGCGTCGTCTCGGCCGCGATCGTGTCGCGCACCCGCTTGGCGGTGCCGACCGGGACCGTGCTCTTGTCGACGACGACGGTGTACTTGTTCATCGCCCGGCCGATCGCCTTGGCGACGGCGAGCACGTGCTGAAGATCGGCGGCGCCGTCCTCGCCTTGCGGCGTGCCGACCGCGATGAAGACGATCGCCGACGCGCGTATCGATGTCGCCAGGTCGGTGGTGAAGGTCAACCGCTCTTCATGCTGGTTGCGGACGACCATTTCTTCGAGCCCGGGCTCGTAGATGGGCATCCGGCCGGCCTTGAGCGTGGCGACTTTCGACTCGTCCTTATCGACGCATGCGACGGTATTGCCGTTTTCAGCGAGGCACGCACCGAGCACAAGTCCGACATAACCCGACCCGACGACAGCAATCTTCATTTCACAATAAGATACTGTCTCGAAACGACTTAAACAAGTGCGGGTCCTAATCGATTACCGGCCGGCGCTCCGCGAACGCAGCGGAATAGGCGAGTACACGCACCAGTTGGCGGCGGCCCTGCTGGCCGCGTATCCGCCCAACGGGACCCCGCGCGCCCTGGAGCTGACGTTGTTCTCGAGCTCGTGGAAGGATCGCCTGGCCGAGCCGCCGGATCTCGCCGGGGCGGCGTGCGTCGATTGCCGGGTGCCGGTGCGCGTGCTCAATTTCGCGTGGCATCGGCTCGCCTGGCCCGCCGCCGAGACGTTGGCCGGCGGCGCCTACGACGTCGTGCATTCGCTGCATCCGCTGCTGATGCCCGCGCGCGCGGCGGCGCAAGTGATCACCATTCACGATGTGAACTTTTTGACTCATCCGGAGCGGACCCGGGCCGAAATCCGGCGCGACTATCCGGCGCTGGCCCGCGAACACGCGCACCGCGCGGACGCGGTCCTGGTGCCGTCCGCGTACACCGCAAGCGAAGTCGAACGGACTCTCGGCCTGCCCCGCGATCGCATGGCGGTCTGTCCACCCGGCGCGCCCGACTGGACGCCGCGCGGCGCCGCGCCGACAAACGGCTATGTGTTGTTCTTCGGCACGCTCGAGCCGCGCAAGAACGTCGGCGGACTGCTCGACGCTTACGAGCAGCTGGCGGCCAGCGCCGCCCGCCGCCCCGTGCCTGAGCTCGTGCTTGCGGGACGGGCAACCGCCGAGGCGAGATCATGGCTGGATCGGATCGGCCGGCCGCCGTTGTCGGGCAAGGTTCGCCATCTCGGCTACATCGACGCCAACGCCCGCCGCGCGCTGTACGCCGGGGCGCGTGTCCTGGTGCAGCCGTCCTTCGACGAAGGTTTCGGCCTGCCGGTCCTCGAAGCGATGACGCTCGGCGTTCCCGTGGTTGCGGCCAATCGCGGCTCGCTGCCCGAGGTGCTCGGTGGCGCGGGGCTGCTGGTCGATCCGGATCGGCCCGGCGACATCGCGGACGCGATCGCCCGCATGGTCGACGACGACGGGCTGGCGGCGGAATGCGCGGCAAAGGGAATCGCACGGGCGCACGCCTTCCGGTGGAGCGACACCGCACATCGCGTCTACGACGCCTACCGGCAGGCGATCGAACGGCGGGCGCGGATCGCCCGCCGCGGGTAAACCCATGCGCATCGGCATCGACGCGCGCGAGTTGGGCGGCCGGGCGACCGGCGTCGGCCGTTATCTCGGCGGCTTGCTGCGGGAGTGGGCAGCCAATGGCCGCGCGCGCGCGCACGAGTTCGTGCTTTACGCGCCGCATCCGATCGCGATGCCGCTGGACGCCCGCCGGTTCGCGACGCGAACCATCCCGGGCGCCGGCGGCACCTGGTGGGAGCAGATGCAGCTGCCGCGGGCGGCGGCCTCCGATCATCTCGACGTCTGGTTCGCCCCCGCGTACACCGCCCCGCTGCGGATCCCGATCCCGACCATCGTCGCGATCCACGATCTGTCGTTCGTCGCGCACCCCGAGTGGTTCCGGCCCCGAGAAGGCGCGCGCCGCCGCTGGCTGACCAGCCGGTCCGCGCACCGGGCCGCATCGGTGATCACGATTTCCGAGTTTTCGAGGCGCGAGCTGATCGATCGCCTCGACATCCCCGCCGGCAAGATTCACGTCATTCCGCCGGGGATAGGTGCTGGCGGTTCGGCGCTCGGCGCCGGCCGGTCTACGCTGCCTGCCAGCACGCCGCACCCAGCACCCAGCTCCTGCCATGTGTTGTTCGTCGGCTCCGTGTTCAACCGCCGGCACGTCACCGATTTGATCCGCGCGTTCGCGCCAATCGCGCGCGCTCGTCCCGGCGCCTCGCTCGACATCGTCGGCGACAATCGCAGCTACCCTCGCGAAGATCTGCGGCGGACGATTGCCGGTGAAGAGGTCGAGGCGCAGGTGCGGTGGCACGAGTACGTCAGCGACGAGCAGCTCGCGGCACTCTACGCGGGCGCCGGCGCCTTTGCGTTCCTGTCCGAGTACGAAGGGCTGGGCCTTACGCCGCTCGAAGCGCTGGCCGCGGGCATCCCGCCGGTGCTGCTCGACACGGCAGTGGCCCGCGAGAGCTGCGGCCTCGCCGCGGTGTACGTGCCGGTCGACGACCTGCCCGCCATCACCCGGGCGCTCGAGTCGATGCTGTTCGACGAACGCGCGCGCCGGCGGATCCTGGACGCTGCGCCCGCGGAACTGGCGAAGTACAGCTGGCCCAGGGCCGCGCGCGACACGTTGGCGGTGATCGAACAGGCAGGCCTGCAGGCGTACGCGACATGACGCCGGTGCTGTCCATCATCATCGTGTCGTTCAACGCGCGCGGTGATCTCGAGCGCTGCCTCGACTCGCTGCAGGACGCGCCTCCGGCCGCGCCGCACGAGATCCTCGTCGTCGACAACGGATCCGCTGACGGCAGCGCGGACGCGGCGCGCCGCCGACCGGCGGTGACGGTGATTGAAACCGGCGCCAACGTGGGGTTCACACGCGCCAACAACATCGGCATTCGCGCGAGCACCGGGGCGAACGTCCTGTTGCTGAACGGCGACACGATCGTCCCCGCCGGCGCGATCGATCGGCTGCTCGGCGAGCTCGATCGCGACGCGGCGGTCGCCGTCGTCGGACCGCGCCTCGTCGACGGCGATGGACGCGCCGAACTGTCGTTCGGCCGGATGATTGGACCGCTCAACGAACTCCGGCAGCAGCGGCTGGCGCGCAGCCGCGAGGTGGACGCGATCACCCGGCAGCGCCACTACCCGGATTGGGTCAGCGGCGCCTGCCTGCTCGTCCGGCGGCGGGATGCGGAAGCGGTCGGCGGCCTCGACGAGCGCTTCTTCATGTATACGGAGGACGTCGACTTCTGCGCCTCGATCCGCGCGCGTGGACGGCGGGTCCTGTTCACGCCGGACGTCGAGATCGTGCACCTGCGCGGCCGCTCGGCGGCATCCGCGCCGGGTGCGACCCGCGACCACTACCGCCGCAGCCAGCTGGCCTTCTACGAAAAACATCATCCGCGATGGGCGCCGCTGCTCAGGCTTTATGTCAGGATCTTCCGGTAGATGGCTGCCCCACAATCCACGACGATGAGCCGTGTCTGCCCGGCGTGCGGGCGCCACGTGGCGCCGCCGGCGGTGTCGTGCCGCTGTGGCAAATCGGTCGACGGCGTTCGGCTGACGGCGGTGTCGGTGCGGCCGCGCCTCGAGCCGCCGCCGGATGCGAGCGGCGACCACGCCATCAAGATCGGCATCGCCATCGCCGGCGTCATCGCCGCCGGCTACATGTTCTACCGCGCCGCCGCTCCGTCGCCGCGGTTGCGCGGCGTCGCGGCGACGTCGACGCAGCAGCCGGCGAGGACCGCGCCGGCGCGACCAGCCGC
>JAOBWF010000008.1 GCA_025463215.1 Acidobacteriota bacterium | reverse complement strand
AGATTCGGCAGCACGCCCATCAGAACGGCGACGGCGATGATCGGCGCGATCACCAGCCACTCGCGCGTCCCGAGATCGGCAAGCCGGGCGTTGTTCTCGTTCGTCACGGGGCCGTAATTCACCCGCTGGAACATCCAGAGCATGTAGGTCGCCGACAGGATGACGCCGGTCGCGGCGACCGCCGCGAAGCGTGGATCCCAACGGAACGCGCCGAGCAGAATCAGGAACTCGCCGACGAAGCCGTTGAGCCCGGGCAGGCCGATCGAGGCAAGCGTGACGATGAGGAAGGCGGCGACCAGCCGCGGCATCACCTTCTTGAGTCCGCCGTACTCGGAGATCAGGCGCGTGTGGCGCCGATCCGACAGCATGCCGACGATCAGGAACAGCCCGCCCGTGCTGATCCCGTGGCTGAGCATCTGGTAGACCGCGCCCGACACGCCCTGCGTGTTCATCGCCGCAATACCGAGCACGACGAAGCCAAGATGGCTGACGCTCGAATAGGCGACGAGCTTCTTCATGTCGGGCTGGACCATTGCGACCAGCGCGCCATAGATGATGCCGATGACGGCGAGCAGCGCCAGCGCGGGCGCGAAATACGCGGCGGCTTCCGGAAACAGCGGGAACGCAAACCGCACCAGCCCGTAGGTGCCCATCTTCAGCATCACGCCGGCGAGGATCACCGAACCGGCGGTCGGCGCCTCGACGTGTGCGTCGGGCAACCAGGTATGGAACGGGAACAGCGGCACCTTGATCGCGAACGCCAGCGCAAACGCCAGGAAGAACCAGAACTGCTGGTGCGGCGTAATCCGCATGGCATAGAGCTCGAGCAGATCGAAACTGTAGGCGCCGGTCGAGGTGTAGTGAATGAACGCCAGTCCGAGAATCGCGAGCAGCATCAGGACGCTGCCGGCCATCGTATAGAGGATGAACTTGATCGCGGCGTAGATGCGCCGGTCGTAGCCCCAGATGCCGATCAGGAAATACATCGGCACCAGCATCGCGTCCCAGAACACGTAGAAGAGAAACAGGTCGAGCGAGATGAACACACCCATCATCGCGCTCTCGAGCAGCAGCACGAAGATGCAGAACGCCCTGGTCTGCTTGTGTACCGACTCCCACGATCCGAGCAGCGCCAGCGGCGTCAGGAACCCGGTGAGCACGAGCAGCAGCAGGCTGATGCCGTCGACGCCGACGAAGTATTCGATCCCGAACGCCGGGATCCAGGCGTGGCGCTCGACGAACTGAAACTCGCCCGACGCGACGTTGAACCGGGTCCACAGCAGCAGCGTCTCGGCGAACACCAGCAGCGAAACGACGAGCGCGATTTTGCGGACCACCGCCGCGCTCTGCTCTTCGTCGCCGCGGACGAACAGCAGCAGGAGGGCGCCGGCCACCGGCAATGCGACGATCGACGTGAGAATGGGAAAATGCATCAGCGCCAGAGGTAGTAACCGAGGATCGCGACCGCTCCGAAGAACACGGACGCCGCATAGGCGCGGACGGAACCGGTCTGGATGCGCCGCAGCCGGTCGCTCGACCCGGCGATTGTCTGTCCGACGCCGTTGACGGCCGCGTCAATCAGCTGGACGTCGACCACCTTCCACAGGCCCGCCTCCGACACGATCCGGATCGGCTGCACCACGGTGGCGTCGTAAATTTCGTCGACGTAGTACTTGTTCAACAGGAGACGCTGCAGACCGCCGAAGCGGCCCGCCAGGTCGTCGGCCGCGCGCCGGTTCTTCAGGAAGAAGTAGGCCGCGATCCCGATGCCCGCCACCGCCGCGGCGATCGACACGAGCATCAGCGTGCCTTCGAGCCCGTGCTCCACGGCCTGTTCGACCGGCATCACGCCGAAGCTCGGCTCGAGGTAACGCGCGAACCGGTCGCCGCCGCCGAGCACGCCGGGGAACCCGGCATAGCCTGCGAGCACGGATCCGATGGCGAGCACGATCAGCGCGAACGCCATCGCGGGGGGGGCGTCGTGGAGATGGTTCTCGTGGTTCTCGTGGTTCTCAAGGTTCTCGAGGTGCTCGAGGTGCTCGAGGTGCTCAAGGTTCTCGAGGTGCTCGAGGTGCTGAGGGTGCTCGAGGTGCTCAGGGTGCTGAGGGTGCTCGAGGTGCCGGGGTTCTTCCTCTCTGCGATGTGCCGCTGCCGCATGCGCGTCAGGCGTTTGCGGCGCCCGCTCGCCATGGAAGGCGAGAAACACGACGCGGAACATGTAGATCGCCGTCAGCAGCGACGTCAGCAGGCCGACCACCCACAGCAGCATGTGGCCGCTGGAAAAAGTCCGGAACAGGATCTCGTCCTTGCTGAAGAAGCCGGCCAGGCCCGGGACGCCGGCAATCGCGAGCGCGCCGATCAGAAACGTCCAGTATGTGATCGGCAGATCCTTTTTCAGCCCGCCCATGCGGCGCAGGTCCTGCTCCCCCGCCAGGGCATGAATGACGGCCCCCGATCCGAGGAACAGCAGCGCCTTGAAGAAGGCATGCGTGTAGAGGTGGAACACGCCGGCACCGTAGGCGCCGACCCCCATCGCCAGGAACATGTAGCCAAGCTGCGAGACCGTCGAGTACGCCAGCACGCGCTTGATGTCGTTCTGCACGACGCCGATGGTGCCGGCCATCAACGCGGTCGCCGCACCGATGACCGCCACGATCGCCAGCGTCTGCGGCGCATGACTGAACAGCACCGCGTTGCGGCCGATCATGTACACCCCCGCGGTCACCATCGTCGCCGCATGGATGAGCGCGGAGACCGGCGTCGGCCCTTCCATCGCGTCCGGCAACCAGACGTAGAGCGGGATCTGCGCCGACTTGCCGGTGGCGCCGACGAACAGAAGCAACGTGATCCACGACACCGTGCCGAATGCCACTTCCGGGCTCAGGGTCGACGCGGCGCGGGCGACCTCCTGAAAGTCGATGCTGCCGAAACGGACGAACAGCAGCAGGACGCCGAGCACGAACCCGAAGTCGCCGATGCGGTTGACGATGAAGGCCTTCTTGGCGGCGTCCGATGCAGATTTCTTCTGGTACCAGAAGCCGATCAGCAGATACGAGCACAGGCCGACGCCTTCCCAGCCGACGAACATCACGAGGAAGTTCGAGCCGAGCACGAGCACCAGCATGAACGCGGCGAACAGGTTGAGATACGAGAAGTAGCGCGCGTACTCCGAGTCGCTCTCCTCGTGCATGTACGCGGTCGAGTAGACGTGAATCAGCGAGCCGATGCCGGTGATCACGAGGATCATCACCGAGGACAGCGGATCGAGGCGCAGCGTGAACGCCGCGGTGAAATCACCCGACGAGATCCAGGTGAACGCCTGGTTCGCCATCGCCCGCGACTCGTGCGGCAGGCCAACCAGCCGCCAGACCGCGGCGGCCGAGACCAGGAACGATCCGATCATCACGCCGCACGCCACTGCTCCAGCCGCCGCCTTGCTGACGCGCTTACCGAGGCTGGCGTTCAGCAGGAAGCCCACGAACGGGAGCAGCGGAATCAGCAGCAGCATGCAGACACGTACAAAGAAGGAACTGCGGAGACCGCCGAGCACGCAGAGAAACGAATCTCGCTGCGGTCTTTGCGATCTCGGCGGTACAACAACAGCCTCACCATTTCAGGCTCGCAAACGAATCGGGGTTGAGGGATTCCTTGTGCCGGAACAGGCTGATGACGATGGCGAGACCCACCGCGGCCTCGGCGGCGGCGACGGTCATCACGAAAAAGACGATGATCTGGCCGTCGGCCGACCCGAGCGCGCGGCCGAAGGCGACAAATGTCAGGTTGACCGCGTTCAGCATGATCTCGATCGACAGCAGGATCGTGATCAGGTTGCGGCGGACGAACACGCCGGCGGTGCCGATCGCAAACAGGATCGCCGAGAGAATCAGGTAATGGTTCAGCGTGACCACTACATCCCTCCCCGATCACGCCGATCGCGCGGGTTATCGCGCTTGGCGAGGACGACCGCGCCGACCATCGCGACCAGGATCAGCACCGACGTGACCTCGAACGGAAACGCGTAGTCGGTGAACAGCGCCTTGCCGATGATCCGGACCGACGTCACCGATCCGCCGGGAAAGGCGCCGGTGTCGCCGCCGCGCCCGAGCGCCCACCACAGCTCGACGACGAGCACGAGCGCGAGGACGGCGCCGACACGCATCGGTCCCGGCCGCAGCAGCGGGTGGATGCGCTCGTCGAGCTCGGTCTCCTCGTGCGGCGCGTTCAGCAGCATGACGACGAACAGGAAGAGCACCATGATCGCGCCGGCGTAGACGATGATCTGAATCACCGCGACGAAGGGCGCGTCGAGCAGGACATAGAGCCCGGACAAGGCGCCGAACGACGCGATCAGCAGCAGCACGCTGTAGATCGGATTGCGCTGCGCGATCACGAGCAGCGAGGCGCCAATCGCGACCGCGCCGAAGAGATAGAACGCGACCGCTTCAGAGCCCAAAGTAAAGCACTCCAGCGGCGGTCACGAGCAGGTTGACGACCGACAGCGGCAGCAGAATCTTCCAGCCGAACGCCATCAGCTGATCGTAGCGGTAGCGCGGCAGCGTCCATCGCATCCAGACGTAGAAGAACAGCAGCGCGCCGGTCTTGAGCAGGAACCAGACCCAGCCGAGCGACAGCGGCAGCCACGGCCCGTGCCAGCCGCCGAGATACAGATCGGTGGCGACCGCAGACACGGTCACCATGTTGATGTACTCCGCCAGGAAGAACATCGCGAAGCTCATGCTGCTGTACTCGGTGTGATAGCCGGCAACCAGCTCCTGCTCCGCCTCCGGAAAGTCGAACGGCGCCCGATTGGTCTCGGCAATCCCCGCGGTCATGAAGATGAAGAACCCGAGCGGCTGCAGGAACAGGAACCAGCGCGGGATGAACCCGAGCCACACGCCCGACTGTCCGTTGACGAGCTCGGTGAGCGACAGCGAATTGCCGATCAGCAGCACGCTCGCCAGCGCCATGCCGTAGGACAGCTCGTAGCTGATCATCTGCGCCGACGAGCGCAGGCCGCCGAGCAGCGAGTACTTGCTGTTCGAGCTCCAGCCCGCGAGGACGATCCCGTAGACGCCCATCGAGGCGATCGCGAAAATCACCAGCACCGCGACATTGACGTCCGAGACCTGCAGCTTGAGCGGTTCCTTCAGCAGGCCGAAGAAGGTCGTGCTCGCGCCGAAGGGGACGACGGCGAAGGCGGAGAAGGCGGCGGTCGCGGAGATGATCGGCGCCAGCGCGAAGAGCAGCGGATCCGCGGCGCGCGGCCGCAGCTCCTCCTTGAACATCAGCTTGATGACGTCGGCAAATGGCTGCAGCAGCCCCTGCCAGCCGACGCGGATCGGCCCGAGCCGCTGCTGCAGCAGCGCGGCCAGACGGCGCTCGACCCACACCATCGCCGCCGCCGAATGCAGCAGCGCGACGAAGACGAACAGCGTCAGGACGATTTGCGCGATGAGCAGCGGCGTCACGGCCTAATGCGCCCCCACCGGATGCTGGGCGCGCCACGGCGCCGGCAGGGTGCAGCGCCCTTCCTTGATGTGCGCTTCGTACTCATGCCGGAAATGCTTCAGCGTCGTCAGCACCGGCGTGACCGCGGCGTCGCCGAAGGCGCACAGCGTCTTGCCGCCGATGTTGCCGGAGATGCTCGAGAGCAGATCCAGATCCTTCAGCTGTCCGTCGCCGCGCTCGATGCGCTGCAGGATCTTGTACAGCCAGTCGGTGCCTTCGCGGCACGGCGTGCACTTGCCGCACGACTCGTGGCGGTAGAAGTGCAGCAGGTTCTCGGCCAGCCAGACCATGCAGGTGGTGTCGTCGAGCACGACGATCGCCGCCGATCCGAGGAGCGAGCCGGCTTTTTGGATCGCGTCGAAGCTCGCCTGGGTGTCGAGCTGGTCGGGCATCAGGATCGGAACCGACGAACCGCCGGGGATCACGGCCTTCAGGGTGCGGCCGTCGCGCACGCCGCCGGCGTGGTCGTTGATCAGTTCGCGCAGGGTCACGTTCATCGACGCTTCGAACACGCCCGGCCGCTTGACGTGACCGCTGACGCAGTACAGCTTCGGGCCGCCGTTCTTCTCGGGTCCGAGCGACGCGTACCACTCGGCGCCTTTCATCACGATCGACGGCATGTTGCACAGCGTCTCGACATTGTTCACCGCGGTCGGCTTGCCGTAGACCCCGACCAGCGCCGGGAACGGCGGCTTGTTGCGCGGCTGCGCGCGCTTGCCTTCGAGCGACTCGAGCAGCGCCGTCTCCTCGCCCGCTTCGTATGCGCCGGCCCCGCGATGCACGTAGACGTCGCAGTCGAAGCCGGATCCGAAGATGTTCTTGCCAAGGATCCCCTTGGCGTAGGCCTCGTCGATCGCGCGCTCGAGCACGTGCTGGACGTGG
>JAOBWF010000339.1 GCA_025463215.1 Acidobacteriota bacterium | reverse complement strand
GCCCGCACCGGTCGAGAGATACAGCTGCCCCCCGAAGATGTTCGCCTGGCGGAGGTTCGTCTGCGTCGTGCTGATCGTGGTCACCGCGGCGCTTCCGAATGTGGCGAGCTGCACGCCGGTGTTGGATCCGACGATCCAGAAGTTGGTGCCGGCATCGCTGGCGACGCCTCGAGGGTTGCCGGCGCTGATCGCCACCGTCGCCGTCGTGGTGTCGACGACGCCGGAGGCGTCGACGCGTGCGATGACGCGGTTGATGCCAGTCGCGCCGCTCGATGCCGAACCGGTGATAGCGGTCGTTCCCGGGGTCGCGTCGTATCCGGCCAGCACCAGGTAACGTCCGTCTGCCGAGAGCGTGAGAAAGCCTTCGGTCGTGGCATTGCCGCTCGCGGTCAGGCGCTTGTTCGCGCCGGCGACCACGGTGGGCATCGGAATCGACTGCACCAGAGCGCCGGCGGTGGTGTACTCATCGAGAAAGACCGCGGTCGCCGCGCTCGCCAAGCTGGCGCTGCCGTCGCCGACGCGATACACCACGACGTTGCCGACGGTGAAACCGCTGGTGGCGCGAACAGTGGGAAGAAACACACTTGTGGACGCAATCGCGGCGGCGATCGCGAAAATTGTCAGTTGTTTTCGCATGAGTGGCGAATTCTAACTGACAGATGTGACGACGGTACGAACTTATTGCAGCTGAGAGGACAGGAAGCGGCAGCTCGGGCATGGGCGAGACCATGGGCGGCGCAGCGATGGCTGGCTGGCACGATCTACGCGATAACCCCGCGTATCGAGCTGGTCGAGATGTGGTTCAGCCGGCGAGAATGCGCGTGAGCGTCGCGCGGTCGATGTTGCCGCCGCTCATGACGCAGACGACCTTCTTGCCGGCCAGTTGCTCGCGCAGCTTGACCGCGGCGATCAGCGGCGCGGCGCCGGCGCCTTCGGCCAGGTTGTGGGTCGCGCGCAGCGCCAGCCGGACGCCCTCTGCCAGCTCCTCCTCGGTCAGGGTGACGATCTCGTCGAGCTCGCGTTGCAGGATGCCGAACGGCAGATCGAAGGTGACCCGCGTCGCCATGCCTTCGGCGAACGTGTCGCAGCGCTCGCCGACGACGCGCGCCGGTCCGCGCCACGATCGCGCGAAGGCATCGGCGCGCGCCGCCTGGACGCCGATGACTTTCGCGCGGCTGCCCAGCCCGGTGCGCACGATCGCGCAGCCGGAGGCGCCGCTGCCGCCGCCGATCGCGACGAGGATGACGTCGGTGTCCGGCTGCTCCTCGAAGATCTCGAGCGCGTAGGTGCCGACGCCGGCGATCAGCAGCGGCTCGTTCGCCGAGTGCACGTAGCGCAGTCCGCCCTCGTGCTGCAGTTGCTCGACCCGCTCGCGCGCGGCGTCGAAGTCCTCGCCGAACTCGATCAGCGTCGCGCCGTAGGCGCGCATCGCGGCGTTCTTTTCCGGGTTGTTGCCGCGCGGCACGACGATCGTGCACGGCACGCCGTCGCGCCGGCACGCCAGCGCGATCGACTGGCCGTGGTTGCCGGTGGTTGCCGTGATCACGCCGCGGCGCTCGGCCGGCGGCAGGCTCGCAATCAGATTGGCGCCGCCGCGCACCTTGAACGCGCCGGTCGGGTTGTGGTTTTCGTGCTTGACCAGGACGTCGAGCCCGGTCTCGTCCGCGAGCAGCGGGTGCCGCAGCAGGGGCGACGGCCGCACGATGCGGGCGACATGCGGGCGGGCGGCATAGACGTCGGCAAGGGTCGGCGCGGTCATGCGACATCCTATCGCAGCCTTGGACAGGGGCTCATCGCCCGCGAGAGCGCGAAAGCCTCGCGGCGCTGGCGGATCCGACCGCCGCGCCGCGGCGACGCGTGCCGCCTCCTGTCTCGGCCTCGCCGATCTGGAGTAGCCGGGACTACCGGCGGCGCGGCGCCGTATCCGGCTGCAGCGCGGCGCTCGTCGCGTCACCGGCGCGTACGATCGGCACGACGACGTCCGGTCGATCGGTGATCAGCGCGTCGACGCCCCACGCCAGCAGGCGGCGCGCCGCCGCCTCGGTGTCGACCGTCCACACCTGTACGCCGAGCCCCGCGTCATGCGCGTCGGCGACGAAGCGCGGCGACACCACGCGCGTGGTGCCCGATACCTCCGGCACCTGATACCCGTGATAGGCAACGCGCGACACCGGCCAGCGGCACCACGACCGATAGAGCGCCCACCGCACCTCCTCGCGTGCGCCGCTGGTCGCGATCGCCGGCTCGATGGCGCGCGCCGCGCGCAGCACGCGCGAGCCGAAGGATCCCAGGCAGACGCGCTCGATCGCGTCCGCACGCCGGATGACGCCGATCGTCGCCGCCGCGAGCTCCGCGGTGTCGACCTTCATCTCGACGATGATCCGCGGCTCGCGATAGCGCGCCAGCACCTCGGCGAGCGCGGGCACGCTGGCCTGCTTCAGCTCGGCGGCGGTGCGCGCGGCGATCGGCCCGCGCAGTCTGGTGGTGCGATCCAGGAGGCGATCGTGGTGGACGACCACGACGCCGTCGCGCGACAGGTGGACGTCGAGCTCCAGGCCGTCGGCGCCGAGCGCGATGCCATTGTCGAAGGCGGCGATCGTATTTTCGGGCGCGAGCGCGCTGCCGCCGCGATGCGCGAACACGAGCGGACGCGGCGAGGCGAAGAAGTCGTGGCGCACGCGGCGAGTCTATTATGCCGGGCCCGACCGCCGCGATCGACTTCCAACGCCGGCCGCGTCCGTGCGATAGAATCGATCCATGGCGGCCATTGAGACCCTCGGCGATCTCCGGAAGTCGGGCTATCGCTCGAAACCGGTCAAACAGGAAATCCGCGACAACCTCGTCCGCAAGCTGCAGGCGGGCGAAGCGCTGTTCCCCGGCATCATCGGCTACGACGACACCGTCGTGCCGCAGCTGGTCAACGCGGTGCTCTCGCGTCACAACTTCATCCTCCTCGGCCTGCGCGGCCAGGCCAAGAGCCGGATCCTGCGCGGCCTGGCCGATCTGCTCGACGATCAGATCCCGGTCGTGCCCGGCTGCGAGATTCACGACGATCCCCTGGCGCCGTTGTGCGCGTCGTGCCGCGCCCGCGTCAACAAGGAAGGCGACGCGCTCGCCGTCGGCTGGCTGCGCCGCGACCAGCGCTACGTCGAGAAGCTGGCGACGCCCGACGTCACGATTGCCGACATGGTCGGCGACATCGATCCGATCAAGGCGGCGCAGGCCGGCCTCAATCTGTCCGACGAGCTGACGATGCACTACGGGCTGCTGCCGCGGGCCAACCGGGGCATCTTCGCGATCAACGAGCTGCCCGACCTCGCCGGCAAGATCCAGGTCGGGCTGTTCAACATCCTGCAGGAAGGGGACGTCCAGATTAAGGGCTATCCGATCCGGCTGAAGCTCGACGTCATGCTGGTCTTCACCGCGAACCCGGAGGACTACACCGCGCGCGGCAAGATCATCACGCCGCTCAAGGATCGCATCGGCTCCGAGATCCGGACGCACTATCCGGCCACCCGCGGCAACGGCATGGCGATCACGAAACAGGAAGCGTGGACCGACCGCGACGGCGGGCTCACGACCGACATTCCCGCCTACGTGCGCGAGGTGGTCGAGGAGATCGCGTTCCAGGCGCGCGGCGATCGCAAGATCGACAAACGCTCCGGCGTCAGCCAGCGGCTGCCGATCAGCACGCTCGAGCTCGTCGTGTCGAACGCCGAGCGGCGCGCGCTCGCGGCCGGCGAAAAGCTCGTGGTCCCGCGGGTCACCGACATCTACGCGGCGCTGCCGTCGATCACCGGCAAGTTCGAGCTCGAGTACGAGGGCGAGCTGCGCGGCGCCGAACAGATCGCCCGCGACCTGATTCGCTCCGCGGTCGGCTCGGTGTTCACGGGCATGTTCGACGGCGTCGATACCCGCACGGTGATCGAGTGGTTCGACCTCGGTGGCTCGCTGCCGCTCAGCGACAGCTCCGCCGCCGACGAGGTGATCGCGCAGACCCACGGCGTCCAGGGGCTCGGCGAGCTCGTCACCCATGCCGGCGTCGCGCCGGGCGCGGCGGCACCCGCGGTCGCCTCCGCGATCGACTTCATTCTCGAAGGGCTCTACGCGCAGAAGAAGATCAGCCGCAGCGATGATCGCGGCTACTCGGCGGCGGAGGCGGCGGCACCGCGCCGCGGCGCGGCGCGCCGCGAGGAGCCGTCGATGGACGAAGAGATCCGCATGCCCGCGGGGAAGAAGAAGTACTACAACTGACGATGGCGAAGGGCTGACGGCTAATGGCTCGGGTGGATGGCTCGCGCACGCGGCGGACTGCCATCGGCCATCGCCATCAGCCATTAGCCGTCAGCCATCACGGAGAGCTGTGAAATACCGGTACACAAAATTCACCGGCGACGCGCTCGACGAGCTGGATCTCGAGGATCTGGTATCGAAGCTGTCCGACCTGCTGCTGTCGAGCGGCTTCGGCAACCCGCACGGCCACAACGAGGAAGAGCGGACGATGCAGGCGCTGCACGACGCCATCCTCGACGCCCTGTTCAACGGCGGCGTCCTGCCGGAGGAGACGATCGAGCGTCTGCTCGGCGATCCCGCCGACGGCGATCAGGACGAGGCGCGATCGCAGCTCGAGGATCTCATCCAGCAGATCATCGAGCGGATGACCGACGAGGGCTACATCACCGCCCCGCCGGATCTCGACGGCGAGCGCGAGCGGCGCCAGGGCCGCGGCGCCGGCCAGGGGCCGGATCAGCCGCCGGTCACCTTCGAAGTGACCGACAAGACACTCGACTTCCTCGGCTATCGTGCGCTGCGGGATCTGCTCGGGTCCCTCGGCAAGAGCAGCTACGGCCGCCACGACACGCGCGAGCAGGCCACCGGCGTCGAGACCACCGGGGCGCCGAAGCCGTACGAGTTCGGCGACACCCTGAACCTCGATGCCGCGGCGACGCTGGTCAACGCGGCGCGGCGGCAGCACGAGCGCGGCGAGAGCACCTCCCGCCTGCACGTCACCCACGAAGACCTGATGGTCGTCGAGGGGGAGTACCAGAGCTCGTGCGCAACGGTGCTGATGCTCGATTGCAGCCACAGCATGATCCTGTACGGCGAGGACCGGTTCACCCCGGCCAAGCGGGTGGCGCTGGCGCTCGCCCAGTTGATCAAGACGCAGTACCCCGGCGACGCCTTGAAGGTGGTGCTGTTCCACGACTCGGCGGAAGAGATCCCGCTCGCCGAGCTCGGACGCGTGCGTGTCGGCCCGTACTACACGAACACACGCGAAGGGCTGCGGCTGTCGCGGCGCATCCTCGATCGGCAGCGCAAGGACATGCGGCAGATCATCATGATCACCGACGGCAAGCCGTCGGCGCTGACCCAGCCCGACGGCCGGATCTACAAGAATGCGTTCGGGCTCGATCCGTTCATCGTCGCCGAGACCTGCGCCGAAGTCGCCGCCTGCCGCAAGAGCGGCATCATGATCAATACGTTCATGCTTGCGCGCGACTACGATCTGGTCAGCTTCGTCCGCCGCGTCGCCGACATCTGCAAGGGCAAGGCATATTTCACCACGCCCTACACGCTCGGCCAGTACGTGCTGATGGATTACATGGACAAGAAGACGAAGACCATTCACTGATCAGTGCAACATTGCAAAATGCTGATTGCAAGATGGAAATCTCGAGATCGATCAGCAATTTGCATTTAGCAATTTGCATTTCCTGTCATGTCTGAGCTGCTGCCGCTCTTCCCGTTACCGAACGTCGTCCTGTTCCCCAACGTCTTTCTGCCGCTGCACATCTTCGAGCCGCGCTATCGCGACATGGTCGCGGACGCGCTGGCGAACGACCGGATGATCGGGATGGTGCTGCTGCGGCCGGGGTGGGACCGCGACTACGAGGGGCGGCCGCCGATCTACTCGGTCGGCTGCAGCGGCGTGCTGACGCACAACGAGCGGCTGCCCGACGGCCGCTACAACATCGTGCTCCGCGGCATGGAGCGGTTCCGCATCGTCGAAGAGGATCACGCGCTCAGCTACCGCCGCGCGGTGATCGAGCCGCTGCGCGAGCCGGCGCTCGACCCGGCGCAACGGGTCGTGATGCTCAGCCTGCGCGCGAAGCTCGAGTCGATGCTCGGCTCGAGACAGTCGAGCGCCGGCGATCCGCGGATGCCGGCGTCGATGTCCGACGAGGATCTCGTGAACGCGCTGGCGCAGTATCTCGACCTCGAGCCGCTCGAGAAGCAGGCGCTGCTCGAAAAGCCCTGCCTGCGCACCCGCGCCGAGGCGCTGGTCGAAGTGCTCGAGATGAAGATCCTGATGGCCCGCACGCCCGGCCGCTCGGGTGTCGCACACTAACCAGGCGCCGCGGTTTTTTCTTTTTACTGGTCCTTGGTCGCGACCGCCACCGGCGCGACGTACTGCTGATACGCCAGCACCCAGTTCTTCTTCATCGCGCTCTGCGCCTGCTTCACCGTGAGGGTGCCGTCGCACACCATGCCGAGCATTTTCTGCTCCAACGCGTCCTTCTGGGTCGCATTCCACTGGCCGTGCGCGGGCTCGGGCCAGAGGTTCTCGATGCTGTCGGTGCCGCCGAGCTCGATCGGGATCAGGTGGTCGAGCACTTCGGTCGTCGACTTGCCGTCGCGCAGGCCGTAGCGGCTGAAGGCCTCCTCCTTGGTCGACTCCTTCGTCACCTTGATCGACGCGGCGTAGCCGGGGGCGCAGATCTGCTCCTTGGTCACCTTGCGTGCGTCACCCGGCGTCAGGGACGAACTGGGAAGGCCGATCGGCAGCGTGTCCGCCGCCAGCGTCATCGTCGCCGCACTCGCCAAGCCGATTACGAAAGCCATTGTCCGCATGAATGCTGTCCTCCAGGAAAAGTTACTGGAGACTCAGCTGCAACCGCAGCGCCGCGGTGAATCGCGAAAATGTCAATGATTTCGCAATACTGGCCAGACAACCATGTGTGGGGGTCGACGGCAGGCGACAAAAATGAAGCAACCGCCGAGAACGCGAAGACCGCGGAGAAACGTTTTCTCTGCGATCCCGCGTCCTCCGCGATTCCTGGTCAGAACTGAACTTTGAACCCGAGCTGCGCCTGGCGCGACACGTACGCCGTGCCGTTGTTGCTCGCGGGTGTGCCGAACAGCGCCGTCGTCTGCGTGCTGGTCGGGCTCAACGACACGTTGTAGCTGCCGAAGTTCGCGTGGTTGAACAAATTGAACACTTCGCCGACCAGCTGGATGCGTGCAGTCCCGCCAATCCTGATGTCCTTCGTCACATGGAGGTCGACCTTGTGCAGCGGCAGCCCTTCCAGCGCGTTGCGCGGGATGGTGTCGCCGGAGTTGATGACGGCCGGCCCGTTCCACCGATCGAGCACGGACGCCGGGATGGCAATCGCGGGCTCGGGACCGCCGTTGCCGGCAAGGTTCAGGCGGTTGGTGCCGGTCTTGCCGTAGGGGGCGGTCGCGATGCTGTCCGCGAATCGGTTACCCGATCCGTAGAAGTACGACATGCTCGCATTGATCCCCATCGGCAGTTGCACCAGCGCCCACGTGCGGATGGTGTTGCGCTGAAAGTCCTGCGAGGTCGCCCACTCGCCGTTCAGATAGTCGAATGGGTTGTTGGCCGGCGACGTGCCGTAGCCGACCGTGCCGTTGTCCTTCATCTCGAGCATCAGCGTCCAGGTGACGCCCGCCTGGAAGCGGTTCTTGAGCCGGCGCGTCAGGCTCGACGCAATCGCCGTCTGATCGCGCTTGCCGTCCGAGGTGAAGACGAACACCGGGCCATACGCCGGGTTCGGACGGGTGGCGTTGGCGCCGGACGCCGTGTTGTAGCCGGTGGCGGGGTTGTAGACCAGGTTCGCGTCCAGCGTACGCGTGTCGCGGTACTCGGTCCAGTGCGTCAGATCGACGTCGAATCCGGTGACCGCGTTCAACTGCTTCTGGAAACCGATGCTGCTCTGCCAGTTGTACGGCGACTTGAAGTCCGGCGCGATCGACCGTACGGTCTGCGCCGGCAGCTTGATCTTGCCCGAGAAAATATCCGCCGTCGTCAGGCCGTTGGTCGGATTGGTGATGAAGTCCGAGCGGCCGTCGAACACGAACTGCGCCGAGACCAGTTGGCTATAGAGCTGCGGGCTGAAGGTGACGTTCGACACAGGCGACGCGAAGTAGATCCCGGTGCCGCCGCGGACCACCAGGTCGTTGTTGCCGCCGACGTTGTAGGAGAACCCGGCGCGCGGCGCCACGTCCTTCCAGTCACGGATCCCTTCCTTGTAGCCGTAGTCGCCGGTGCCCGTGGCGTAGCTGCCGTACGCGGACGACAGCCCGTTGTTCACCAGGATGTTGCTCTCGACGATGCCAGGGGGCGACGCCATGTTCGGATCGGCGTCCCAGCGGATGCCGAGATTGAGGGTGAGATTGCTGGTCGCGCGCCAGTTGTCGCCGAACCACAGCGCGTAGGTCGGCCGCGGCGCGTCGATCGTCCAGTCACCCTGGGTGAAATTGATGTTCGCGTTGGTCACGAACGGATTCAACAGGCGGACGTTCCACTTCGACGGGTCGAGCTCGGAGCCGGCCGGGAAGGCGGCGTTGAGGATCGCGGCCGACGGCGCGGTCGAGAAATTGAAGAACCCGGCACGCTGGATGTACCACGGGCCCCCGTCGTGCACGTGGATATACTCGCCGCCGACCTTGATGTCGTGCTTGGTCTTGTGCCAGCTCAGATCGGCGCGGCCGGTCCAGTTGTCCTGCTGCAGCGTCTGCGGATAGTTATACGGCGCGCCGATGGTCAGACCCGGAATGCGGTATTCCGGCGTGCCGAGCAGCGACGCCTGCGGCGCATTGGTCCAATGGAAGCCGTTGTAGCCGCCCTTGAATTCGAACAGCCGATTGCCGCCTGCCATCACCTTGGTCCACGTGCCGAGGACATTCGTCGCATTCTTGGTCTGATCCGACGACTCGGACGGCGGAATCGTGCCGTTGGTGACGAAGAAGGGATTCGCCCACGTCCAGTACGATCCCCGCACCGACAGGCGGTCGACCCTGGTCAGCTGATCGTCGACGCGCGCCAGAAAACTCTTCTGCCCGTTCTGATACGGCACCGATACGCTCTGCCCCGGCAGCAGGGACGGGCTCTGGAAGGCGGTGCCTGGTTCGCGCTCGTACTCGTAGGACGCGAAGTAATGCACCTTGTCCTTCACGATCGGACCGCCGAGCGTGAAGCCGACCTGCTGGTTCGAGTACGGCAGCACCTTGAGCGCCACCGGATCGGCGGCGTTCAGGCTGTCGCTTCTGAAGAACCCGTAGGTGCTGCCGCTCATCTGGTTCGTGCCGGACTTCGAGATCGCCTGAATTTCGATCCCGGCCGATCGCCCCTGGGTGATGTCGAACATGTTGGTGACGATCTGGAACTCGGCGATCGCCTCACGGCTGAAGCGCGGCTGGCCGAATCCCGACCCGGCGACCTTCTGCGTGATCTGCTGGCCGTCGAGGTTCAGCTGCCAGAGATCGTCCATCGCGCCGGTGCCGATGCTGTTGCCGACGTCGTTGGCGGTGACGCCCTTCACCAGCTTCGACAGCTCCATCCAGTTGCGGCCCTGCAGCGGCAGCTGCTCCATCTGGCGGCGGTCGACGTTGCCGGCGACCTGCGACGAGGTGGTGTCGACCAGCGGGGTCTCGCCGATGACCGTCAGCGTCTCGCTGACCGACGCCAGCTTCATCGTGAACGGAATCGTCGCGTTCTGACCGACGAGCAGCTCGACATCCTTGAACATCACGGTCGAGAAACCCGACAGCTCGCCCTGGATGGTGTATTTCCCAGGCGGAAGATTCTGCAGCAGGTACTCGCCTTTTTCGTTGGTCACAGCACTCTGGGTGCGGCCGGCGGCCTGATCGGTGGCGGTGATGTTGACGCCCGGCAGCACGCCCTTCGATTCGTCCATCGCGACGCCGATGATGGAGGCCTGCTGCGCGAACGCGACGGAACCGAGGAGCGACGCGACGACGACGAGCACCGCAATGCGCAACCTACTCACAGGGTCACCCTCCTTCGACGTTAACGAAGCGCCTGGCTCGGCGCTTTCGGCGCCGCCCCCCGATTGATCAGCTGTTCCATCTCGTAGACGCGGCCATTCGCGATGACGCGGCGGACCTTGTGCGCGTTGCCGACGTTGGCGAGTGGATCCCCCTCGACGAGGATGAGATCCGCGAGCTTGCCGGCTTCGATCGTGCCGGCGTCGAGCGCCAGCGCCCGCGCCGGGTTGACGGTGGCGGCCTTGAGCGCCTCGAACGGCGTCATGCCGGCGGCAACGTAGGCGGCGAGCTCGCCGTGCAGGTTGATGGCGTTCGGGGTATCGGTGCCGGCGACGATCACGCCGCCGGCGTGCATGACGTCCAGCACCATCTTGCCGTTGCCGGTCGGGTCGACGCCTTGGTTCGGCGCGGCGAGATTCGCCATCTGCGCCGTCTGCTGCTGCATCCACTCGGGATACAGCTTGAAGCGGGGATCGTTCTTCAGCGACGGATCCTGTTCGAACGCCAGCCGCCCCGCGCCGAACATGGTCGGCGTCAGGTAGCGGCCGCTCTTGCCGAACAGCTGAATCACATCGTCGTAGCTGCGCTGCAGCGTCGCCATCTTCGGCGAGTAGCCGCGCCGGCTGGTGGCGGAGGTGTGCTCGGTGTTGTCGACGCCGACGAACGAGGCCGGGAAGATTTCGTGGGTGGCGACCGGGATGCCGATGCTGTGCGCGAATTCGACCATCCGCTTCTGCTGGAGATCGGGCAGGCGGACGTAGCTCTTGAGCAGGTCGTACTGCAGCACCTTGGCGCGCTGCAGCTCGAGCTCGAAATGCGCCGGGCCGGAAATGGCGATGCCCATCTTGTAGTACACGCGCTGCCATTCCATCAGGTTGCCGGTGCCGTAGACGCGCGGCCCGATCCGGACGTTCGCCTCGCTCGCCTCGCGCTCCTCCACCGGCTCGTAGGGCGTGTTGCCCGGGCTGCGCACGGTGGTAATGCCGAACGCGAGCCACGCCCGACCGGCCGACTCGCCGAAGTCCGGCTGCAGGTGCGAGTGGAACTCGATCAGGCCGGGCATCACCGTCAGGTTCGATGCGTCGACGACCTGGCCGGTGTGGTTCGCGTCGGCGTGCGGCACGACGCTCGTGATCTTGTTGCCTTCGATCACGATGTCGACGTTGGCCCGGGCGGCGGCGCTCTTCATGTCGACGAGGGTTCCGGCGTGCACCAGCAGGCGCGCCGCCGGAACCGCCGGTGTGTATTTCAGATCGAGCGGCACGGTGCGGGTGTCGCCGGTTTCAACGTCGACGATCCGCAGCTTGTCCATCGCCTGGTAGAGAACGTGGCGGTTGTCGCCGCTCCAGCTCGGCGCGTGCGCGCTCTCGCTGGTGACGCGGCGCGGCGGTCCGAGCGGCTCGCCGGCGGCCGACACCGGCCACACCGACAGCACGCCCTCGTAGATCGCCGCCATCTTGGTGCCGTCGGGAGACCAGGCGGGACCGCAGCCGCCGCGCGAGTCGATCGACATCAGCGGCTGTGGCGCGAACCACTGGTCGTCGTTCAACTTCGTCGACGACATCGTCAGGATCTGGTTGGTGCCCTCGCGGAAGCGCTTGGTCATCGGCGCGATTCCGGCGATCGCGAGCCGCGTGCCGTCCGGCGACCAGGCCGGCGCGCCCGGTTGCGGCAGCGAATCGTGGACCTTCGTCACCGTGCCGGTGGCGACGTCGATCACCGACATCTGCGCGACGCGCCACATGCCGTCGACGTTGAAGAAGGCGATGCGCGAGCCGTCGGGCGACCACGCCGCCCCCTGCGGCTGCGTCGTCAGATCGGTGAGGCGGCGGCTCCGACCGGACTTCATGTCGCGGATCCACAGCTGCAGGTGCTCGCTGTCCTTGTCGGACGAATAGGCGAGCTGGGAGCCGTCGGGCGACCAGGCCGGCTCGGTGTCGAGCGCGGCGTCCTTGGTGAGGTTGACCGGCTTGCCGCCGACCGGCATCACGTAGATGTCGCCGACGGCGGCGAATGCGATCTGCTTGCCGTCGGGGGACAGCTTCGGCGAGACGATGCCGAGGACCTGGCGCGGCGCCGTCGACGTGAAGTCGCGCTTGCGGCGAAGGTAGCTGTTGGCGGCGCGCGTCACCTGCAAGGTCGCGCTGAATTCAATCGTCTGCGCCGCACCGCCTCCGGCACCGCGCTTGCGGATCTTGCCGTCCGACACGTAGTAGAAGGCGCTCGGCGACGCCCACGCGGCGCGGAACGCAAACACGTTTTCGCTGCCGGTGATCGTCTTGCCGGCGAGGTCGTAGCGCGAGGTTTCCGGGCCGCTGCTGAACGCACCGCGGCCGCCGCCGGTCGAGACGTGGTAAATCAGCTCGCCGCCGACGCCCCACGACGGCGCATCGACGCGGCCGCTCGCGCTCGACACTTTTCGTTCCGCACCGCTCGCGACATCGACCGCCCACACCGCCGCCTGATCCTCGCGCGCCGAAGCGAACGCAATCTGCGTGTCGTCGGGCGACCAGGTCGGCATGTAATCGTCGGCCGGATTTTTCGTCAGTTGACGGAGCGCGCCGCTGCGGACATCGAGCGTCCAGATGTTGTAGTCGCTGCCGAGCGGGTTGCCGCGGTCGGACGAGAACGCGACGCGGGTGCCGTCGTGCGACCACGCCGGCTCGCGATCGTCGAAGGCGCCCCAGGTCAGCTTGTGCTGGTTCGACCCGTCCGGCGCGATCGCCCACAGGTCGTAGCCGCCGTCGCGGTAGGCGAAGAAGGCAATCCACTTGCCGTCGGGCGAGAACGACGGCTGGCGCGCGTCGTTGAAGATGTCGGTGATTCGGGTCGCGGTACCGCCGGCCGCGGGCAGGGTCCAGATGCTGCCCTGCAGATCGACCGCCAGCATGCGGCCGTCAGGGGAGGCGGCGACCGACATCGACGTCCCTTCGTGCACGGTGACGTCGATCAGCGCCGCGGTAGGCGCGGGGGCTCCGGTCAGCGTCAGCGCGAGGATGAAACCCAACCCTACGATCGCAACGACCTGGCGACGCATCACGGCCTCCCCGGGAACGGACTGGCGCGTATTCTAGTGCCGGGTGATGAACGGTACGGGGAGTTTTTTACTGAAATGTGACGGCGCCGCGACCGCGCCGGCACGGCCGCCGATTCAACGAATGGCGGCTCAGACGCGGCGCGCGATCGCCTCGATGATCTTTTCGCCGTGAAAACGGCCGTTCTCGATGAAGATCGTGCCGGTGTCGACGCCGGCAATCGCGCCGCCGGCCACGTACAATCCCGACACATTTGTCTCGAATGTGGCTTGGTCGTGCACGGGCGCATCCCGGTCGTTGAGCACGACCCCTGCGTGACGCAGCAGTTCAGCGTCGGCGCGGTATCCCGTCAGTAAATAGACCACATCGGCCGGAATCTCGAGCTCTCCGGCTGGCGCCGGCCGCGCCGGTGCGCGGTAATCGGTCGATCCATCTGCGGGGAAGCTGATGTCTGGGGGCGTCGGCGGCGGTGGCGCGCCGGCGGGGACAATCACGACCGACGCGGCACGGATTTCCCGGAGCGCGGCGCCGAAATGCGCGGCGATCGATCCCTCCTTGATCCGGTTCTCGATATCGGGGCGGACCCAGTACTTGATCGTCGGCTTCAGCGTCGGGGCGCGATGGACGAGGGTGACGTGCGCGCCGGCGCGGAACATCTCGAGCGCCGACTCGGCGGCCGAGTTGCCGCCGCCGACGATCACCACGCGCCGGCGGTAGTTCGGGTGCGGCTCGCCGTAATAGTGATGCACGTGCGGCAGATCCTCACCGGGAATGCCGAGCAGCACCGGATGATCGTAGTAGCCGATCGCCATGACGACGTGGCGCGCGTGGCGCGTGCGGCGCACACCGTCGGCCGATTGCGTCTCGATCGCGAAGACGCCGTCGTCGTGCCCTCCTGTCCCCGGTGCCCCCTTGTAAACCGCGACCACTTTTTCTTCGTAGCGGATCTGCAGGTCGTGAACGTCGACCACCTTGCGGTAGTACTTCAGCGCCTCGGCGCGCGTCGGCTTGTCGAAGGGCGAGACGAACGGCAGCCCGCCGATTTCGAGCAGCTCCGGCGTGGTGAAGAACACCATCTGCGGCGGAAAGCGATAGATCGAGTTGACCAGCACCCCCTGTTCGAGCACCTCATAATCGAGGTCCCGGCGTTTGGCAGCGATGGCGGCGGACAGCCCAGAGGGGCCGGCGCCGATAATGACGACGTCACGGACCGACATAATCATTGATAGTATCGCGGCACCTCACACCGACACAGGGGCCGGACCCGCTGGAAGGCGGATCGGCCGATGGAGTGCGACCACGACCAATTCCCGCTTATCCTGCCGATCCTGCCCCTAGGCGAGCAGAACTGCCTCTCATCGTTTCCTCCACTGTGTGCTCGCGCACGGCTCGTATCGTGTGCGTGGAGGTTGGTATGACGTTGTTTCGTGATTGCGGTGCGGTGATGATTCTGGCGGCGGCGATCGTTGGACCGGTGATGATCCACGCGCAGGCGCCGCCGGCCGCGCGGGCGGAACGGTTCGACCTGATCGTGCGCGGTGACTTCTTCGCCGGGTTCGCCGGCGACCAGGCGCGGCTCGCCAAAGGAATGGACGCCTGCGAGCGCGTTCTGGCCGCGACGCCGAACCACGCCGAGGCGATGGTGTGGCACGGGTCCGGCCTGGCGTTCAGTGCCGGAATGGCATACCAGAAAGGCGACATGCAGACCGGCGGCGAGCTCTGGCAGCGAGGCATGAACGAAATGGACAAGGCCGCGGCGCTCGAGCCCGACAACGTCGGCGTGCGGATTCCGCGCGGCGCGGTGCTGCTGCAGTCGACGCAGCACATGCCGGCGGACAGGGCCCGGCCGCTGATCGAAAAGGGCGTCGCCGACTACGAGCACGTGCTGGCGCTGCAGTCGGCCTACTTCACCACCCTCGGCGATCATCCCAAAGGGGAACTGCTGTTCGGTCTGGCCGAGGGGTACAGCCGGCTCGGCCAGTCTGACAAGGCGCGGCAGTATTTCGACCGCCTGATCAAGGATGCGCCGACGTCGGGCCAGGCGCCCAAGGCGCAGGCGTGGCTGGCGACCGGCGCGATCCCCGCCAACCAGGGCCTCGGCTGCGTCGGATGTCACAAATGAAGACGGCGACCCGGGCATACTGGCGGCGGATTCTCGCGGGCAACGTCCTCGCCTCGCTCGGCGTCGTGTTCGCCTTCAGCGGCGCGACGCTGAGCACGCCGCCGCTGGAACTGCTCCGGGTCTTCGCCATCTCGTTCCTCTTCTCGTGCTGCATCGCGGCGCTGCTCGGCACCGCGATGCCATGGCTCGGGCCGCGGATCTGGTCCCGGTTCGTCTTTCCGTTCAACTGGATCACGTCCGCGGCGGTCATGGCCGTGCTGGGGCTCGCCGGCAGCGTGGTCGCGATCGGGCTGCTGACCACCGCCCGCATCGTCGAGCCATCGCTGTTCGGCCAGTGGTTTCGCGGCAGCGTGCGTGTGACCATCGCCGTCACCATCACGATCGGCCTGTTCATTACGGCCTACGAGAAGATGCGGCAGCGGCTCGACGCGGCGACGCTGGCGCTGCGTACCAAGGAGCGCGACGAGGCCGAGGCGCGGCGGCTGGCCGCCGAGGCGCAGCTCGCGTCGATCGAGTCGCGCGTCCAGCCGCACTTCCTGTTCAACACGCTGAACTCGATCGCGGCGCTGGTCCACGACGATCCCGCCGGCGCCGAACGGATGACCGGCCAGCTCGCGGCGCTGCTCCGCTCCGCCCTCGATAGCACCGCGGTGCCGCTCGTCACGCTGGACGAAGAGCTGCGAATCGTCCGCGCCTATCTCGACATCGAGCGCGTGCGCTTCGGCGACCGGCTGCGATACGACGTCAGGTTGGCGGACAGGACGGCATCCGCAGTAGTCCCGCGCATGGCGTTGCAGACGCTGGTCGAAAACAGCGTCAAATACGCGGTGTCGCCAAGGCGTGAGGGGGGAGCGATCTGCGTCTCGGCGGCGGCCGCGGACGGCCGCGTCCACATCACCGTCGAGGACGATGGGCCCGGATTCGATGCGGCGAACCGGCCGGAAGGTCACGGCCTCGCTCTGCTCGAGGCACGACTGGCGATGCTGTTCGGCGACCACGCCGCGATGCGGGTCACCAGCCACGTCGGCCACACGCGCGTCACCATCGACGTGCCGGCGGAATCCGAATCCGCAATCCACGATCCGCAATCTGAACCCGCAATCCGCAAGCCTCAATCCGCAATGTAATGGTCCGCGCATACATCGTCGACGACGAGCGGCTCGCGGTCGAGCGGTTGACGCGGCTGCTGACCGCGACCGGACGGGTGACGATTGCGGGGTCGGCGACCGATCCCGAAGCCGCGGTCACCGCGCTGCGCGACATCGCCGTCGACGTCCTGTTCCTCGACATCCAGATGCCTGGGCTCACCGGCTTCGAGCTGCTCGATCGGCTGGAGCGCGACGTGACCGTCGTGTTCACCACCGCCTACGATCGGTACGCAATCGACGCCTTCGGCGTGAACTCGATCGACTATCTGCTGAAGCCGATCGAGCCCGAGCGTCTCGATCGCACGCTCGACAAGATCGAGCGGTTCGCCGGCCACGCGCGCCCCGACGTACGCGCGCTCGCCCGCGAGCTCGCCGCGCAGCTCTCGCCGACGCGCCGCCTCGAGCGCATCGCCTCACGCGTCGGCGAGCGGACGACGGTGCTCGACGTCGCGCGGATCAGCCACTTCATCTCCAAAGACAAGCTGACGTTCGCCGTCGTCAACGGCCACGAGCATGTCATCGACCACACGCTGACCGAGCTCGAGACCCAGCTCGACGCGCGCCGCTTCGCGCGGATCCACCGCGCGACGCTCGTGAACATCGGGTTCGTGCAGGAGCTGTTTCCGGCGGTGGACGGCGGCGTGCTGGTGCGGTTGAAAGACGAGAGGAAGACGGAGTTGAGCGTGGCTCGGGACCGGGTGCGCGAATTGAAGCTGCGGATCGGCATTTGAGGCGCTTGCCAATGTCCGACATAAAGAGTCGGATATTGACCGTTGGCGCGCGATCCCGGCCCGTTCAGGGGCGCTAATGCCCGCTCGCTGAAAACGTAATCCGCTAACGCGTTTGTCCTCTATTATTTACCGCATGCACAAGCCTATTAAGTTCGTGGAAAAGGGGCTCTCCCTCGCCGCCAACGGCGCCTGGGTAGTGTTCAACAACCTGAACAAGATTAATCAGCGGCCATCGTTCATCCCGAAGTGGTCGGACAAGCCGCTGCTCAAGTCGTACGAGAAGACCAAACCGCCGCTCGGCTGGCCGCGCGAGACCGACTCGCTATGCCCCACCTGCACGCGTGAAGCGCGCCAGGCGATTCTCGACGGCAAGAAGGACGTCGCCGATCTGCTGACCGAGAAGGTCGGCGAAATCAAGGCGACCATCCTCGAGCGCGACGGCAAGATCCTGATGGTCAAGGACTGCCCGCTGCACGGCCACTTCGAGGACGTGATGGCGATGGACACGGCATTCTTCAAGCACCTCGAAGAAGTGTTCCCGGGCCGCGACATCCGCGCGCACAACGACGAGAAGCTCCACAACCACGGCAGCAGCACGATTCAGCACGGCCGCGGCTCGGTGCTCACGGTCGATCTGACCAACCGCTGCAACATGATGTGCGACCCGTGCTTCATGGACGCCAACCAAGTCGGCTTCGTCCACGAGCTGTCGTGGGAAGACATCAAGACGGTGCTGGACAACGCGATCAGCATCAAGCCGCGCCGGCAGATGTCGGTGCAGTTCTCCGGCGGCGAGCCGACGATCTCGCCCTACTTCCTCGACGCCGTCCGCTACGCGCGCAAGGTCGGCTACAACAGCGTTCAGGCGGCGACCAACGGCATCGAGTTCGCCAAGCGCCCCGAGTTCGCCAAGGAAGCGGCCGAAGCGGGCCTGCGCTACGCGTATCTCCAGTTCGACGGCATCGGCAACGCCGCCAACGCGCACCGCCGCGTCGGCAACCTGTTCGACGTCAAGCTGCGGGCGATTGAAAACCTGCACAGCAACGGCGTCGACATCGTGCCGGTCGTGACCATCGTCAACGGCGTCAACAACGAGCAGGTCGGCCGGATCATCGAGTTCGCGCTCGACAATCCCAAGACGATCAACTTCCTGTCGTTCCAGCCGGTGTCGTTCACCGGCCGCGACGAAGAAGTCACGCCCGAACGCCGCGCGGCGCAGCGCTACACGCTGTCGCACCTCGCGCACGACGTCAAGAATCAGACCGGGATCGGCGAGCCGATCCGCGACTGGTTCCCGATCTCGTTCATGGGCAGCTTCACCGACTGGGCCGACGTGACCCACGGCGCCGAGAAGGAGTTCGGTCAGCTGACGTGCGGCTGCCACCCGAACTGCGGCATCGGCATGGCGATCATGATCGACAAGGAAACCAAGGAGGCGGTGCCGGTCACCAAGTTCCTGAAGGCCGAGCGCTTCGCCAGGGACGTGCAGCAGGTCACCGACGCGGGCCGCAGCCGCTTCTGGTCGAACTTCGGCATGGCGCTCGCGGTCGTCCGCAACTACGACTCGTTCAACTCGCCGACGCACTTCAAGCTGACCGACCTGCTCAAGAAGTTCGACAAGACCTTCGGCGCCACCAAGGCGGCCGAAAAGGGCAAGTACGGCAAGGTCGAAGGCGATCGGACGATGGACGACATCGCCAAGCGGCGGGCGGATCGCTGGAACTTCCTGTTCATCGCGGGCATGTGGTTCCAGGA
>JAOBWF010000432.1 GCA_025463215.1 Acidobacteriota bacterium | reverse complement strand
GCGCAGGACGAGCAGAAGCCGTTGGTGGTGCTGCTGATATAGTTGTTCTGGCCCAGCACCCAGTCCAGGTCGAAATGCCAGTTGTCATTGATCGCATAGGTGGCGTTGAAGCGATTGTAGATCACGTCTTCGGTGGTGGTCAGGGTCGGCAGCGGCGACAGCCGGTTCACCCAGGACACCTGCTCGACGCTGGTGGTGGGGGCCCCGGTGGGGACCTGGAAGAAGGGATTGATCTGCCCGGCCTTGCCAGACGTCGGGCCGTACACCGTGGCGGTCAGGGTGCCGGGGCCGCTCTGCTGGATGGTGTGCAGGTCGTTATAGACCAGCGTTTCGGAGATGGTGAGGCGGCCGCCGAAAAAGTCCTGCGTCGCCTTCATCATCGCATTGGTGCGCTGGGTCTGGGGCAGCACATCGCCATAGATCGAATTGTTGCAGGGGCGCGCCGCCTGGGTATTGGCGAAACCCGCGCCGGTCGGACCCATGAACCAGTAGGTGTTGCCCGAAGTCGCGGGCGTGGTGGGATGGATGGACGCGGTCGGACAGGCCGTGGACTGCTGGTTGTTGCCGCCGATGGAGGTGTAGTCGCCGCGGCTGACAAAGGGACGATCCGCCAGCGTGATGTTGGTGCCGAAGGCATAGGCGGCGGCGACAAAGACATTGCCGCTGTCCCAATGGGTACCCCACAGCACGTCCAGATTGTCGGTCTGGTAGCCATTGCCGAAGCCCGCCTGGGCGTCCAGCTGGATGCCGTCAAAGCTCCTGCGGGTGATGAAGTTCACCACGCCTGAAACCGCGTCCGAGCCATAGATCGAGGAGGCGCCATCGGCCAGGACTTCCACGCGCTGCAGCGCCACGACGGGAATGATGTTGGGGTCGGACTGCGCCCATTGCGAGCCGCCGCCCGGGATGCGCATGCCGTCCACCGTCACCAGCGTGGAGTTGGAAGCGCTGGCGGCGAGATTGTGAATGTTGGGCGAATAGAAGGTGTAGGAATTCTCGCCCTGGGCCGCGGTGCCCGACGTGCTGAGCTGGGGAAGCGAAGCCAGAACGCCCGTCACACTGGTCGGCGCGAGGGCTTCGATTTCCTGCTGGCCCACCGTGGCGACGTGGCTGCCGACCGGCACGGCGCCGCGGATATTGGTGCCGGTAACGGTCACGGATTCCACATTTTGCTCCGTCGGCTGCGCATTGGCGACCTGCGAGATCAGAAGCATCGAGGTGACGAGTGCGGCGCGTGAAACGCCGTAGGACAGCGCGGTGCGTGAGAATTTCATGACTTCCCCTCTGATTTTATTGGATCATGCAGGCACGCGCGCAAAGCTGCGCACGCACCGCGTTCCGTTTTTTTCAGGCATCCCTCAGTCTTGCGGTCCAACCTTCAAGCGGGCTGGCTTCACAAAAGGATTTCTTGGAAGCAATGTTGTTGTCAACATGCCCCACGGCAGTGATGCAGCGCGAAAGAACTGCCCGATGCGGAAGGGAACATTCGTCCGGGCCCGGAATATCGCGCGTTAGCCCTGTAAATACAGCATTATCTGCACAGGTCGCGATCGGCCTCGCGCCGGATGATGGGGCGGACGCGAGGCATTCTTTCCATAACCTTTACAAAGCAATTTCGCGGAATTTACCGGCCCCGTGCGCACCATCGCAGTGCACAACGCCGCGCGCATGCGCAAAACCACCGGCGAGAGCTAGGAGATGCGCCGAACCTTGTAGAGTCCCGGCAATCCCTTGACCTGGAAATTGTAGCTCTTCAGGAAGCCCGAGGTCACATGCGCCGTGTAGGTGGACGCCGGCTTCCTCCAATGTGCGTAGGTGGTATCGCCGTCCACCTGCCGCCACACCTGTCCGTTGGCAAGCGTCACGGTAAAGAACCCGTATTTGTCGAAACTGTAGGTCGCCATCCGCGACAGGAAAGGAACGCCATCCGGCACGGGCGCGGGCTTTGCGAAGCTGGTTTGCCCTGGCGGCGCTGCCATCACCTGCGGCATGGGCGCAACCTGCGGCGCAGGTGTCAGATGCAGGGTCGCCCGCATCGGCTGGGCGGCCGCATAATAACAGTCCAGCCAGCCGCGTTCGTCCGGCTGGACTGCGCAGCCTGCAGCGGCGCGCATGACGGCGTCACGCACTCCGATATCGCCCGATGGCACACCGGCGGGGGGCGCCGAAACCAGGTTTGTCTGCGCCGCCGGCGCGGGCTTCATGCCCAGTGCGCCGCGCACAGGCTGCGCCGCGCCATAATAGCAATCGAGCCAGCGCCGGGAATCGCCGATCGCGGCACAGTGATAGGCGCCGGCCATCGCCTCGTCGCGCGGCCGCGCCTGGACCGGCGCGCAGAACAGCAGCGGGAAAATGCCCGCCAGCAGGACAAGTGCAAGCAGCCGCCGGACGGGATGGAACAAATGGTTCGCGATGCCATCGGATGCCGTCATGGTGCAGCTCTTGTGTCCGGGTTGCAGCGGACACTAAATTCCGCCCGCGCGCGACACAATGTGAAAATGCCGGCCGATTGACGGGCTGAAATGCCCTGCTCCGAACGACTTTCCAGCAGCCTGCAACGGCGAGCGCTGACTATTGCGCCAGTGTCACGCGCCAGGCCAATACCAGTGTATCGACATCGGCGCTGGCCGCATCCCGATAGTCCTTGCCGGCCATGTGGCCATGCTGGGTAATAAAGTCATTGTCGCTGCCGACCAGAAGGATGTACTCGCCCGGCTTGCCGGTGGGGCCAAGGGCCATGCTTTCCCACTTTTCGTACAGGTCGTGGCTGTCCGACGGCTCGCCATTGTGCAGGCCGAAACGGCCCAGCTGTGCGTTGTCGTTGAGGTCAAGGAAGTCCGTCATCTTGACCGGCACGATGCCGCCCAGCAGCACGCCCTTGGGCGCGATACTGTCCGCCCGGCCATCATACTTGCCGGCGATGTCCGTGGCGCCACGCGTGTCAATCAGCTCGATCTTGCGATAAAGCGACTCCGCCCGCTTGCTGGCAAAACCGCCACCGCTGTCTCGGCACAAAAGCAGCAGGCGGTGATCGTCAATTGCCAGCAGTTCGCTTTGCGCAGCGATGTTGACCATGTCGTCTTCCAGATAGGTCGGAAGCAGAACGGCATATTCGTGAATCAGTTTCGGCGTGCCGGTGATGTCGTAGGCCAGCAATCGCACCGTGCGGCGCGTCCTTTTTACGGCGCCGGGGTCCAGATCCTGCCTGAGCGCGCTCTGGTTCACCACGAAGAGGGTCTTGCCGTCGGGCGAGACGCTCATGCCCTCGAAGCCCTGATTGTTATGGAGGCCCGACACCGGATTGCCGCGGTCATACAGGACGCCCATCGGCGGATTGCTGGAGGAGAAATCCTCCTTGCCGTCACGCATGGGAATAAAGGCGTCGGGCGGACGGATGGCGCCGATCATGCGGCCCGTGGCGTTGTAACGGTAAATGTAAGGGCCATACTCATCGCTGACCCAGAAACCGCCCTTGCCATCCGGCGCCACCGCTTCATCGTCCAGGCTGACATGGCCGTTGGCGGCAATGGGCAGATCGGGCAGGCCGCTTTGCGCGGGGCGCACATCCACCGGATCGAGCCCGGTGGTCGCCATGCCCTTGTTGTCGGTCAGCAGCAGCGC